>NZ_JBIDCW010000004.1:0-360808 GCF_043204795.1 Streptomyces sp. NPDC047706 | reverse complement strand
GGGGGGGGGGGGCGCGGGGGGGGGGGGTTTGGGGTGGGGGGGGCCCCCGGGGGGGGGGGGGGGGGGCCCCCCGCGGGGGTGGGGGGGGGGGGGGGGCGGGGCCCCCCCCCCCCCCCCGCCCCTCCTCATGTCAGGGCGCGCCGGGGCATGGCAGGGCGTGCCGGGGCGACTCAGGGCTTCAGGACGCGTCCCGCGGCCGGCGGTCGCCGCAGAACTCCGCCTCGATCACCGCCTCGCTGTCGCCCGCCCAGTCGCCGTTGAAGTTGAGGGCGAGGGAGTGGCGGCCGTCGGGGGTGGTGACGGCCTCGGACGAGGAGCCGTGTATGCCGCCGCCGTGACCCCAGACGTGGACTCCGCAGGACAGCTTCCGGTCCATCAGGCCGAGCCCGTACGCGACGTTGGGGGCGCCGTCGATCGGCACCGTCGTCTTCATCGCCTTCAGCTGCCTCGGTGGCAGCAAGTCGCCGCCGAGCAGCGCCCGGTAGAAGCGGCTGAGGTCCGCCGAGTCGGAGATCATCTCGCCGGCCGCGTACGCCAGGGAGGGGTTGAGCCTCGTGACGTCGTACGTCGGCCCGGTCGCCGTCTGCGCCAGCTTGCTGTAAGCGCGGCTGCTGGGCTGCGGGACGGCGGCCCGCGTGCCGGGCACCGAGGTGGCGCGCAGGTGCAGGGGCTCGATGATCCGGTCGCGGATCTCCGCGCCGTAGGGACGGCCGGTCGCCTTCTCGATCACCATTCCGGCGAGGACGTAGTTGGTGTTGGAGTAGCTCCAGGACGTGCCCGGCGCGAACTCCGGCTCGTGGGCCATCGCGACCGCCAGCAGCTCGGAGGGTTCGTCGGTGTCGTAGCGGTGCGCGAGGAAGCCGTCCTTCAGGAAGTACGTGCGGCCGAACTCCTCGTCCGAGGTGTAGTCGTAGATGCCGCTGGTGTGGTTGAGCAGCTGGCGGAGGCTGATCCTGCGACCGTCGTGGCCGTTGCCCCGTACCGCGCCCGGCAGCCACTTGCCCACCTTGTCGTCCAGCGACAGCCGGCCCTCCGCCTCCAGCTGGAGCAGCACCGTCGCCACGAACGTCTTGGTGATGCTGCCCACCCGGTAGTGGTCGGCCGCCGAACGCGGCTGCCCGGTGCGGAGGTTGCCCACGCCCTCGGTCGCCCGCCAGGTGCCGTGCGCGTCCTTCGCGGTCGCCGTGACGCCGGGCACGCCGTCCCGCACGGCGGCCCGCAGCGCCTCGCGGGTCGCGTCATGGCCGCCGGTGGGGGTCGCCAGGGCCGCGCCGGCCAGGGCGGCCGACAGTGCCACGGCCGTCGCCGCCACCAGGGTCACTCGTACGCTCATGTCATCCCCCATCTGATCCCCTCGGATCCATTTCGGATCACAGCACAGTCGGAGGAAGAAACCATGAGCACCGCGTGAAGGTTGCCGGAGGGCGTCCCGGTTGAGCGGGTTTCAGCCCTTTTTCAGGACCAGCTCGGTGTGGCGGTCGCGGCGCGCCGCCCGCCAGGTCCGTACGGGCTCCGGGGCGTTGAAGGACTGGCGGCGGAGGGAGGCCGGACCGGCCGGGGAAAGACCGGCGAAGTCCGTGCGGTGCGGGGAGCGGCGAGACCGGCGAGGGTGGTGCCGGGCGTGCAGGGGGCGAGCGGCGGCGGACGCTCCCCGCGCGGCCCGGGAGCGGTCAGCCGGGAGTTCATCCGGCGTGCCGAGTCTCCTACGCCAGGTCGACGCGCCCCGCGGCCGGGCGCTCGCGCCACAGCCGCAGGCCCAGGTCGACCAGGCCGATGCGCCGCAGGGCTGGTACGGCGTCGAGTCCGTGCCAGGCGGCCATGTCGGTGGAGCCGCCGATCTCGTGGCGCAGTTCGCCGCCGACCACGGTCCCCTCGTACACCAGGCGTACGCCGTGGTGGTCGGTCGCCGGACGGAAGCGGCGGCCGGGGAAGGTGCGGTGGAGGGAGTGGACGCCGAGGATGCCGGTGACCTCGATGCGGTAGCCGGTCTCCTCGCGCACCTCCCGGCGGACGGTGTCGTAGGGATCCTCGCCGTGCTCCATGCCTCCGCCGGGCAGCACCCACTCGGGGGTGCCGTCGGGGGCCGGGGAGCGGGCGAGCAGCACCTGGCCGTCCCGGACGCATATGGCGTAGGCCGCCACCCTCAACTTCTCGCGCACGAGGGGACGTTATCCCCTCACACCAGGAATGCCACCCGCCACCCGAAATGTTCTGCTCATCCCCTGTGTCCACCCCTGGGCATCGCGGGTTTTCCCCATTCATCCATTGCGATTCGGTCAACCCTCGCCAAACATCCCTGCGTTGCGTAAGGCTGAGCGGTCGTCCGGGACCGAATTCCGGACTGTCTCGTTCCTTAACCCAGCAAGGGATGCCGATGACACTCACCCCCCAGAGCGAACCGATACCGGGCGCGAGACGCGTGGCCCGGATCGCCGTGGCCGCCGGCCTCGTCGCCGCGCTGGCCGCGGCCGGGCCGATACCCATGGCGCTCGCCGCGGACCAGGCGCCCACGGCCGCCGACCCCGGCGTGAAGTCCGCCCACGACAAGCTCGGCTCCGACGACGCCGAGCTGCTCGCGCAGGCCAAGGCCGCGGGCGACAAGAGCGTGACCATGATGATCGCCACCGCGCCGGGCAGCACGAAGCAGGTCGCCGAGCAGCTCGACTCGGTCGACGGCGGCCTCGTCGGCCGTACGTACGACAAGCTGGGCTACGTCCGGGCCACGGTGCCCACCGCCAAGGCGGACGCGGCCATCGCCGCCGCCACCAAGCTCTCCTCCGTGCACGGCATCGACCTGCGCGAGGAGATACCGCTGGACGACCCGCGGCCGAACGCGGGCGCCCCGCAGGGCACCAAGGCCGACCGCGCGTACCCCGCGCCGGGCAGGAAGACCCCGGCCGAGAACCCGTACAACCCGTCCTTCGAGACCGGTGCCGTCGACTTCGTCGAGGACCACCCGAAGGCGGACGGCCGCGGCGTCACCATCGGCATCCTCGACTCGGGTGTGGACCTCGGCCACCCGGCGCTGCAGAAGACGACGACCGGTGAACGGAAGATCGTCGACTGGGTGACCGCGACGGACCCCGTCGTCGACGGCGACGGCACCTGGCGCCGGATGACCACGGCGGTCAGCGGCCCGACCTTCGCCATCACCACGCCCACGCTCGGCACCGAGACGTTCAAGGCGCCCGAGGGCTCGTACAAGTTCAACTACTTCTCCGAGTCCGCCACCACCGGTGGCGACATGGCCGGTGACCTGAACCGCGACGGCGACACCACGGACGTCTGGGGCGTGCTGTACGACGCCGCCTCCGGCACCGCGCGCGTCGACCTGGACGACGACCTCGACTTCACCGACGAGGCCGCGATGAAGCCGTACAAGGACGGCTTCCAGATCGGCTACTTCGGCACCGACGACCCGGCCACCGAGATCGCCGAGCGGATCCCGTTCGTGATCGAGATCCGCAAGGACGTCGTCCACAACGCGGCCGGCGCCAAGGCCGACTACGTCAGCATCGGCGTCATCGAGGGCTCGCACGGCACGCACGTGGCCGGCATCACCGCCGCCAACAGCCTGTTCGGCGGCCGGATGAACGGCGCCGCTCCCGGAGCCAAGCTGGTCTCCTCCCGGGCCTGCACCTGGTCCGGCGGCTGCACCAACGTGGCCCTCACCGAGGGCATGATCGACCTCGTCGTCAACCGGGGCGTCGACATCGTCAACATGTCGATCGGCGGCCTCCCGGCCCTCAACGACGGCAACAACGCGCGCGCCGAGCTGTACACGCGCCTGATCGACGAGTACGGCGTCCAGCTGGTGATCTCCGCGGGCAACTCCGGCCCCGGCGCCAACACCATCGGCGACCCGTCGCTGGCCGACAAGGTGATCTCGGTCGGCGCGACCGTCTCCAGGGAGACCTGGGCCGCCAACTACGGCTCGAAGGTGGAGAAGCGGTACGCGATGATGCCGTTCTCCTCGCGCGGCCCGCGTGAGGACGGCGGCTTCACGCCGACGCTGTCGGCGCCCGGCGCCGCCATCAACACCACGCAGACCTGGTCACCCGGCGGCCCGGTCGCCGAGGCCGGCTACAGCCTGCCGCCCGGCTACTCCATGCTCCAGGGCACCTCGATGGCCTCCCCGCAGGCGACGGGCGCCGCCGCGCTGCTGCTGTCCGCCGCCAAGCAGAAGGGCATCGACCTCACCCCGGCGACCCTGCGCACGGCGCTCACCTCGACCGCCGACCACATCAAGGGTGTGCAGGCGTACGAGGAGGGCGCGGGCCTGGTCAACATCGAGGACGCCTGGGACTCGATCCGCGACGGCGCCACCGCGCACACCTACACGGTGAAGGCGCCGGTCGACACCGCGATCGACCAGTTCCTGAAGACGCCCGGCCACGGCACCGGCCTGTACGACCGTGAGGGCGGCCTGAAGGCCGGCCAGAAGAAGACGTACGACGTCACGATCACCCGTACGTCCGGTCCCGACAAGGCCGTCCGGCACGAGCTGCACTTCGAGAACAACCAGGGACGCACCTTCCGCATCGTCGGATCCGACGTGGTGAAGCTCCCGCTGAACGAGCCGGTCACCGTCAAGGTGCAGGCCGCGCCGAAGTCCGCCGGGCTGAAGAGCGCGATCCTCGAGGTCGACGACCCGCGCACCGAGGGCATCGACAAGCTGGTCCTCAACACGGTCGTCGTCGCGCAGCCGCTGAAGTACAGCTACGCCGCGTCCGGTTCGGTGCAGCGCAACAGCACCACCTCGTACTTCGTGACCGTGCCCGAGGGCGCCAGGTCGCTGGAGGTCGCGCTCAGCGGGCTGAAGGACAGGAGCCAGACCCGGTTCATCGCCATCCACCCGTACGGCGTCCCGTCCGACCCGACGTCGACGATCAACTGCTACCCGAACTACACCAACCCCGCCAACACCTGCCGCCCCGACCTGCGTGCGTACGCCGACCCGCAGCCCGGCGTCTGGGAGATCGAGGTCGAGTCGCGCCGTACGTCGCCGCTGCTCGACAACCCGTACAAGCTGGACGTCACCGTGCTCGGCGCGGCCTTCGACCCGGAGACCGTGACCGTGCCCGAGGCCAAGGTCGGTGTACCGGCCACCGCCTCCTGGAAGGTGACCAACGGCTACGCCGCGATCGACGGCAAGCTGGCCGGCGGGCCGCTCGGCTCGTCCAAGACCACCCGCCCGACGATCGCGCAGGGCGAGGCCCAGACCACCACGGTCGAGGTCCCGGAGGGCGCCAGCTCGCTCGACGTGGCCATCGGAGGCGTCTCCGACGCGGCGGCCGACCTGGACCTGACCGTCTACGACAGCACCGGCGCGGTCGTCGGCCAGGACGCCGACGGCGACTCCGAGGAGCAGGTGTCCATCACCTCCCCGAAGGCCGGCACGTACACCATCGAGGTCTACGGCTACGGGGTGCCGGCCGGCTCCACCGCCTACGACTACCGGGACGTCTTCTACTCCGCCGCCCTCGGCAGCGTGAGCGTGGACGGCTCGGCGCCGGTGAAGCTCGGCACGGGGGACTCGGCCACGGTCACCGGCAGCGTCACCGCCGCCGCGGCCGCGCCGGAGGGACGTGAGTTCTTCGGCCAGGTGCAGCTGGTCAACGCGCGCGGCACGGCCGCGGGCGTCGGCAACGTGAAGATCGAGAAGGTCACGCCGTAGGCAACCGGTACGGCTGAGGGGCGGGCGTCCGTACGGGCGCCCGCCCCTTTCGCTACTCACAGGCTGTGGCGCGAGCCTGCGGCAGGGTCTCCGCGAGCAGCTGCCGTTGGCCGGCGATCGCCTGCTCGCCGACGAGCCAGACATCGGGCGACGCGCTGCCGCGGCGGAGGGCGACGAGGACCTGCTCGCCCTCGTCAAGACCGGCGCTCGCGGGGATCACGAACGAGACCTCGGTGTCGCCGTCCGCCGGTTCGTAGGAGCGGCTCACCTCCAGGGTGACGCGTTCCTCGGCGGTGCCGGGGACGGGCCGGGTGTCCGTCACCTCGCCCTCGGCGACCAGACGGGCGCAGGCCAGGTACTCGGGGGAGCCGAGGGGGCCGACGGCCTCCGAGGAGGAGTCGGACCGGGCGCTGTCGGCGCCCGCCCCGGACGTCTCCGTCGCGCCGCCGCCGGCCTGGGCCAGCAGCCAGCCCATGCCCACCACCACGGTCCCGGCCGCCGCGACCCCGGCCGCGACGAGGGCGAGGGCGAAGGGGCGGCGGCGGTGCGGGCGTACCCGGACCGACGGCGCCGGGGACCTCGCCGGCGGCTCCGCGGCCTCCGGAACCTCCGTCAGCGCCTCGCCGATGACCCCCAGTTGTTCCCGCAGCACCGCCACGTCGGCCTCGGCCGACCGGTACTCGGCCAGCAGGGCGGCGTCCGCGCGTGCCGCATCCGGCAGCGGCTCGCCGGTGATGACGGCCATCAGCGGATCGCGGGGATCCAAGCCGCCCTGCCCGTCACGCTCCACGGTCACGTCACACCACCTCGTCCTCGTGCAGGCGGGCGCGCAGGGCCCGGACCGCCGTGTGCAGCCTGCTCTTGACCGTGCCCTCCGGGACGCCGAGCTCCTGCGCGATGGAACGCACCGGCAGATCGGCGTAGAACCGCAGGACGAGGACCTGACGCTGGGCGTCGGGCAGCTCGTCCAGGCCCTGGGCGACGGCGAGGGACAGCAGGCTGGTGTCCTCACCGGAGGGGTGCGCCGGCTGGCGCAGCGAGGCCAGGCGTTCCCCGATCCGCTCCTGGCGGCGTCGGGCCCGGTGCCAGTCCATGGCGAGGTTGGAGGCGACGACCGCCGCCCACGCCGAGACGTCCCGTGGTGCCTCGCGGCCGCTCGCGGCCCGCTCCAGCAGCCGCAGGCGTACCTGCTGCACCCCGTCCGGCAGGTCCGCCTGCGGCACTCCGCCCAGCGCGAGCACTGCCCGCACCCGGCGCTCCTGGGCCGCGTCCAGGGGATCCCCGACATCACCGTGAACGTCGCCCCCCTGGCCGCGGCGCGCCATTCTGCGCAGCACAGCCACCCCTCTCCTTGCCGCGTTTCCCCTATGACGCCCGGACGGGCCGAAACGTTCGGCCCCGCTCGGGGCAGCCATCAGTGGCGTAGGTCATAGAGGCCCCGTCCCACCAGGCGGGCACAAGCCCAAAAGATTGGACACAGGGGCCCAGGTGCCCCGCATGATGGAAAGGCCCCGGTCAGGGACGGGGCGCTCGCACACCACGCAAAGGAGTCGCCGTGAGGGTCGGAATCGTCGGAGCCACCGGTCAGGTCGGCACGGTCATGCGCAGAATCCTCACGGAACGCGACTTTCCGGTGACGCAGCTGCGGCTGTTCGCCTCGGCCCGCTCGGCGGGCACGGTCCTGGACGGCGTGACCGTGGAGGACGCGGCCACGGCCGACTACACCGGCCTGGACATCGTCCTGTTCTCCGCGGGCGGCTCGACCTCCAAGGCGCTGGCCGAGAAGGTCGCCGGGCAGGGCCCGGTCGTGATCGACAACTCCTCCGCGTGGCGCCGGGACCCGGACGTGCCCCTGGTGGTGTCCGAGGTGAACCCGCACGCGATCGCGAGCCGCCCCAAGGGCATCATCGCCAACCCGAACTGCACGACCATGGCCGCGATGCCGGTGCTGAAGCCGCTGCACGAGGAGGCGGGCCTCGAAGCCCTCGTCGTCGCCACCTACCAGGCGGTGTCCGGCTCCGGTCTCGCCGGTGTGGACGAGCTGTTCGAGCAGGTCGAGAAGGTCGGCGAGGACGCGCCGAAGCTGACGCACGACGGCTCGGCGGCCCAGTTCCCGGCGCCTGCCAAGTACGTCGCGCCGATCGCGTACAACGTGCTGCCGATGGCCGGCTCGGTGGTGGACGACGGCCTGAACGAGACCGACGAGGAGCAGAAGCTCCGCCACGAGTCCCGCAAGATCCTGGAAATCCCCGGCCTGAAGGTCTCCGGCACCTGTGTCCGCGTGCCGGTCTTCACCGGTCACTCGCTCCAGGTCAACGCCCGTTTCGCCCGGCCGATCAGCGTCGAGCGCGCCAAGGAGCTGCTGGCCGGCGCCCCCGGCGTGGCCCTGACCGAGGTCCCGACCCCGCTCCAGGCGGCCGGTCAGGACCCCTCGTACGTCGGCCGCGTCCGCCAGGACGAGACCGTGGACCACGGCCTCGCCCTGTTCGTCTCCAACGACAACCTCCGCAAGGGCGCGGCGCTGAACGCGGTGCAGATCGCGGAACTGGTGGCGGCGGAGCTGTCCGCCAGGGCGGCCGGCTGAGCGCACCGGAGGTGCGGGGGCACGGGTGGCGTCGATCGTCGGCGCCGTCGTGACCGCCGTCCGACCGCTACCCCGCCTGGTCCTCGCGGACCTCGTAGAGGAAACAGCCGTACTCGACGGCCCGGACGTGGACGAGTGCCACCTCCGGGTCGTCGAACGCGTCCGTGAGCGCCGCCTCGAAGTCGTCCTCGACCAGACGGCCGCCCAGGATGCGGCCCTCGGCCGAGTAGCGGCGCAGCGTGCGATGCGCGTTCGTGAAGGGGAGGGCGTCGCCGCCGCGCGGCCCCGCGCATTCCCCCGCATGGATGAAGACGGGGCCTTGTTCGTCGTACGGCCCTGGCTCGGCGCCCGTCTCCCTGGCCCAGCGGCGCAGCGGCGCGTACGAGACCAGGGCGATGTCCTCGCCGGGGGCGCTGCGGCGCAGGCAGCAGCGCAGCGGCGCCCCGCCCGCCTCGTCCGACACGGCAGCCGTCTCGCGTCCCGCGTCGTCGACGGCACGCAACTGCCTCAGGACCGGCGCTTCGATGGCTCGTGCAAAGTACGTCGTCATGGGCCCAGGTTCGCGCGCCCCGGCCGCGCCCACCGGCGGTGAACGGACATCGCCATCCGCGCAGGTCGCGTGGAAGGATGGCGGAACCGACACATAACGAGGAGATGACCGCGTGCCTGGCACAAACCTGACTCGCGAAGAGGCGCAGCAGCGGGCGAAGCTGCTCACCGTTGACTCGTACGAGATCGAGCTCGACCTGTCCGGGGCGCAGGAGGGCGACACCTTCCGGTCCGTGACCACGGTGCGCTTCGATGTCGCCGAGAACGGTGCCGAGTCCTTCATCGACCTGGTGGCGCCGACGGTCCACGAGATCACTCTCAACGGCGACCCGCTCGACCCCGGCGCGGTCTTCAAGGACTCCCGGATCGCCCTGGCCGGCCTGCTCCAGGGCCGGAACGTACTGCGCGTCGCCGCCGACTGCGCGTACACCAACACCGGTGAGGGTCTGCACAAGTTCGTCGACCCGGTCGACGACCAGGCCTACCTCTACACCCAGTTCGAGGTGCCGGACGCCCGCCGGGTGTTCGCGTCCTTCGAGCAGCCGGATCTGAAGGCGACCTTCCAGTTCTCCGTGCGTGCGCCCGAGGGCTGGACCGTCATCTCCAACTCGCCCACGCCCGAGCCGCAGGACAGCGTCTGGGTCTTCGAGCCGACGCCGCGCATCTCGACGTACATCACGGCGCTGATCGTCGGCCCGTACCACAGCGTGCACAGCGTGTACGAGAAGGACGGCCGGTCCGTCCCGCTCGGCATCTACTGCCGGCCCTCCCTCGCCGAGTACCTCGACTCGGACGCGATCTTCGAGGTGACCCGGCAGGGCTTCGACTGGTTCCAGGAGAAGTTCGACTACGCGTACCCGTTCGAGAAGTACGACCAGCTGTTCGTGCCGGAGTTCAACGCCGGCGCGATGGAGAACGCGGGCGCGGTGACCATCCGCGACCAGTACGTCTTCCGTTCGAAGGTGACGGACGCGGCGTACGAGATGCGCGCCGAGACCATCCTGCACGAGCTGGCCCACATGTGGTTCGGCGACCTGGTCACCATGGAGTGGTGGAACGACCTGTGGCTGAACGAGTCGTTCGCCACCTACACGTCCATCGCCTGCCAGGCCGCCGCGCCCGGTTCGCGCTGGCCGCACGCGTGGACGACCTTCGCCAACTCCATGAAGACCTGGGCCTACCGCCAGGACCAGCTGCCGTCCACGCACCCGATCATGGCGGAGATCAACGACCTGGACGACGTGCTCGTCAACTTCGACGGCATCACGTACGCCAAGGGCGCCTCCGTGCTGAAGCAGCTCGTCGCCTACGTCGGTGAGGACGAGTTCTTCCGCGGTGTGCAGGCCTACTTCAAGCGGCACGCGTACGGCAACACCCGCCTCAGCGACCTGCTGACCGCCCTGGAGGAGACCTCCGGACGGGACCTGAAGACCTGGTCGAAGCTGTGGCTGGAGACGGCCGGGATCAACGTGCTGCGCCCCGAGATCGGGACGGACGCGGACGGTGCCATCACCTCCTTCGCGATCCGCCAGGAGGCGCCCGCGCTGCCCACGGGCGCGAAGGGCGAGCCGACACTGCGCCCGCACCGGATCGCGGTCGGCCTGTACACGATGGACGACGAGGCGGGGAAGCTGGTGCGCCAGGAGCGCGTCGAGCTGGACGTGGACGGCGAACTGACGGCCGTACCGCAGCTGGTGGGGCGGCAGCGCCCGGACGTCGTCCTGCTGAACGACGACGACCTGTCGTACGCGAAGGTCCGCCTCGACGAGCAGTCGCTGGCCTTCGTCACCGAGCACCTCGGCGACTTCGAGTCGTCGCTGCCGAGGGCGCTGTGCTGGGCGTCGGCCTGGGACATGACCCGGGACGCGGAGCTCGCCACCCGTGACTACCTCTCCCTCGTCCTCTCCGGCATCGGCAAGGAGTCGGACATCGGCGTGGTGCAGTCGCTGCAGCGGCAGGTGAAGCTGGCGATCGACCTGTACGCCGACCCGGCCGCCCGCGAGACGCTGCTGGCCCGCTGGACGGACGCCACGCTGGCGCACCTGCGCGCCGCCGACGCGGGCAGCGACCACCAGCTCGCCTGGGCGCGCGCCTTCGCGGCCACCGCGCGGACGCCGGAGCAGCTGGACCTGCTGGAGGCGCTGCTGGACGGCTCGCAGACCGTGCAGGGGCTGGTCGTGGACACGGAGCTGCGCTGGGCGTTCGTCCAGCGGCTCGCGGCCGTCGGCCGCTTCGACGAAGCGGAGATCGCCGGCGAGTACGAGCGTGACCGGACGGCGGCCGGCGAACGCCACGCCGGCACCGCCCGGGCCGCCCGGCCCACGCAGGAGGCGAAGGCGGAGGCCTGGGCCTCGGTCGTCGAGTCCGACAAGCTGCCGAACGCCGTGCAGGAAGCGGTCATCGGGGGCTTCGTGCAGACGGACCAGCGGGAGCTGCTCGCGCCGTACACCGACAAGTACTTCGCGGCGCTGAAGTCCGTCTGGGACTCCCGCTCGCACGAGATGGCCCAGCAGATCGCGGTCGGGCTGTACCCGGCGGTGCAGGTCTTTGAGGAGACCCTCGCGAAGACGGACGAGTGGCTGTCGACGGCGGAGCCGAGCGCGGCGCTGCGGCGGCTCGTGTCGGAGTCCCGCGCGGGCATCGAACGAGCGCTGCGGGCGCAGGCCGCGGATGCGGCGGCTCAGGGGTAACCATCTGCCGGTCCGACCGCCCGGGGCGCCCGCCGAGCACGGCTCGGGGGGCGCCCCTCGCAGGGGCGTCCGACGACGCGACGGTCGTCCAGGCGGTCCCGAACCCGGCGCCCGCGCCCACCACCAGCACCAGCACCAGCACCACCACCAGCAGCAGCAGCAGCAGCAGGAGTCTCCCCGCGCGGGCGATCAGCAGCCCGGCGGCCCCGCGACCGCCGAGCCGTACGCCGCTCGCGCGTCGCCCAGCGCCATCAGCACCGGCGACGCGGCCGGCGTGCGCGCCATTTCCTTGCGGCCGCCGTATCCCGCACGGATACTCCCCCCATGACCTCGGACTCCGGCCCCTCCGCCGCGCAGGGGGACCCGGTCGACGTCATCGTCGATCAGTGGGTCGCCGTACGCCCCGACCTGGACACCAGGACGATCGAGGTCTTCGGCCGCCTCCACCGCCTGGCACGCACGATGGACGACCGGATGGAGAAGGCGTTCACCCGCTTCGGCATCTCACGTGGCGAGTTCGACGTCCTCGCCGCGCTGCGCCGCGCCGGCGAGTCGTACACCCTCTCGCCACGCCGGCTCTCGGCCGCCCTGATGCTGACCACCGGCGGCATGACCGGCCGCCTCGACAAACTGGAACGCGCCGGCCTCCTGCGCCGCTCCCCCGACCCCCACGACCGCCGCGCCCTCCAGGTCACCCTCACCGAACCGGGCCTGCGCATCGTCGACGACGCGATGGGCGTCGCCATGGCCGTCCAGACGGCGGCCCTCTCGGCCCTCACCGACGAGCAGGCCGGTCAACTGGCCGGCCTGCTGCGGGATTTGCTCGCGGAGGCTCACACCGAGCGACCCTAGGGCGAGTTCAGCCGGTGTGGTCGCACAGCGCTGCCTCGATCATGGCCGGGGCGGCGGAGTCGGCCGCCCAGGCGACGTAGCCGTCGGGGCGGACCAGGAGCGTCGTGCTGCGGGCGCCCTCCCAGTGGCTCACCGTCACGCGGTCGGCGCGGGGCGCGGGTCCCGGCTCGTGGGGCTCCGGGGTGATCAGGAGGAAGCGGCCGGTGCGCAGGGCCTCGTAGAGGCGGCCGGTGGTGAGGCGCGCGTCGGGGGCGCGGCGGCCGGTGAGGGGGTGGGCGCCGCGGGGGGCGGGGTAGCGGTAGCCGATGCCGGAGATCTGGGCCAGGGCCTTGCGGCGGGCGGGGCGGGCCGCGCCGGCAAAGGCGGAGACCAGGGCGCGAGCGGCGCGCAGGACGGGGTTCTGCGCCCGGGCCAGGCGGACCAGGCCACCGCTGCTGCGCAGCACCGCCTTGCCGACGGGGTGACGCTCGCTCTGGTACGTGTCCAGCAACCCCTGCGGCGCCCAGCCGTGGACGGCGGCGGCGAGCTTCCAGCCGAGGTTGGCCGCGTCCTGGAGACCGGTGTTCATGCCCTGCCCACCGGCCGGGGAGTGGACGTGCGCGGCGTCACCGGCGAGGAAGACCCGTCCGGCCCGGTAGCGCGGCACCTGCCGCTCGTCGCTGTGGAAGCGGGACAGCCAGCGGGCGTCGTGCATGCCGTAGTCGCTGCCCAGGGCGCGGCGCGTGACGTCCCTGACCTCGTCGAGGTCGAGCGGGGCGTCGTCGGGGACCTCATGGCGGCGGTTCCAGCCCATGACGCGGTACCAGCCGTCGCCGAAGCTCGCGATCATCGCGAAGGCGTCGCCCGCGCCGTTGACCGTGAGCACGGTCTCGGGCTTCTCGGCGAGCCTGACGTCCGCCAGGAAGAGGGACTTGATGACGGAGACGCCCGGGAAGGGCAGGCCGATCGCCGCCCGCACGGCGCTGCGGTGGCCGTCCGCGCCGACGACGTACGCCGCGCGGTGGGTCACCACCGTGCCGTCCGCAGTCCGTACGTCCACGTCGACGCCGGTGCTGTCCTGACGCAGGCCGACGACCTCGCTCTCGTACGCGAACCGCGCGCCGTGCTCGCGTGCCCGCCGCTCCAGCAGGCGCTCCACCTCGTACTGCGGGGTGATGAGCAGGTAGGGGAAGCGGGAGGGGAGCGTGCTCAGGTCGAGGGAGAGACGGCGGAAGAGGCGTAGTTCGGTGAGGGTGCCGCCGGTGGCGATCAGCGGGTCGGCGAGGCCTCGGGCGTCGAGCTGCTCCAGAGTGCGGGCGTGGACGCCGAAGGCACGGGAGAGGTTGCTGATGCCGTGAGGGCGCCGTTCGAGGGCGGTGACGGGGACGCCGGCGTGGGCGAGGTCGCCGGCCAGGAGGAGGCCGGTGGGGCCGGAGCCGACGACGATCACGGAGTCAGGGGTCCGGGGGGCGCCGAGGGTTTCGGCGGGTCCTGCTGTGCCGCTCATGGTGGCCTCCAATTGCGAGATGCGAGAAGTCAGATGCCGGATGCCGGAAGGGGGAAGCGGGAAGCGGGAAGCCAACAGATGTTGGTCAACGCTTGTTGGTCAACGTTTGTTGGCAACAGTAGGGCGGGACTGGGTGGAGTGTCAACGGGCGTTGGCCTACAATCGTTGGCATGCCGCACACCACGTCCGCGTCACCGGCCTCCCCCGCCCCCCGCCGCTCCGACGCCACCCGCACCGCCATCCTCGACGCCGCCCGTGAGCGCTTCGCGGCCGACGGGTACGAGCGCGCCACCATCCGGGCCATCGCGAGGGACGCGAGCATCGACCCGTCGATGGTCATGCGCTACTACGGCAACAAGGAGGGCCTCTTCGCGGCCGCTGTCGCCATCGATCTGAAGCTCCCCGACCTGACGGCGGTGCCCACCTCCGACGTCGGCCGCGCCCTCGTCTCGCACTTTCTCGACATGTGGGAGGACAACGAGGTACTGACCGCCCTGCTGCGCGTCGGCACGACGAATCAGGCCGGGGCCGAGCGGATGCAGGGGATCTTCCGGGAGCAGTTGCTGCCGGTCGCCCGCTCGATCTGCCCCGATCCCGAGCAGGTCCCCACCCGGGCCGCGCTGTGCGCGATGCAGTTGCTCGGGCTGGCGCTCACCCGTTACGTCCTGCGGATTCCCCCCGCGACGGCGCTCGTGCGCCCGGAGATCGTGGCCTGGCTGGCGCCCACCATCCAGCGCTACCTCACCGCGCCGAGCCCCTGAGCACGCCGGGCCACGGCCCGCCCGCCGGCATCGACGTCGCTCCGGCTGACCGGCTTCGGCGCCCGTCACCGTCGCCCCGCCGGACCCGGACCCGGACCCGGCGCAGGCACCGGCACCGGCGCAAGGCGGCCGGGCATGCCGAAGGCGCCGGCCTCGTCGACGTACGGGACGTACGACGGGGACGGCGCCCTTGGGAACTGCGCGGGGGGCGGCGGAGCCCGGTGGTCAGGCCTTCGCGTCGGCCTTGGTCGTGATGTTGGAGGTCGTCGTGTCCCTCTGCTTGTGGGACTTGTCCAGCACCATCACCAGGCCCGCGATGACCCCGAAGATCACGATCGGTGCGATCACGAACCAGCCCAGCGTCTCGATGACGCTCAGGCCCGTGCCGGGGTCGTCGCCGTCGTCACGCGTCAGCGCGAGCGCGGGGGACGACATGAGCAGCATCATCAGCGTCGTACCGGCAGCCAGGGCGCCGGCGCGCAGGGCGTTCTTCTTGTCCACGGTGCCAAAAGTACCGAACGCCGGGCAGGGCCGCGCGCCCGGGGTGCCGTAACGGGCGCGTGCCGGGAGGCGCCGCCCCTCCGGACGCGCCCCGCGACTCACCCGCTCCCCTCGTCCCGCCGTCCGGCGTCGTCCCTCTCCGCCCTGAGGACCTCCATCAGCGAGCGCAGCCGCGCCGAGGACGCCAGCTGCTCCAGGGTCACCGCCCGGCCCGCCGCGTCGGCGATCGGCAGCCGCCAGTTCGGATACTCGTCCCACGTCCCGGGCAGGTTCTGCGGCCGCCGGTCCCCCACGCCGTCCGGCAGCCATACGCCGATCATCCGGGCCGGCGTGCGCAGCAGGTAGCGGTGGACGGCCTGGACCTCGGCCTCCTCCTCTCCCGCTCCCCGGCCTCCGCCCGTGCCCCGCAGCAGGCCGAGCCGGGTGAGCAGGGCGAGCCACTCCCCCGTGTCGGCGGCGGCCGCCGCGCGTTCGGCGTCCAGCGAGCCGGCGAGGAGGCCGAGCCGGTCCCGGAGTTCGACGTGCTCGCCGGTGAGCCGGGCCGCGGTGGGCGGCAGGTCGTGGGTGGTGGCGGTGGCCAGGCAGTCGGCGCGCCAGCTGTCCGGCGGCAGGGGGCGGCCGTCGCCCGCCCAGTCCCGCTCGAACCACAGCACCGAGGTGCCGAACACCCCCCGCTCGCGCAGAGCCTCACGGACGCCCGGCTCCACGGTCCCCAGGTCCTCGCCGATCACCATCGCCCCGGCCCGTGAGGCCTCCAGCACCAGCACGGCCAGCATGGCCTCGGCGTCGTAGCGGACGTACGTCCCCTCCGTGGGCGGCAGCCCCACCGGCACCCACCACAGCCGGAACAGGCCCATGACATGGTCGATGCGGAGCGCGCCCGCGTAGCGGAACAGACCTCGGAGCAGGCCACGGAAGGGCGCGTACCCGGACTCGGCCAGCCGGTCCGGGCGCCAGGGCGGCAGGCCCCAGTCCTGGCCGCGGGCGTTGAAGGCGTCCGGTGGCGCGCCCACGGACATCCCGGCGGCGAAGTACCGCTGCTGCGCCCAGGCGTCGGCGCCCCCGGGATGCACGCCGACCGCGAGGTCGTGCACGATCCCGACCGGCATCCCCGCCTCCCGCGCGGTGCGCTGGGCGGCGACGAGCTGGGCGTCCGTGAGCCAGGCGAGCCGGGAGTGGAAGTCGACGCGGTGCATCAACTCCCGCCGGGCACGCGCGGTTTCGGCTGACCGCGGGTCCCGCAGTCCGTCCGGCCAGGTGTGCCACTCGGGCCCGTGCGCCTCGGCCAGGGCGCACCAGGTGGCGTGGTCCTCCAGGGCCTCGCCCTGTTCGGCGAGGTAGTCGCAGTAGGCGGCGCGCCTGCCGGGGCCGAGGGGGACCTCGCCCGCCAGCTCCAGCGCCTGTCGCTTCAGCTCCCACACGGCGTCCCGGTCGATCAGCGCACCCTTTTCCAGTACCGCCTCCCGCAGCCGTTCGGCCCGTTCGGCGAGGGCGCGCACCCGCTCACGGTCGCCGGCGTAGGCGTACTCGGGGACGGCCTCGACGCGCAGATGCGCGGGGTCGGGGAAGCGGCGGGAGGAGGGGCGGTACGGGGAGGGGTCGGTGGGCGCACCGGGCACGGCCGCGTGCAGCGGGTTGACCTGGATGAACCCGGCGCCGAGGGAACGCCCGGCCCAGGCGGCGAGTTCGCCGAGGTCGCCGAGGTCGCCCATGCCCCAGGAGCGTTTCGACAGCAGGGAGTAGAGCTGGACCAGCAGTCCGTACGAGCGCGCCGCCGGTGTGGGCAGCCGGGACGGGGCGGCGATCAGATGGGCGTCGGCGGCGCGGCCGTCGGGGGCGGTGACGGTGAGGCGGTGGACGCCGGGCGGCAGGTGCTCGGCGGACTCGCGGGTCTCGCCCTGCTCGGTCTCGACCCGCAGCCGGGTGCCCTCGGGCAGCCCGGCGAGAGCGTCCGGCGCGGCGCCGCCCCAGCCCACGACGGTCGGCGGCAGCAGCCGCTCACGCAGTTCCGTGCGGCGGGCGGCGAGCGCGGCGCGGGTGGCCTCGGGCGTGCCCGCGTCGACACCGAGCGCGGCAAGGGTCCGGGTGAGCGCGGCGGCCGAGGCGGCGACCGTACGGCCCGGGGACGGGCTGTAGGACGGGGCGACGCCGTACGACTCGGCAAGCCGGCACAGCTCCTCCGCGGGGGTTTCGTCCGGCCGGGGGACGGTCATCGGCGACCTCGCACGGCCGACGTCCGCTGTGCGGTCACCCGCGGGCCTGACACGGCCGACGTCTTCGGTGCGCTCACTGGTGGGACTCCCACCGCAGGCATCCACGGTGCGATCACCCGCAGGCCCCCCACCGGAGGCGTCCACGGCGCGGTCATCCACGGGTCCCCTCCCCAGACATCCACGGCGCGGTCATCCACGGGTCCCCCTCCCCCGACATCCACGGCGCGGTCATCCACGGGTCCCCCTCCCCCGACATCCACGGCGCGGTCTTCCACGGCCCTGCGCGGCCTGCGTCCGGGCTCGGGTCATCTACGGCCTCGAGAAGTCGGCGTCCGGGGCGGCGAGCGGCGGCTCGCTGGTGAGGGGCTCGGCGTCGGGCAACGGGGGTTCGCTGGTCAGGGGGGCCTCGGTGCAGGCGCCTTCCGCGCTGAAGACGCACACATGCGCCAGATCCGGGTCGCCCGCGTGCTCCCTCACAGGGTCCCGGTCGGCGGACTGCACCGCCTGGCGCGGGAACGGCGTGCGTTTGGAGCGGTGCGTGTTCCGGGGCGGGGAGGTGCGTTTCGAGCGGGCACCGCCCCCGGTGCGGGGCGTGTCGTCGGAGAGGGCGGACAGCAGCAGGTGTGCCGATGCGGCCACGGGAGCCTCCTTGTCGGTTCGGGTGGGTCATCGCAGCCCTACCCAGTGAGCGCGAGGCCAGACGCCCTCACGGCGAAGAAGGTCGTTGTCATCACATTCCGTGCGCACACGCTCTCTC
This sequence comes from Streptomyces sp. NPDC047706, assembly GCF_043204795.1. Taxonomy (NCBI): domain Bacteria; kingdom Bacillati; phylum Actinomycetota; class Actinomycetes; order Kitasatosporales; family Streptomycetaceae; genus Streptomyces; species Streptomyces sp. NPDC047706. Next base: position 342,738 of record NZ_JBIDCW010000004.1, on the reverse strand, counting down.
CAGGTCCCGGCAATCCACACATAACGGCCACTGTCGGTGACACTCCTCTCCTCGATGGTGGGCCGTTCCCCTCCCTGACGCGGACATGGAAAGAACGGACCGGACCGGCGACGGCGAGGAGGGCTGCGCGGCGGCGGCAGGGACGGCGGGCGGTCGCGCCGGCGCTCGTCGTGGTGGCGGCGGGGACGGGTGCCGCCGGAAGCGATGCCCCATCCCGAGCTGAGGTACGCCTGGCACCTCCCGGCACGCGCGGCCGCGGGACCGGGGTGGGCGGGAAGCTCCCCGGTCCCGTTCGGGCACCCTGCCCGGGACATGCGAAAGCCCGGATCGTCAGGCGGAAATGCCGTCGATCCGGGCCATGGCGTCGTCCGCGCCGTACGGCTGCAAGTACGGCAGCCAGCGCGGGTCCCTATGCCCGGTCCCGATGATGCGCCAGGCCAGGCCGGTGGGTGGGGCGGGTTTGTGGCGCAGCCGCCAGCCGATCTCGCCGAGATGACGGTCGGCCTTCACGTGGTTGCAGCGGCGGCAGGACGCCACCACGTTGTCCCAGACGTGCTTGCCCCCGCGGCTGCGCGGGATGACGTGGTCGACGCTGGTTGCGACGCCACCGCAGTACATGCACCGGCCCCCGTCGCGGGCGAAGAGCGCGCGGCGGGTCAGTGGAACGGGCCCCCGATAGGGAACCCGGACGAATCGTTTGAGCCGGACCACGCTGGGTGCGGGGACTGTGACGGTCGCGCTGTGCAGATAGGCGCCGGACTCCTCGAGGCATACGGCCTTGTTCTCGAGGACGAGGATGAGCGCGCGGCGGAGCGGTACGACGCCGAGCGGCTCGTACGACGCGTTGAGGACCAGGACATGCGGCACGGATGCCTCCTTGTACGCCGGCGGCGCGTGGCTCGCGCCGGGACGATCTGCAGTCAGTCTCCCCTCATGCCTGGTGAAAGCGCCACCATGTCCCGGTAACGGGCTGGGAGTGTTTTCGACCACATCAGCTTCCTCCCCAGGCTCCCGGCCATTTCCTCCCCCTTCTCGCCGGACTGTTCTCCTCACCTGCTGTTCGTCTGATCTGTACATCCCCGGGGGGCATCGTTCCTCCCTCGAACAGCGCAACGATCCACACACGGTGCCCCGATAGTGTGGTTGCTCCGCCCGTCCGGTGACCCGTTCGTGGCCTTGGACCTGGCCGCCGTACCGGGGGCGGACCGTTGCACCTGGAGGTTCCCGCCGTGTCGTCCCTGCCCGCCCTGCCGGCCGCCGGACCGTCACCCTCACCTTCCCCGTCCGGGACGGCACCCTCCGTGCCCTCCCTCCAGGACGCCCAGCAGGGCGCGTCGAACGCCGCCGGCTGGGTGGAGGAGAACTGGTCGACGTGGCTCGCGATCGGGCTGCGGGTGCTGCTGATCGTGGTGATCGCGGTGGTGCTGCGGGTGATCGTGCGGCGGGCGATCACCAAGCTGATGGACCGCATGAGCCGTACCGCGCAGTCGGTGGACGGTTCGGCGATCGGCGGCCTGCTGGTGAACGTGGAGCGCCGCCGTCAGCGCTCCCAGGCGATCGGCTCGGTGCTGCGCTCGGTGGCGAGCTTCGTCATCCTCGGTACGGCCGCCCTGATGGTCCTGTCCACGTTCCAGATCAATCTGGCGCCGCTGCTGGCCTCCGCGGGTGTGGCGGGCGTGGCGATCGGTTTCGGCGCCCGCAACCTCGTCACGGACTTCCTGTCCGGCGTGTTCATGATCCTCGAGGACCAGTACGGCGTGGGCGACTCGATCGACGCGGGCGTCGCGTCCGGCGAGGTCATCGAGGTGGGCCTGCGCGTGACGAAGCTGCGGGGCGACAACGGCGAGATCTGGTACGTCCGCAACGGCGAGGTCAAGCGGGTCGGCAACCTCTCCCAGGGCTGGGCCACGGCCGGCGTGGACGTCACCGTGCGCCCCTGCGAGGACCTCGACCGCGTCAAGGCCGTGCTCGGCGAGGTCGGCGAGGCGCTGAGCAAGGAGGACCCCTGGAACGAGATGCTCTGGGGCCCGGTCGAGACCCTCGGCCTGGACAGCGTCCTGCTCGACTCGATGGTCGTGCGCGTCTCCGCCAGGACCATGCCGGGCAAGGCCCTCACGATCGAACGCGAGCTGCGGTGGCGCATCAAGCGGCGCTTCGACCAGGAGGGCATCCGCATCGTCGGCGGCCTGCCCGTGCAGCACGAGGAGTCGCCGGCGGACCCGACGGCGGGGATGTCGGCCCCGTCGGCGTTCGCGAGCACCACCTCTCCGCAGGCGGTCGCGGCGTCCCCGATCACGCCGCCGACGAGCACGACGAAGTAGCGCAACGGCCGGGCACGCTCGTTCGTGTGAGGGGCCGCCCGCCGGGCGACCGACGACGAGGCCGGCCCCGGTGAGCCGCTTCCCCGGCCGGCCGCTGCCCCACCCCGGCCACCACGCCTCCCCGGCGACCGCGCCGTCAGCTTCCTCACGCCCCGCAGGTAACGACTCCGTTGCCCGGGGCGTGCGCTCTTGACGCCCCTTCGCGCCGGGCCTACGGTCCTGCCAGCAGACAGGAAACCTTCCTAACAGTGGCGGGCGTCTCGCCCGATGCCAAGCCGAGCGGCCGAAAGGCAGGTGTCGCGCCCATGGCGGGAACCGCCGGTACCCCGGGCACCCCCCGCGTCCTGCGCGCCATGAACGACCGTGCCGCCCTGGACCTGCTCCTGGAGCACGGCCCGCTCTCCCGCACCCGGATCGGCAAGCTCACCGGCCTGTCCAAGCCGACCGCCTCGCAACTGCTGGCCCGGCTGGAGGCCGCCGGGCTGGTGCTGGTGACGGGGACGAGCGAGGGACGCCCGGGCCCGAGCGCCCAGCTCTACGCCGTCAACCCGGCCGCCGCCCACGCCGCCGGCCTCGACGTCACCCCCCAGCGCATCCTCGCCGCCGTCGCCGACATCACGGGCCGCACGGTCGGCACGTACGAGGTCCCCACCCCCGGCCGGCGGCCTGCCCGGCCCGTCGTACGCCAGGTCACCGACGCACTCGACGGCGCCGTGAAGGCCGCCGGGCTGGCACGGGACGACGTCCACCGGCTCGTCATCGGCACACCGGGCGCCTTCGACCCGAACACCGGACGGCTGCGCTACGCCTCGCACCTGCCGGGCTGGCACTCCCCCACCCTCCTCGACGAACTCGCCGCCGCGCTGCCGATGCCGGTGGAGTACGAGAACGACGTCAACCTCGTCGCCGTCGCCGAGCAGCGGCTCGGCGCCGCCCGCGGGCACGGCGACTTCGTTCTGCTGTGGAACGAGGGCGGCCTCGGCGCCGCCCTCGTACTCGGCGGCCGGCTGCACCGCGGCTGGACCGGCGGCGCCGGCGAGGTCGGCTTCCTGCCCGTCCCGGGCGCGCCCCTGGTCCGCCAGGTCACCAAGGCCAACAGCGGCGGCTACCAGGAGCTGGCCGGCTCCCAGGCCCTCCCCGCGCTCGCCCGCGACCTCGGCGTCCCGAACGTCCCCTCGGGCCCGTACACCGAGGCCGCCGCCACGCTGCTGGCTCGCGCGGCCGAGCGGTACGGCGCCGAGGGGAGCGGTGTCGGCGGGGACCTCGGGCGCGGTACGCGGCGGCCCGGCGGGGACTCCGGGCGGGGCATGCGGCAGGCCGACGAGGGTTCGGGGCGCGGCGTACGGCACCGCGACGCGGACCCCGACCCCCGTACGGGCCGAGCCGACGCCGGCTCCGGCCGCCGTACACCCCCGGCCGACGGCACCCCCGGCACGCACCCCGACGGCACCCCCGGCACCCCCGGCACCCCCGGCACCCCCGGCACCCCCGGCACCCCCGGCACCCCCGGCACCCCCGGCACCCCCGGCACCCCCGGCACCCACAGCTCGTACTCCGACGGCGACCCCCACCGCCGCCTCCTGCACACCTACGCCACACGCCTCGCCACCGGTCTCGCCTCCCTCGTCTCCGTCCTCGACCCCGAGCTCGTCGTCCTCAGCGGCACCTCCCTCACCTCCGGCGGCGAGACACTGCGCGCCCTGGTGCAGGCCGAGCTGGCCGAGCTGGCGGCCGCGCGGCCCCGGCTCGTCCTCGGCGACGTACGCGAACATCCCGTCCTGCGCGGCGCCCTGGAGAGCGCCCTCGCCACCACCCGCGACGAGGTCTTCGACACCTCACGCTGAGCTGCGCCCCGACCCGGCCCCTTTCCTCGTCCCCTGTCCTGGGAGGCTTCGCCATGCCCGGAAAGTCCCGAAAAGCAGCCACGCACGTCACCGTCTCCATAGCCGTCCGCCGTCACCGTCCTCCTCGCGACCGCGTGTACCGGCCAGTCCTCCTCCGGCGCGGACGACGATCCCTCCCGGGCCATCACCCTCACCTTCTGGCACGCCTGGAGCGCCCCCTCCGAGGTCGCGGCCGTGAAGTCGCTGATCGCCGGCTTCGGGAAGGCCCACCCGCACATCGAGGTGGAGGTCGTCGGCAACATGACCGAGGACAAGATCAACCAGGCTCTGCGCGCGGGCGGCGACAACGCCCTGGGCCCCGCCTGGTTCGCCGACCCGGGCTGGTCCGAACCGGCGCTCACGCTGCTCGCCCTGTGAGGCATCGGCGACCTGATGGTCATCTTCATGGCCGCCCTGCCCGACGTGCCGAAGGAGCAGTACGAGGCGACGGCACACTGTGGCCGCTGCTGATCCCGATGGCCTTCGGGGACGCGTTCTCCGTCTTCCTGCTGCGCCAGTTCCTGATGACCATTCCCGACGAGTACCTGGACGCGGCGCGGGTGGACGGCTGCGGGGAACTGCGGACGCTGCTCAGGGTCGTCCTGCCGATGGCCAGACCGGGCGTGGCCGCCGTGGCACTTTTCCAGTTCTTCTACGCGTGGAACGACTACTTCGGCCCGCAGATCTACGCCTCCGAGAACCCGGGCGCCTGGCCCCTGTCCTACGGCCTGGAGTCGTTCAAGGGCGCGCACCACACCGACTGGAACCTCACCATGGCCGCGACCGTGCTGGTCATGGCCCCTGTGATCCTCGTGTTCTTCTTCGCCCAGAAGGCGTTCGTCGAGGGCGTCACGCTCACCGGAGTGAAGGGTTGACTGGACAGATGAAACTCACCGTGGTCGGCGGCGGTTCGACCTACACCCCCGAACTCGTCGACGGCTTCGCCCGCCTGCGGGACACCCTGCCCGTCGAGGAGCTGGTGCTGGTCGACCCCGCGGCCGACCGCCTGGAGCTGGTGGGCGGCCTGGCCCGGCGGATCTTCGCCCGCCAGGGGCACGCCGGCCGGGTGGTCACCACCGCCGACCTGGACGCCGGCGTCGAGGGCGCCGACGCGGTGCTGCTCCAGCTGCGCGTCGGCGGCCAGGCGGCCCGGCAGCAGGACGAGACGTGGCCGCTGGAGTGCGGCTGCGTGGGCCAGGAGACCACCGGCGCGGGCGGCCTGGCGAAGGCGCTGCGCACGGTGCCGGTGGTGCTCGACATCGCCGAGCGGGTACGGCGCACCAGCCCGGACGCCTGGATCATCGACTTCACCAACCCGGTCGGCATCGTCACCCGCGCCCTGCTCCAGGCCGGGCACAAGGCGGTCGGGCTGTGCAACGTGGCGATCGGCCTGCAACGGAAGTTCGCGGCGCTGCTCGGGGCCGCCCCGGCCGACGTCCACCTCGACCACGTGGGCCTCAACCACCTCACCTGGGAGACCGGCGTCCGGCTGGCAGGAGAGGACGTCCTGCCCAAGCTGCTCACCGAGCACGGCGACACGATCGCCGCGGACCTGCGCCTGCCGCGCGAACTGCTGGACCGCCTGGGCGTGTTCCCGTCGTACTACCTGCGCTACTACTACGCGCACGACGAAGTGGTGCGCGAGCAGCGCACCAAGCCGTCCCGGGCCGAGGAAGTCGCCGCCATGGAGCGGGAGCTGCTGCGGATGTACGGCGATCCGGCACTCGACGAGAAGCCGGAGCTGCTGGCCAGGCGGGGCGGCGCCTTCTACTCGGAGGCGGCCGTGGACCTGGCGGCGGCACTGCTGTGCGGCGCCGGGAGCCCGCACCAGGTGGTGAACACGTACAACCGGGGCACGCTGCCCTTCCTGCCGGACGACGCGGTGATCGAGGTGCAGGCCGCGGTGGGCGCGGGCAAGGGCCCGGCGCCGCTGCCGGTGGCCACGGTGGACCCGCTGTACGCGGGACTGATGGCGAGCGTGACGGCGTACGAGGACCTGGCTCTGGACGCGGCGCTGCGCGGCGGCCGGGAGCGGGTCTTCCGGGCGCTCCTCGCGCATCCCCTCGTCGGCCAGTACGAGTACGCCGGCACCCTCACCGACCAGCTGATCGCACACAACCGGGAGCACCTCGCGTGGGCCTGACCGCACGTGTCCTCGCCGTCGACGCGGGCAACAGCAAGACGGACGTCGCGGTGGTGGCGGCCGACGGAAGCGTGCTCGCCACCGCGCGCGGCGGCGGGTTCCGGCCGCCCACCGTGGGGGTCGAGGCGGCCACGGACGTCGTCGCCGAGGCGGTGGAGCGGGTCTTCGCCGCGTCCGGGGTCACCTCCGTCGCGCATGTCTCGGCCTGCCTCGCCAACGCCGACTTCCCCGTGGAGGAGGAGCGTCTGGCGAACGCGCTGCACGCGCGCGCGTGGGGCGCGACCGTCGACGTCCGCAACGACACCTTCGCGATCCTGCGGGCCGGGGTGACCGAGCCGCGCGGCGTCGCGGTGGTGTGCGGCGCGGGCATCAACTGCGTCGGCATGCGGCCCGACGGACGCACCGCGCGGTTCCCGGCGGTCGGACGCATCTCCGGGGACTGGGGCGGGGGCTGGGGACTGGCCCACGACGCGCTGTACCACGCGGCCCGCGCGGAGGACGGGCGCGGCGGGCCGACCGAGCTGGCGCGGACCCTGCCCGCGCACTTCGGCTTCGACTCCATGTACGCGCTGATCGAGGCGCTCCATCTGGAGCAGGTTCCGCTGCTCCGGCGGCACGAACTGACGCCGGTCCTCTTCGCCACCGCAGCCGCCGGCGACCCGGTGGCCCGCGCTCTCGTCGACCGGCAGGCCGAGGAGGTCGTGAGCATGGCGACGGTCGCCCTGTCCCGGCTGGACCTGCTGGACGAGGAGACGCCGGTGCTGCTGGGGGGCAGCGTACTGGCGGCGCGTCATCCACAACTCGACGACCGGGTCCGCGACCTGCTGGCGGAACGGGCTCCGAAGGCGGTCCCCCGGGTGGTGACGGCGAGTCCGGTCCTCGGGGCGGCGCTGCTGGGCCTGGACCGGCTGGGGGTGGTGGCCGCGGAGGTGCGGGAGCGGGTGCGGGCCCACTTCGGGGGCTGAGGGGCGCGAGGGGGCGCGCCAGGGGCACGCACGTCGCCGGGTTCCACGGGAACCGAACCGATTCCACCGGCGTATTCATGGGCGGGGGGTGCTGCGGGACGCGCGAACCACCAAGATCCACGCAAGGCCGGTGCGGATGTCGGTCCCGGCAGCGATACTTGCGGCGACGGATGACCACGGGGGAGGTCAGGAGTGACACAACCGCCGAAGGGCAGCGCGGCGCCACCGGCGCCGGGCGTGCCCACCCAGCCCACCGTGCCACGCCGGCAGCCCTCGCCCGAACTCCCCCCGCCCGGACCGGCGCCGGCCGCCCTCGCCCCACGCCGTACGGCGTTCGCCGAGGGCGTGGAGCGGCTGCGCGCGGCCGCGACCACGGAGCCGGGGCGGCTGCGCATCATCGGCGCCCTCCTCGCCCTGCTGGTCGTGGCGTTCGGCGCCGTGTCCGCCTGGCAGGCCACGGACCGTGCGGCCGCCGCCGACGACGTGCTGAACAACAGCCAGCCCCTCAGCTCCGCCGCGGCCGACATCTACCGCTCCCTGGCCGACGCCAACACGGCCGCCTCCAGCGGCTTCCTGGCCGGCGGACAGGAGACGAAGGCGTCCCGCGAGCGGTACGAGAAGGACATCCGCACCGCGGCCGACAAGCTCGTCCTGGCGGCCGGCAACTCCGACCCGGACTCCCGTGCGGCGGAGACGATCACCAGACTCAACCGGCTCCTGCCCGAGTACAAGGGCCTCATCGAGCGCGCCCGTGCCAACAACCGCCAGGGCTATCCGCTCGGCGGCGCCTACCTGCGGTACGCCAACGACACGATGCAGACCGAGATGCTCCCGGCGGCCGAGGACCTCTACAAGTCGGAGAACGAGCGGCTGCGCGCCGACTACGCGGACGCGACGCCCTACCCCTGGGCGGCGATCGCCCTCGGCCTGCTCGCCCTGGGCGCCCTCGCCTGGGCCCAGCACCGCTCGTTCGTCCGGACGAACCGGGTCCTGAACCACGGCCTGGTCGCCGCCACCGCCACCACGACGGCCGTGCTGCTCTGGCTGGTCGTCGGCCACAGCGTGGCCCGCGCCGGCCTGAACGACTCCTACGACCACGGCGTCCGCTCCCTGAACGTGCTGCACGACGCCCGGATCGCCTCTCTGAAGGCACGCGGCAACGAGAACCTCACACTGGTCAGCCGGGGCGCCGAGACGGTCGAGGTGGGCGGCGAGTTCAAGGACAGGTTCGACGTGGCCTTCCAGGCGTCGATGAAGGACCTCGCCGCGCATCTCGCCGCCGCGAAGGACCTCGCCGACGACCAGGCGGGCCGGCAGCCCGTGCGGACCGCCGCGGGCAGCATGGAGGTCTGGCAGGAGCGGCACCAGCAGGCCCGGGACGCCGACGACGCGGGTGACTACCAAGCGGCGCTGAGCAAGATCATCGGTGCGAAGAGCGAAGAACCGACCGGCGAGTGCTTCGACAGCGTCGACCGCAGCCTGGAGACTGCCCTGGAGCACGAGAAGCTGGAGTTCGAGCAGTCCGCGGGCGCCGGCCGGAACGCGATGACCGGGCTGCCGGCCGGCGCGGCCGTGCTCGCGGTGCTGGGCGCGGCGGGCGCGCTGCTGGGCATCGGCCGCAGGCTTTCGGAGTACCGGTGAAAGGGGGCGTGACGATGCCTGCACGACGTTTGCGGGCCAGCCTGAAGGGCTGGGGCGGCGTGGGCGCCATGGCGGTCGTCTGCGCCCTCGCCGTGGCCTTCGCGCTGCTGCTGCCGCACACACGGCCGCACGGCGACGGCAGCACGGGCGTCGGCGGCCCCGGCGTGGCCGACGGCCGGCAGGCCAAGGCCGAGACGTGCGAGAACCCCCAGGACCGCAGCCTGCCCCCGTCCGGCGCCGAGGGCGACACGATCGCGGCCGTCAAACAGCGCGGCTACGTCTCGGTCGGCGTGGACCAGAACAGCTACCGCTGGGGCTACCGCGACCCCAACTCGGCCGCCCGGGACGTCGGGCTGGAGGGCTTCGACATCGACCTGGCCCGCCGGATCGCGCAGGAGCTGCTCGGCGACCCGGACCGGATCCGCTTCAAGGCCATCCCCACCAACCAGCGCATCCCCGCGATCCGCAGCGGCCAGGTCGACATGGTGGTGCGCACCATGACGATCACCTGCTCCCGGCTGGAGGAGGTCGCCTTCTCCGCGCCGTACTTCCTCACCGGCCAGCAGGTCCTCGCGCCCAACTCCTCACCGGTCACGGGCTACGACGACACGCTCGCCGGCAAGCGGATCTGCTCGGCGGCCGGTTCGACGGCGTACGACAACCTGGCGGCGGACCGCAGGTCCGGCAAGCTGCCCGCCTCCGCCGACATCTCCACCACCGTGCCCAACCAGCTCGACTGCCTGGTCCGGCTCCAACTCGGCGAGGTGGACGCGGTGGTGACGGACGGCGCGCTCGCCGCGAGCCAGGCCGCGCAGGACCCGACGGTGGAGCTGAAGGGCGACCGGTTCACCACGGAGTACTACGGCGTGGCGATGAAGAAGGACGCCGGCGATCTGGTACGCCGGGTCAACCGCATACTGGCGGACTACCGCTCGGACGGCGGCTGGAAGGCCTCGTACGACAAGTGGCTGTCCCCGACGCTGGGTAGGGACTCGGAGTCGGCGACCCCGCCGGCGCCGCGTTACAGGTGACCGTCCGGCAGCGAAGCGGCAGCACGGACCAGCAGACGAGAGGTGATCGATGGGCGGCACGGGAGCCTCCGGTCCTGCGATGGACCGGGACGAGGTGGACCGTGCGCTGGCGCGGCTGGGCGCGGAGCACGAGGCGATCGAGACCTCGCTGTTCGCCCTCCAGGACCACGCGGGCCGCCGCCTCCTCGAAGGCGCCGAGCTGACCGGCACCACCAAGGAGCGCTGGGCGGCCACGGAGGCGTCGATCTCCCTGCTGTGGGCGTACTTCGACGCGTACAGCGACGCGCTGCGCACCGCCCGTGACATCCGCTCCCGCCGCCGCTGGTCCAGCCGCGAGGACCTGGTGGAGCTGACCGACCTGCTGCGCGGCGAGTCCGTCACGGTTCCCGGCGGCGCCGCCGCGACGGCGAACGCGCCGACGCTGCCCGGCTCGCGCAAGCTCAGCGAAAGATTCACCCTGGTCACGCTCGTGGAACGGATGAACGAGCTGTACGCCGGGGCGCTGGACATGGTCGTGGCAGCCGACGCGGTCTGGTCGGCGCTGCCCGCCCGGATCGATCTGCTCGCCGCCGAACTCCAGCGCACCCGCAGGCTCGCGCACTCCGTCGGCGTGCGCCCCGGCGAGCATCCCGCGGGGGACGACCTGGAGCGCATCACCCGCACCCTGACCCGGCTGCGCGAGCAGGTGGTGTCCGACCCGCTGGCCTTCTGGCTGCGTGCCGAGGGAAGTTCGGCACCGGGCGGCGGCAGGCCGGACACCAAGGTGTACGACCGGGAGGCGCGCGCCCTGGAGGAGGTGCGCCGGGAGATCGACGCCGTGCTCGCCGTGCGCAAGGACGCCGAGCAGCGGCTGGTGAAGCTGCGGGACGTGCTCTCGCGTGCGGACCGCACCCTCGCCGAGGCGCGCACCGCGCGCGGGGAGGTGCTCGCGAAGATCGCCGCCACGGAGGTGCCGGTGGTCGGCGGCCCGCCCACCGTGCTGCAGGAGCAGCTGGCGACGGCCGCCGAGTACCGCAGGCAGGCCCAGTGGCACCGCCTGTCCCCGCTCCTGGAGTCCCTGGAGCAGAAGGCGGAGGACGAACTGCTTCGCGCCCGCGAGTCGTTGACGGCGGTCACCGCGCCGCTCGCGGTCCGCGCCGAGCTGCGCGGCCGGCTCGACGCGTACAGGGCGAAGATCGCCCGGCACGGCCTGGCGGAGGACCCGCTGCTGATCGAGCGGTACGACGCGGCCCGCCGGATGCTGTGGAGCGCGCCCTGCGACCTGCGGGTCGCCGAGCAGGCCGTGCTGCGCTACCAGCACGCGGCGGCCGAAGTGCTGGGCACCGCACCGCGGGTGCCGCAGCAGAGCGGTCCGCCCGAGTTCCAGGAGCGCCGGGGGGAGTCGCCGTCATGAGTCAGGCACAGCACAGCTGTCAGCGGCCGGGCTGCGGGGGCGGCTACGAGGACGTCGGCGGCGGTGAGCTGTACTGCGACACCTGCGGCCTGGCCCCGGTGGTGTCCGCCAACGGCATGGTCGGCTCCCCGCCGACCGGTGCCACCGGTGGCGGCAAGGGCTCGGCGGCGAGCGGCAGTTCCCGCTCAGGCTCCCGCGGCAGCTCCCGTACGTCGTCGCAGTCGTCCAAGTCCCGGCGCTCCGTGTCGGGACGCCTCTCCCGCTCGCTGTCGGGCCGGTCCTCGAACCGCTCGGTCTCGGTGCGCAGCTCCGGCTCCACCGCCGGCTCCTCGACCCGCGGGCGGCTGGGCGCGGGCCTGGTGCAGGTGCCGCAGGTGCCGCGGCCCGACCCGCGCTCGATGGTGCTGGACAACCCTGAGGTGCCGGAGCGGAAGCGGTTCTGCTCGCGGTCGGACTGCGGGGCGCCGGTGGGCCGCGGCCGCGGTGACCGCCCCGGGCGCACGGAGGGCTTCTGCACCAAGTGCGGGCACCCCTACTCGTTCGTGCCGAAGCTGACCTCCGGCGACATCGTGCACGGCCAGTACGAGGTGGCGGGCTGCCTCGCGCACGGCGGGCTGGGCTGGATCTACCTCGCCGTCGACCGCGCGGTCTCCGACCGGTGGGTGGTGCTCAAGGGCCTGCTGGACACCGGCGACCAGGACGCGATGGCCGCCGCGATCTCCGAGCGGCGGTTCCTCGCGGAGATCGAGCACGCCAACATCGTGCGGATCTACAACTTCGTCGAGCACCTCGACCAGCGCACCGGCTCCCTCGACGGGTACATCGTCATGGAGTACGTCGGCGGCAAGTCCCTCAAGGAGATCGCCAACGCCCGCCGCACGCCCGGGGGGCGGCGCGACCCGCTGCCGGTGGAGCAGGCGTGCGCGTACGGCATCGAGGCGCTGGAGGCCCTCGGCCACCTGCACAGCCGCAATCTGCTCTACTGCGACTTCAAGGTCGACAACGCCATCCAGACCGAGGACCAGCTCAAGCTGATCGACATGGGCGCGGTGCGCCGCATGGACGACGACGAGTCGGCGATCTACGGCACGGTGGGCTACCAGGCGCCGGAGGTCGCGGAGGCCGGCCCGTCGGTGGCGTCCGACCTCTACACGGTGGGCCGCACGCTCGCCGTCCTGACCTTCGACTTCCAGGGCTACACGAACGTGTTCGCCGACTCCCTGCCCGACCCCGACCACATCGAGGTCTTCCGGCAGTACGAGTCGTTCTACCGGCTCCTGGTCCGCGCCACCGACCCCGACCCGGCCCGGCGGTTCGCCTCCGCGCAGGAGATGTCGGAGCAGCTGACGGGCGTGCTGCGGGAGGTCGTGTCCCTGCAGACGGGGCGGGCGCGGCCCGCGCTCTCGACGTTGTTCGGACCGGAAGTACGGGTGACGGACACGGAGTTGTTCCCGCGCTCGGCGGGCGAGGTGTCGCGGCTCGGTGCACGCGTGGGGACCGCACGCCGGGCCACGCCCGTGACCGGGACCACCGCCGGGGGGCCGCTCCCGGCCGGGGGCGCCCTGCACGCCGTCACCGGCGGGACCGGCGTGGTCAAGCCCGTCGGCACCGGTGCCGCCGCCCTCGCCCTGCCCGTGCCCCGCGTCGACCCGGGCGATCCCAACGCCGGTTTCCTGGCCGGGCTGATGGCCACCGCGGCGGCCGAGCTGCTCGGCGCCCTCGCCGCCGCGCCCGTTCCCTCGGTGGAGACCCGGCTCCGCCAGATCCGGGCGTGGCTGGAGAGCGGCGACTCCGAGGCCGCGCTGGACGCCCTGCGCGCGCTGGAGGAGGAGCAACCCGACGACTGGCGGGTCGTCTGGTACCGCGGGGTGGCCGCGCTGGCCACCGGCGACCACGAGGGCGCCGCCCTCGCCTTCGACGCGATCTACGACGCCTTCCCCGGCGAGACCGCTCCCAAGCTGGCCCTCGCCCTGTGCGCGGAGGTGCTCGGCCAGCTGGACAACGCCGCCGAGTACTACCGCCTGGTGTGGACGACCGACCCCGGCTTCGTGAGCGCCGCGTTCGGGCTGGCCCGCGTCCAGCTCGCCACCGGCGACCGGCACGGCGCCGTGCGTACCCTGGAGTCGGTGCCGGAGTCGTCCATCCACTACACGGCCGCCCGCGTGGCCGCCGTGCGGGCCCGGCTCCGGCAGCGGACGGCCGCCCCCGGCGACGTACCCTTCCTGGAGGATCTGACCGCCGCCGCCGGGCAGGTCGAGGCGCTGGACGCGTACGGTCTGGACCCGACCCGGCGGGAGCAGTTGGCCACGGAGGTGCTCGGCAGTGCCCTGGACTGGATACTCTCCGGTGGCCAGGATTCTGCCCCTCACACCGCCGGGGGGCGGACGCTGCTCGGCAGCGGCCTGGACGAACGCGGGCTGCGCTTCGGCCTGGAGCGTTCGTACCGCACGCTGGCCCGCCTGGCGCGGGGCGGCGAAGAGAGGATCGACCTGGTGGAACGTGCCAACCGTTACCGCCCCCGGACATGGGTGTAGTTGATGTCGCAGATGCCCCAGCTGTCCGCCTGCCCGAGCTGCGAGGAACCGCTCGAGTCGGGTGACCGTTTCTGCGGTGCGTGCGGATACGACCTGTCCGCCGTGCCGCCACGGCCGGACGACAACCCGACCCTCACCATGAACGGCTCGGGGGCCGCACCGGCCGCCCAGGCCTCCGGCCGGCCCGGCGCCGCCGGCCCGGGCAGTTCCGGCCCACCCCCCGCGACGCATCTGCCGGCCGACCTGCCGGGCACGGACCCGGGCGGCTCCCCCCTGCCCCCGGCCGCCCCCGGCCACTCGGCGACAGGCGTGCGGTTCGACCGGCCGGCGGAGCCCGAGGAGTACGCCCTGCAGGCCCCGGACCCGCGTGTCACCGCCGACGCCACGGCGTCCGCCGACCCCGCGACGGTGTGTGTGGCCTGCCGCGCGGGCCGCGTCGACCACGACGGCTACTGCGAGAACTGCGGGCACGCCCAGCCGCGCGAACGCGACCACATGGAGCAGGAGACCGGGCCGCTGGCCGCGGTCAGCGACCGCGGTCTGCGCCACCACCGCAACGAGGACGCCTTCGGCATCGGCCGCACCGCGCTGCCCGACGGCTCCGAGGCGCTGGTCGCCGTCGTGTGCGACGGGGTCTCCTCGGCGACCCGGCCGGACGACGCCTCCCTGGCCGCCTCCCGCGCGGCCAGCGAGTCGCTGCTGGCGGCCCTGCCGCGCGGGACGCACCCCCAGCAGGCCATGCACGACGCCATCGTCGCCGCCTCGCACGCGGTCAACGCGCTGGCTGAGGAACCCGCCACGGCCCGCGAGCACCAGCCGCACCAGAACGCCCCCGCCTGCACCCTGGTCGGCGCCGTGGTCACCGCCGGTCTGCTGGTGGTCGGCTGGGTCGGCGACAGCCGCGTCTACTGGGTCCCGGTGGACCGCGGCGCGCCGGCCGCCCGGCTCACCGAGGACGACTCCTGGGCCGCGCAGATGGTCGCCGCGGGCCTGATGAGCGAGGCCGAGGCCTACGCCGACGAGCGCGCCCACGCCATCACCGGCTGGCTCGGCGCGGACGCCTACGAACTGGAGCCGCACACGGCTTCCTTCAAGCCCGACCGCCCCGGCGTGGTGGTGGTGTGCACGGACGGCCTGTGGAACTACGCGGAGGCGGCCGAGGAGATGGCCGGCGTCCTGCCGCCCGACACGGCGGTCCGGCCGCTGCACGGCGCCCGCGTCCTCGTCGGTCACGCCCTGGGCGGCGGGGGCCACGACAACGTAACAGTGGCCGTCCTGCCGTTCCCCGCACCGTCGCAGGGGGCAGGATCGGCCTGAGGCCGCGCGCGGAGGCCTGGGAAGGCTGGGCGGACCGGAGGGGACCGGTCCGCGATTCCGTCGTCGCCCCACCTCCCGTGGGGTGTTCAAGGGGGATTTGAGTACGTATGGCCAACTTCTCGAAATCGAACGTGCCGCAGTTCTCGGTGGACGTGTACCAGAACGAGTACCTCCCGGAAGGCGGCCGGGAGGTCAACGCGATCGTCACGGTGACCGCGACCGGCGGCGGCACCGTCGGAAGCGCCGTCGCGGCCCCTCACCTGTACTCGCCGGGGCAGGGCCCGTCGGCGGCCGTGGCGATCATGGTCGACTGCTCGGGTTCGATGGACTACCCGCCGACCAAGATGCGCAACGCCCGGGACGCCACCGCCGCCGCCATCGACACACTGCGCGACGGCGTGCACTTCGCGGTGGTCGGCGGTACGCACGTGGCCAAGGAGGTCTACCCGGGCGGCGGCCGGCTCGCCGTCGCCGACGCCACCACCCGCGAGCAGGCCAAAGGGGCACTGCGCAGGCTCGCCGCCGGCGGCGGTACGGCGATCGGAACCTGGCTGCGGCTCGCCGACCGGCTGCTGTCCTCGGCGGACGTGGCGATCCGGCACGGCATCCTGCTCACCGACGGCCGCAACGAGCACGAGTCTGCGCAGGACCTCAGGACCTCGCTGGAGGCAAGTGCCGGGCGCTTCACCTGCGACGCCCGGGGCGTGGGCACCGACTGGGAAGTGAAAGAAGTCACAGGCATCGCCTCCGCCCTGCTCGGCACCGCCGACATCGTCGCCGACCCGGCCGGACTCGCCGCCGACTTCACGCGGCTGATGGAGACCGCGATGGGCAAGGAGGTCGCGGACGTCGCCCTGCGCCTGTGGACCCCGGTCGGCACGGCGATCAGGTTCGTCAAGCAAGTCGCCCCCACCGTGGAGGACTTGACCGGCCGCCGCACCGAGGCGGGCCCACGCGCCGGGGACTACCCCACCGGTTCCTGGGGAGACGAGTCCCGTGACTACCACCTCTGCGTCGAGGTCCCGGCCGCGCACCTCGGCCAGGAGATGCTCGCCGCCCGCGTCTCCCTGGTGGTCCCGCAGCCCGACGGCACCGCCCAGAACCTCGGCGCCCAGGGTCTGGTACGCGCCGTGTGGACCGACGACATGGCCGCCTCGACGTCGATCAACCCTCAGGTCGCCCACTACACCGGCCAGGCCGAACTGGCACAGGTCATCCAGCAAGGGCTGGAGCTGCGCAAAGTGGGAGACTTCGACGGAGCAACGGCCAAACTGGGCCGCGCCGTTCAGCTCGCCGGAGCCTCCGGGAACGCGGACACCGCGAAACTCCTTGCGAAGGTGGTGGACGTGGTCGACGCGGCGACAGGTACTGTGCGACTGAAGGCGAAGGTCGCGGAGGCCGACGAGATGACACTCGAAACCAGGTCGACAAAGACTGTTCGTGTAAAGAAGTGATCTGAAACAAAGCGAGCCCGACCCCCGGGGGTTGGAGAAATCCGGTCAAAACGGCCGGAACAGGAGAGGGGGAAGCGCCGACATGCCGACCTGCCCGAACGGACACCAGTCGGGTTCCGACGACTGGTGCGAGGTCTGCGGTCACCGCATGGCGGGTGCCGTGCCTCCACCCCCTCCGCCGCCCCCGGGCGGCGGCTACGGCTTCCCTCCGCCGCCCGGCCCGTCCGGCGGACCGGACACCGGCCGGCCCGGAGCGCCGCCGGAGCTCTGCCCGCAGTGCCGCACGCCCCGCGAGGGCGGCGCACCGTTCTGCGAGGAGTGCCGGTGGAACTTCCTGACCAACACCGCGACCTCGTACACCCCCGCGGCACCGCGCCCGCCGGCCCCGCAGTTCCAGCGCCCGTCCGGACCGCCACCGTCCTTCGGGGGCGGTGACTCGTACGAGTACCAGAGTTCGCGTCCGTCGCAGATGAACCGTCCGGCCGAGCCGATCCCGCCGGGGCCGCCGTTCGGCGCCGAGACCGGGGGGCCTTCCGGGGCTTTCGGGCCTGGTGGTTTCGGTGGGGAGCGGCCGGGGGCCGGTGGGGCCCCTGGGGCTCCCGATTCCTCCGGTCCGTCCGGTCCGTCCGCCTTCGGTGAGCGGCCCGGCCCCTCCGGCCCGCCCGGATTCGGGGGCGAGCGCCACGGGGGCCCTGGTCCCTCCGGCCCGCCCTCGTTCGGTGAACGCCCCGGGGGTCCCGGCGGTCCCGGTCCTGCCGGCCCGCCCTCGTTCGGTGAACGCCCCGGGGGTCCCGGCCCCTCGGCCTTCGGTGAGCGGCCCGGCCCCTCCGGCCCACCCGGATTCGGGGACGAGCGCCACGGGGCGCCTGGCCCCTCCGGCTTCGGCGGCGACCCGTCACGGCCGGTTCCCCCACCGCCCCGGCCGACCCCGAACGCCGGTCCCGGGGGACCCGGCGGTCCCAACGGTCCCGGTACGCACCCGGGTGCCCCGCAGGCCTTCCACCGGTCCGGCCCGCCCGCCCCGCCCGCGTTCCCGCACGAGACGGGCCGGCCACAGCCCGGCGGCCCGCCCTTCGGCGGCGGTGACGACGACTGGGTGCTCTCCCCGCCGTCCTCCACCGGCCCCGGCGGCCAGGGCGTCCCGGGGCAGCCCGGTGGTCCCGGACAGCCGGGCGGCTACGGCTATCCGCACCCCGGTAACCAGCCCGGACCCCCGCCCGGTCCCGCCGCCCCGCAGCGGCCGGCGACCTGGACGGCGACCATCGGCCCCGACCGTGAGTACTTCATGGCGATGATGCAGCGCTCCGGCCCCGAGGCCGCGGGCCTGAACCTGCCCGCGTACTCCCCGGAGCAGCAGCGCACGCTCACCGGCAACCAGGTCACCATCGGCCGCCGCCGGCACTCCACCGGCGACACCCCCGACATCGATCTGGCGGTGCCGCCGGAGGACCCGGGCGTCTCGCACCAGCACGCGGTGCTCGTGCAGCAGCCGGACGGCAGCTGGGCGGTCGTCGACCAGAACTCGACCAACGGCACCACGGTGAACGGCTCGGAGGACCCGATCCAGCCCTTCGTGCCCGTGCAGCTCCAGGACGGCGACCGCGTGCACGTGGGCGCCTGGACGACGATCACGATCCGCCGCGGCTGACGGGGCGGGCGGGCGACGGTTCAGGCGGGGAGGGGCCAGGCGTACGGCCCCTCCGGCTCGTCCAGCCACGCCCACCCGCGTCCGCCGGCCACGGTGATGCCGTACCGCTCCCGCCCGGGCCGTCCCTCGCGCTCCCACATCGCGTACGCCTCCTGCGGATCGAGGCTGCCGCGGGTGAGGGCGAGCAGGAACCGGAAGAGCTCCTGCTCCCGCCCACGGCGCGGCACCGCACCCAGCCCCGCCGGCTCCTGTCCGGACCGCCCGGTGCCGCGCAGCGGGACGAAGTAGGCGGGCGTGTGCAGGAAGTGCCCCTCGGCGTACCCGGCGTCCCGCACGGTCAGCGCGATCAGCCCGGTGGCGAACGGCGTCAGGATCCGGCCGCCGGGACGGCACTGGGCGAGCCACGCGGGCGGGATCGACGCGAGCGCGCAGGTCGCGATGATCCGGTCGAAGGGAGCGCGTTCGGGCACCCCGCGCGCCCCGTCGCGGGTCACGACCACCGGGCGGTACCCGGCGGCGTCCAGATGCCGGCGGGCCGACTCGGTGATCTCCGGCTCCAGATCGACGGTGGTGACGAGAGCCCCGTCGCCGAGCCGGTGCGCGAGCAGCGCCGCGTTGTAGCCGGTGCCCGCGCCGATCTCCAGCACCCGGTCGCCGTCCTCCACCCGCAACTCGGTGAGCATCATCGCCATCAGCGAAGGCTGGCTGCTGGAAGAGACCAGCTCCCCGTCCCGCAGCCGGGTCGCCAGCGGGGTGTCGTCGTAGGCCCCGCGCACCCAGCGCTCCCGGGCCTCCGGGTCGGGACTCTCGCCCCAGCGCCGCTCGTAGCCGCCGAGGGCGCCCACGTAGTAGTACGGCACGAAGAGGTGCCGGGGCACCGCCGCGAAGGCCTCCCGCCACACCGGGTCCGCGGCCCACGCCCCGCTCGCGTCGATCTCCCGCACCAGCGCGGCCCGCGCCGCGGCGGCGACAGCTTCCAGATCCCTGTCGAGTGCGTGCGCGCCCATACGTCCACTGTGCTGCGCTTCGGAGCGCGAGGCGAGTACCCGGGCCGCGGGGTGGCTGGTCCTAGGCCTTGAGTCCTGGTCCCCCGCGTCTGAGAGCATGGACGGGTGAATGAGATTCCGCGCGGCACGCTTCAGGAGCAGACCTTCTACGAGCAGGTCGGCGGGGAGGAGACCTTCCGCCGCCTGGTCCACCGCTTCTACCAGGGAGTCGCCGAGGACCCGATCCTGCGGCCGATGTACCCCGAGGAGGACCTGGGCCCTGCCGAGGAGCGCCTCACACTGTTCCTGATCCAGTACTGGGGCGGCCCGACGACGTACGGCGAGAACCGTGGCCACCCCCGCCTGCGCATGCGGCACGCGCCCTTCGCCGTCGACCGGGCCGCGCACGACGCCTGGCTGAAGCACATGCGGGACGCCGTCGACGAGCTGGGGCTGTCCGAGGAACACGAGCACACGCTGTGGAAGTACCTGACGTACGCGGCGGCCTCGATGGTGAACACCGCGGGCTGAGAGGGTCCTCACCCGCTCCCGCGGGCGTCAGCGCACGCTGACGCCCAGCATCCCGAGCCCGGCACGCCGCACCGCGATCGACCCGTACGGCGTGCGCAGCCGCAGCCAGGCACCCGAGGAGAACAGCGCCAGCTCCCCGGCCCCGGCCGCGGGCCGCAGGAATCCCAGCGACTGGGCGGCATGCACGGCCCGCACGGGCAGGGGGGTGTTCCCGACGGTCCGGGACCAGATCTCCCGGCCCAGCCGGTCGAGTTCGGCCCGGGTACGGCCTTCCGGTGGCAGTTCCTCCGTACGCGCCCGGAATTCGGTCACCACGGCGGCGACCATCGCCAGCAGGCTCTTCGCCCCCGGCAGACCACGCTCCGGCCGCCAGCCACCACGCGGGGGCAGCACCCCCGCCCACGGTGGCCCGGTCACCGCTGCCGGAACGGCCGCCGTCGCCGCCTTCTCGTCCACGGACTCCAGCAGCTCACCGGCGGACACCGTCACGTCGAGGGTGACGTCCAGCCCGTCCTCGTACGGCTTGGCCAGCCGCACCGCCCGGATCGCCAGCACCTCGAAGGAGGGCGGCCGGCCGAAGACGGCGAGCGCGGTGCCCGCGGCCTGCAGGCGCACCGCCGCCCCACGGTCGTAGTGGAGCAGCCGGGAGAGGAAGGCCGCGAGGTCCGCCGCCTCCCCCTCGTCGGCGAGGTGGAGCACCGTCATGCGGCGACGGCCTCCTCCGCGTCATCCATGTAGCCCTCGAGGAACTCGCGTTCCTCCCCGGTGATCCGGCGCGGCCGCTGCGCCTCGAAGTCGAACGGCACGATCACCGTCGAGGCCCGTA
Source organism: Streptomyces sp. NPDC047706 (assembly GCF_043204795.1). Lineage (NCBI taxonomy): Bacteria > Bacillati > Actinomycetota > Actinomycetes > Kitasatosporales > Streptomycetaceae > Streptomyces > Streptomyces sp. NPDC047706. The sequence continues at coordinate 322,065 of NZ_JBIDCW010000004.1, read as the reverse complement.
CGTAGATCTGCTCGCCGTCCTTCACCTCGTAGGTGAGGGTGAAGGAGGCGGCCCTGATCTCCGTGACCCACAGCTCGACGTCCACCGGGGCGTGCCGGTGGACGAGCTGCCGCTTGTAGTCGATCTCATGGCGCGCCACCACGGACCCCTGCTTGAACTCCTTGTCCGGGCGGAACAGGAAGTCGATACGGGCTTCCTCCAGGTACCGGAGGAACACCACGTTGTTGACGTGGCCGTACGCGTCCATGTCCGCCCAGCGCAGCGGGCAGCGGTAGATGTGCCGCAAGAGATCAGCCCCGGGTCAGCTTCTTGTAGGTGGCGCGGTGCGGACGGGCGGCGTCCGCACCGAGCCTCTCGATCTTGTTCTTCTCGTACGACTCGAAGTTGCCCTCGAACCAGAACCACTTGGACTCACCCTCGTAGGCGAGGATGTGCGTGGCGACACGGTCGAGGAACCACCGGTCGTGGGAGACGACCACGGCGCAGCCGGGGAACTCCAGCAGCGCGTTCTCCAGGCTGGAGAGGGTCTCGACGTCGAGGTCGTTGGTCGGCTCGTCGAGGAGCAGCAGGTTGCCGCCCTGCTTGAGGGTGAGCGCGAGGTTCAGCCGGTTGCGCTCACCGCCGGACAGGACACCGGCCGGCTTCTGCTGGTCCGGACCCTTGAACCCGAACGCGGAGACATACGCCCGCGACGGCATCTCGACCTGCCCGACGTTGATGTAGTCCAGCTCGTCGGAGACGACGGCCCACAGCGTCTTCTTCGGGTCGATGTTCTCGCGGCTCTGGTCGACGTACGAGATCTTGACGGTGTCGCCGACCTTGATCGTGCCGGAGTCGGGTGCCTCCAGGCCCTGGATCATCTTGAAGAGCGTGGTCTTGCCGGCGCCGTTGGGGCCGATGACGCCCACGATGCCGTTGCGCGGCAGGGTGAAGCTGAGGTCGTCGATGAGGACCTTGTCACCGAAGGCCTTGTTGAGGTTGTTGACCTCGACGACGATGTTGCCGAGCCGCGGCCCCGGCGGGATCTGGATCTCCTCGAAGTCCAGCTTCCGCATCTTCTCGGCCTCGGCGGCCATCTCCTCGTACCGGGCCAGACGCGCCTTGGACTTGGCCTGGCGCCCCTTGGCGTTGGAGCGAACCCATTCGAGTTCCTCCTTCAGCCGCTTCGCCCGCTTGGCGTCCTTCTGCCCCTCGACCTTCAGACGGGTCTGCTTGGTCTCCAGGTACGTGGAGTAGTTGCCCTCGTACGGGTAGGCGCGGCCGCGGTCGAGTTCGAGGATCCACTCGGCGACGTTGTCCAGGAAGTACCGGTCGTGGGTGATGGCCACGACGGTGCCCGCGTACTTGGCGAGGTGCTGCTCCAGCCAGTTCACGGACTCGGCGTCGAGGTGGTTGGTGGGCTCGTCGAGGAGCAGCAGGTCGGGCGCTTCCAGCAGCAGCTTGCAGAGCGCGACGCGGCGCTTCTCACCACCGGAGAGGTTGACCACGGGCCAGTCGCCGGGCGGGCAGCCCAGGGCGTCCATGGCCTGCTCGAGCTGGGCGTCGAGGTCCCACGCGTTGGCGTGGTCCAGCTCCTCCTGGAGCTTGCCCATCTCGTCGAGCAACGCGTCCGAGTAGTCGGTCGCCATCTGCTCGGCGATCTCGTTGAACCGGTCGAGCTTGCCCTTGATCTCGGCGACACCCTCCTGGACGTTCTCCAGGACCGTCTTCTCCTCGTTGAGCGTGGGCTCCTGCATCAGGATGCCGACGCTGTAGCCCGGCGACAGGAACGCGTCACCGTTGGAGGGCTGCTCCAGCCCGGCCATGATCTTCAGCACGGTCGACTTACCGGCGCCGTTCGGACCGACGACGCCGATCTTCGCCCCCGGCAGGAAGTTCAGGGTGACATCGTCGAGGATCACCTTGTCGCCGTGCGCTTTGCGCGCCTTGCGCATGGTGTAAATGAACTCAGCCAAGAGAAACCGTCCGGCAGCTTGAATCTGGCAGTGGGCAGATACACCCCATCTTGCCGTACCGCCACCCCTGTGAGGAAACGCGTTAGGCAGAGAGTCTCTGACCTGGGGTTTCTTGGATGGCGGCTTCCACCCGGCTGTCACCTTCGGTCGTCCTTGTCAGCCTCGATCGCCCTCGCCCGGCCAAGCGACGGCCCAGCTGGGCTGGCGAAATGAGTCGCCTTCGTTGTCAGTGCGTGCCGCGGCGCCGTGTGAACGACCCTGCCGGGAACTGCCCGGCGGGTCAGCGCTGCTTCCTCCTGCGGACCAGGGTCAGTGCCGCCCCGCCGATCACCACCAGGCCGATGGCCACGCCCGCGATCGCCGGGGTCGTGTCGGAGCTGCCGGTCGCTGCGAGGTTGACGTCCGCCGAGGTACTGCCGATCGTCGCCGGGCTCGGCTGGGTGAGGATCTGGGTCGATTCGCCGGCATCGGACGCCTCTGCGGCCTGGGTACGGCAGTCGAGGACGCCGGTGAAGCGCTTCTCGTAGTCGCCGGGACCGGTGATGGTGAAGTCGTACGCCTGGTCCTCCTGGAGCGGGACGGTCACCGTGCGGGTCTCACCGGGCGCGATGGAGTACCCGGTGTCCATCACCTCGAAGGTGAACGCCTCGTCACCCTCGTTGACAGCCGTGATGTCCACGCCGCCCGCGGCGCAGTTCTCCGTCGCGGACAGTGCGGGTACCGCGCCTTTCTTCGCCCAGTTCGCACCCGCCGTCGCCGTCACCGTCGACTCGCTGGAACCGGCCAGGATCTGCGTCTGGCTTCTGGTCTCGGAGGCGAAGGCGCGGCCGACCGGCACCGTCGTGGAGGCGTGCACGGTCAGCTCTGCCGAGCCGTCCGCGGTGTCCTCCGGCACCAGGAAGAACAACTCGCTGCCGTCCTTCACCGTCGTGGCGTCCTTGCCGTCCCTGCCGACGATCCGCACACCCCTCGCCGCGGCGTCGGCCGGAGGGGTCACCGTCACGCTCTCCGCGTCGGTGTCCACCGTCACCGGGCCGAGCAGTCCGCCCGGGTGGCCGGAGAGAGCCGGCGGGTCGAGTGTCAGCGACGCCTGGGGTTCCGCCACGTCACGGGCGTTCTTCTCCAGGTAGTCCGCGAGCTTCTCGGCCTCGGGGTCGACGGCCTCCACGTCCACGGCGTCCGAGTACCGCCAGATGGCCACCTGCGTGCCGGCCGCCGCGTCCTGCTCGCTCAGGCCGCCCCGCACGCCCGCCTTCTTCGCCAGCGACGCGAGGTCGTTCACCTGCGGGTAGGAGTGCTGCAGAATCCAGCGGATGCGACCGGAGTCGTCGTTGGCCCCCAACGACGTGCCGCTCCAAGGCGTCTCGTGGTACTTGGCGTCCTTCTGCGTGGGGTTGTGGATGTCCACGCAGTAGGTCTGCAGCATGCCGCCGCCCTCGACGGACATTTCGAACAGACCTGCCGAGATCTCCAGGTCACCCTCGTCGGAGTGCACCACCGCCGCTCCGTACGTCTTCAGGCCGCCTATGGTGGCGGTCGCTCCGCCCTGGGGCTGCGCGGGCGAGGTGCCTGCCGCGGCAGGGCCGACCGCCACGAGGACGGCGCCGGCAGCCAGTCCGGACGCCAGCGTCACAGCGGCGAGGCGGGCTGCGCCTCGCCCGCACACGGACAGTGCGGAGAACGAAGAAAACACAGAATTCCCCTTCGAGCAGGACCCGTTGACGTGGGGGGTACGGTCCCACCAGCAGAATCTCAAGCCACAAGAGCCATGTTCGGCATCCTAGGGATGCGGACACACCAGGCTTCCCAGCGATCCCGTCGGACCGGGGATCCGACTCGCAATCGTTATCGCCGGGACCCGCCACGAACACGGCTTATCGACAAATCCACCGAGGTCGACCCGGTGCCGGTTTGCCGATAAGCCGCAGTTCGGGCAGCCCTACGCCGCGACCTCCGCCTGCCGTTGGGACTCCGCGTCGGCCGTGCCATCCCCGGCCTCCCCTCCAGGAGGTGTCTCCCACACGGGCTCATGCTGCTGCGGAGAACCGCTGACCACCGCCTCGCCCTTGACGCTCCCCCGCCGGAACGCCGAGGTGCCCCGAGCCAGATCGTGGCCGATCGCCACGGCGTCGATGTCGGCCGAGGTCCAGCTCTGCCCCTCGCGCACATCCGTGCGGACCTTCAACCGGCCCTGAACGACGACGGGATCGCCGACGCCCAGGGAGGCCGCCGCGTTGGTGGCGAGCTGCCGATTGGCCCACACGGTGAAGAAGTTGGTGTGCCCGTCCGTCCAGGCGTTCTTCTCCCGGTCCCAGTACCGGGCCGTCACCGCCAGCCGGAACCGTGCCGACGGTCCGGCCGCCAGCTCCCGGTAGACCGGCTGCGTCGCCACGTTCCCCACGGCACACACCATCGTCTCGTTCATGGTCGTCGTATCCCTCCCCCGCCCGGCCACACGCACCGGGCGGACACGCGCACGGGTCCGTCCCGTACGGCTGCGTCTGCCGGCGGCGGCCGCGCTCGTCCGCGTACCGCCACCGCCGTGACGACCCCTTCCTGGCGATCGCCGTGACGACCGCGTCCTCGCGATCGCCGCGAAGCCAGAGTGCCTCCGCCGGGCCGAGCCCGCCGAGCGCTGTGGACGACGCCTGGGCCTGTGGAAAACTCCGCCACCCGTTAGAGGGACACCTGCGAGGAAGGTCCTTCGACAGACGGCCGGACGGCAGACAGGGGACGGCAGACAGCGGACAACGGACAGCAGGGCAACGGGCAGCAGGGCAACGGCGTGCGCCCGGCAAGCCATGATCCGCCGAGCCGGCGTCCTAACCGACCCCCGCCCCCGTCCCCAGAACCCGCGCGTACTGCTCCCGTACCTCCCGGTACCGCAGCAGCTCTGCGGCCACCGGATCGAGCACCCGCGCCCGCCCGCATCCGGCCGCCGCCTCCCGCAGTCGCCGCTCCGCCTCCTGCCCGTAGCGCCGGGACGGCCCCCGCGCCGCGAGTTTGCAGCTCCACTCCACGAGCGGGCCGCCGACGATCCCGGAGAGCATCAGCAGCACCGGCACCCCGAGATTCGGTGCCATGACCCCGGCGATCTGCCCCACCAGCCACAGTCCGCCCACAATCTGAACGAGCGTCATGGCCGCCTGCACCAGCACCGCGGCCGGCCACCAGCCCGGCCGGGGCGGCCGCCCCGGGGGCAGCCCGGCCCGCGCCGCCAGCTCGTCGAGCGCCTCTGGCAAGCCCTGAGACCCGCGCACGGCGGCCTCCCGCACCGCTTGCGCCCAGGGCGCGGGCAGCCCCGCCGACGCCCGGTCGGCCACCGTACGCACCGCCTGCTCCACCCGCTGCCGCGCGGTGGCCTGCTCATCGGCCTGCGCGCGCAACGAAATCCGGCCCGTGGGAAGTTCGCTCCGGTCCTGGAGCCACCGCCACAGCCGCAGCCAAGGCGTCCCGCACGCACGGTTGGCGTTGCGCAGCCAGGCACGTTCGGCCGCCTCGCCGGCGGCGGTGGCCCCCACGGCGTCCGCCAGCCGCGCCGAGAACTCGTCGCGCGCCTGCTCACTGAGCCCCGTGCGCCGCCGGGTGGCGTAGACGGGCCACAGCCGTGCCGCGGCGGCATCGAGGTCGGCGGAGACACGCCGCGCCGCGGCACCCCGCTCCGTCACGAACTGTCCGAGTGTCTCGCGAAGTTCCCCGATGCCCTCGCCGGTGAGCGCGGAGAGCGCGAGCACGGTCGCGCCCGGTTCGCCGAACTCACCCAGGGGGATCCCGTCCTCGTCGAGCAGCCGCCGCAGATCGTCCAGCACCTGGTCGGCCGCCTCCCCGGGGAGCCGGTCGACCTGGTTGAGGACCACGAACATGACCTCCGCGTGCCCGGCCATGGGCCGCAGATAGCGCTCGTGGAGGACGGCGTCGGCGTACTTTTCCGGATCCACCACCCAGATGACGGCGTCCACGAGGTCCAGAAGCCGCTCGGCCTGTTCGCGGTGTTGCACGGCGGCGGAGTCGAGGTCGGGCAGATCCACCAGGACGAGTCCGCGCAGCTGTTCCTCCGCCTCCGGGCTCTGCAACGGGCGCCGGCGCAGCCGGCCCGGGATTCCGAGCCGGTCGATGAGGGTCGCCGCGCCGTCGCTCCAACTGCACGCGATGGGCGCGGCCGTGGTGGGCCGGCGTACACCGGTCTCCGAAATGGCCACCCCCGCGAGGGCGTTGAACAACTGCGACTTGCCGCTGCCGCTCGCGCCCGCGATGGCGACGACGGTGTGCTGCCCGGAGAGCTTGCGCCGCGCCGCGGCCTCGTCCAGCACCCGGCCCGCCTCGGCGAGCGTCTTGCTGTCGAGCCTGGTCCGCGACAGCCCCACCAGTTCGCGCATGGCGTCCAGCCGCGACCGCAACGGACCGTCGTACGCCAGCGGCGCCGCGCTCTGTGGCCCGCTCGGCCGGGTCTCCACCACGGCGGCCTGCTCGCCGCCGGTCGCCTCGGTCACCCGGCGCGCGATCAGCCCGTCGTCCCAGGAGTCCTCGGAATCCCGGCGCCGGGAGGGGACGTCGCGGCGGGGGGTGTCGTTGCGTTGCACGGGACGGACGTGCACGGGGGCGCCGGCAAGGCGCGTGCGGTCGTCGCGGCCCGACGTGCCGGCACGCCCGGTGGTGCTGTCGCGGCGAGCGGTGTCGGTACGACCTGTACCGTCGCGGCGTGCTGTGCCGGCACGACCTGTGCCGTCGTCGCGGCGGGAGGACTTGGCGCGACCCGTGGTGCCTTCGCGGCCGGAGGGGTCGGGGGTGCGACGGGTGGTGCGGTTGCGGCTCGGGGCGTCATCCCGCCCTGGACCGTCCTCGCGACGCGGGCGGTCCTTTCGGCCCTCACGGCGAGGCCCGTCCTCGCGACGCCCCTCGCTGTCCCGGCGGAAACGGTCCCTTACGCGCGCGTGCCCGTCGTCCTCCTCCGCCACGGCACCGCGCTGCTCCCCCGTCGCGGGGTCACCCACCTTGCGCAACGCCTTCCAGGGCCGCCGAAAGGCGCCGCTCGCCCAATCCGTCCTCCAGGACGAGTCCCTTTTGCCGGTGGAGGGGTCCTTTTCCGAGCCGCCGTCCTCCGTGGCACCCTTTGCGTCGTTTCCGGAATCGGCGCTCTCCTCCGAGGGAGCCTTTTCGGAAAGGTCCGCCTCCGGGGAGGTTTTTCCCGAATCCCGCCCAATGGTGCCTTTTTCGGAATCACGCTCCACAGAGTCCGGATCGCCGACGGCCCATCCCTCTGTTGCTGGACTCTTAAGGACGGGGCCCCGAGCGGGACTCTCCGGGGCGGCCGCTACGGGACTCTCGAGACCGGGGCTCTCAGGGGCTGAGCTGTCCCGGGCGAGGCTCTCAGGAGTGGAGCCATCGAGGGTGGGGCGACCGGGGGCGGCTCGATCGGGGGCCGGGCTCTCAGAGGCCGCGTGCTCAGGAGCGGGGCCCGCGAAGCCAGGGACCTCATATGTGCCCCCGTCAAGATCACGCCCGTCGGAGTCGGCGCGCCATGCCCCTTGATCAGCCCCGTGACCAACCACCTGATCAGAACGCTCGAACGACCACTCGTCCGGCCGCCCGTCCTCACTCTCCACCCCGGCGCCGGCCTCGGCGCCCGCGCCCTCCGGCGCCATAGCTCCCTCCGGCCCCTGCGATGCCTCTGACCCCGTCGGCTCCTTGGACACGACCTCTGACCGCGCTGCCCCGTCCCGCAACTCGGGCCTGTCCAACCCCTTCCACCACTCAAGCCTCCCCTGCCCCAAAACCCCCTCTTGCACCTTCCACCTCTCATGCCCCTCCAGGCCCTCTTGGCCCTCTTGGCCCTGGCCCTCCTGCCCCCCTCGCCCCTCTGGCTTCTCCTGACCCTCCAGCATCTCTGCCCTCTCTGACCCCTCCGCCTTCTCCGCCCATTCCATCCGTTCCGGCCTTTCCGGTTGCTCGGGATCGGCGTGCGCCGTGTGGTCCTGGTCAGTGACAGCAGTCACCGGTCACCTCTCCTTCTGCAGTACGGACAACGCGGCGATGAGTTCGGCCTGCGGTTCGGGATGGACGTCGAGGGCGTCGAGCGGCGCGAGACGGCGCTCGCGTTCGTTGTGCAGAACCCGGTCCACGCAGTCGGTGAGCAGCCGACCGCCCCGGTCGCGCAGCCGCAGCGCCCCGTGCGCACCGAGCCGCTCGGCGAGCCCTTCGCCGGCGGAACGGGCCCGTCGGCCACCCAGCAACGCGGTCACGACAAGGGCGGCGATCACCTCGGGATCCGGCGCGACACCGCGGTCGAGGGTGCGGACCTCGTCCTCGGCGTACTCCTCGACCTCGCGCCGCCACCGCCGCACCGCCATCCCGATGCGGTGCTCGGCGTTCTCCGGGGACTCCTCGCGCTCCGCGAGCTCGGGAGCGCGCGCCGCCGGTTCACGCCGCCACGACTCGTCGACGCGTTCGTCGGCGGCGGTCACGGCGCACAGCAGGAGCGCGCTGAGGCTCTCCACGAGCGCGTCGAGAAGCTCACCGGCCTTGCAGTCGAGGGGAAAGGCCCGCCAGCGCTTCAGGGCGTCCCCGGCGAGCACGGCGCCGGACTGCAGACGCCCTCGTACGCGCGCGTGCTCGCTGTCGTAGGCGAGGTCGACGGCGGAGGTGAGCCGGAGGGCGGCGGCGTACTGGGCGGCTGCCGCGCCGGCCAGTTCGGGCATCCGGGACTTGAGCGAGGCAAGGACACCGAAAGCCGTACGGGCCATGGTGTGCCGGCGGGTCGCGGGGTCCTGTGCCTGCTGGACGAGCCAGGTGCGCAGTGGCGCCACGGCGGTGGCCGGGAGCAGGCCGCCGCCCCAGGCGGACTCGGGCAGCTCGGGCACGGTGAAGCGGGGTACGTCGCCGAGGCCGGCCTTGGTCAGCAGGGCCGCGTACTGCCGGGAGACCTCGGAGACCACCTGGTGGGGGACACGGTCGAGAACGGTGACCAGGGTGGCGTCGTACTCCTTGGCCGTGCGCAGCAGATGCCACGGGACCGCGTCGGCGTACCGGGCGGCCGTGGTGACCATGACCCAGATGTCGGCGGCGCAGATCAGCTCGGCGGCGAGGGTGCGGTTGTCGGCGACCAGGGAGTCGATGTCGGGCGCGTCGAGAAGCGCGACGCCACGTGGCAGGGTCTCGGCGGTCTCGATGCGCAACACGCGCGTGGGGTTGTCGCCGGGCAGCATCAGCTCGTCGTCGGCCTCGCGGTGGGGCACCCACACGCGCGCGAGGTCGGGCAGGACGCGCATGCCGCTGAACCAGTGATGGTCCTCCGGATGGCAGACCAGTACCGGGGTCCGGGTGGTGGGCCGCAGAACGCCGGCCTCGCTCACTCTGCGGCCGACGAGTGAGTTGACGAGGGTCGACTTTCCCGCGCCGGTGGAGCCTCCCACGACGGCCAGCAACGGCGCTTCGGGCTCTCTCAGGCGGGGCACCAAATAGTCGTCGAGCTGGGCGAGCAGTTCGTCGCGGTTGGCACGCGCGCGTGGAGCGCCCGCCAGAGGAAGCGGGAAGCGTGCGGCGGCGACGCGGTCGCGCAGCGCGGAGAGTGCGTCGAGCAGCTGAGGCCGTACGTCCAAGGTCACCACATGCGAAGAATGCCCAATTTTACGTGATATCTGAAGCATATGGGCATGTCTGCGCGCCGATGGAACACAAGGGACGGAAGGGGCGACTGGGACACGGACACAGTCCAGGCATAACGAGTGCACAACACCCGGCGCGCGAGGCGTCAAAAGCGATGCACGATTCGTACCTGCCTGCGATTATCAGGACCGCTTCACCGAACCTCCACATCGAGCCACGGAGGCGAAGCAACAGGGTCAAGGATCCGGGAGCCCTATCCTTGTCCCCGGCGACGTCACGGATCGGCCCACACCCGGGCACCCACGACAGAGGCCACACACCCGGCCCCCGTAGCTCAGTGGATAGAGCAGGCGCCTTCTAAGCGCTTGGCCGCAGGTTCGAGTCCTGCCGGGGGCGCCAGTCTCCGCCCTCCCCGCCGGGAGGGCTTTCTGCTGTCCGCAAGGGCTGTCGATGCCCTGACAGGACAAGGTCTGCCGACCCGTAGCACCCCAGGGATGGCCACCGCAAATTCCGGCAGCCATGAACGTTCCTGCAGGTCAGCCGGCACTGCCGCGATCGCTCAGAGCAGTGAATCAACCGAAGACCTGCAAACCTGCATCCACTGAACGCGTTACCCCGGGTACTCATCAGGAGATCATCAGAAGGGGCCACCCGGGTCATGCACCACATCGGGCGCCTCGTCACAGCATTGGCCGCCGCAGGAGCCGTCATCCTTGGCACGACTTCCGCCGCGCACGCCGGGGCGATCGGATCGACTCCCGTGCGCACCTTCCAGTACAGCGTCGGCGGCATGACCATGAAGGTCCCGACCGGCTGCATGTTCACCCACGTCCTCCGCGGCAGCGGCCGGAAGATCACCTACCGGAACGCCGGTGCCGACTGTGCCTTCGTAGCCGCTCTGAACAGTGGTTTCTGCAACTGGCGTATCGACTTCACATACGCCGACACCAGTAACCGCACCTACCGCACAGCGCGCGGCAAGACCCACAGCGAGTGCAAGATCGACCCTCTGCGGACCAACCCTCCGCAGACAGACCCTGCCTCGTTATGGAAAAGCATGCGCCCGCCTCTACGTCAACGGCGTGCGGCGTGTGAGTCAATGCCACCTCATCACGAAGTGAGCCGTTCATGATCGAGCAGGAACAGGGGCAGAGCTCGGGCAAGGCAGGGGAAGCGCGGCGGTGGGTCGGGGGTGCCGTGTTCCTCGTGGGGCTCGTCGGAACTCTCGCGTTCTTCGCCTTCTTCCCAGGGCTGCCGCACGTCATCGACTGGGGAGCCGTTCTCGCCTCCCTCGCCGTGGCCACGGTTGCCCGCTGGTGCTGCCTGAAGTGGGTGCCGAAGAGGGCGGGGAAGAATCCCGGAGGGGCACGAGGGGCATGAGGGGCACGAGGGGCGTGAGGGGCGTGAGGAGCCCTAGGGCCTGAGGAACGCAGCGGGCCTGACGAGCGTCGGCCCGGCGGCCCGCCCCGCCCCGCCCGGCCCCTCAGCCGAAGGCCCCCGCATGGCGCGCCGCCCACCCCGCGAACGAGCCCGCGGGGCGGCCGAGGACGGTCTGGACGTCCGGGCTCACCCGGCGTTCCTCCGGCAGTGGTTCGCCCAGGACGTCGAGCGTGCCCTCCACCACCGCCGGCGCCATGAACCGCACCATCTGCTCGTGTGCCTGTTCGCGCGTCAGTTCCACGAAGTGGACCTCCTCCCCGACCGCGTCCCCGAGCTCCTGAGCCTGCCGGCGTGGCGAGACACCGGCCGGGCCCGTGAGTTCGTAGGTGCGGCCCGTGTGGCCGTCCTCGCGGAGCGCCACTGAGGCCACCCTCCGCGATGTCCGCGGGGTCCACCACCGGCAGTGCCACGTCCCCGAAGGGAGCGATCACCGTGCGGGTGGCCCGGACCGTCCCGGCCCAGGCGAAGGCGTTCGAGGCGAAACCCGCCGGGCGCAGGATCGTCCACTCGCGGCCCCGGGCGCGCACCGCCTCCTCGAACTCCCGCAGCCGGGCGTGCGAGACGGCCTCCGGGCGGGTGCCCGTCACCTGGGAGGAGAGGAGGACCACCCGCCCCGTACACCGGCCGATTCCGTTGTCCTCAGCAGGTCCTCGGCGGCCGGGCCGCCCGTGAGAAGGCTTCCGGTCACCAGGAGGAAGAGCGCATCCGCCCCTCCAGAGCCGGGCGCAGGCTCGACGGATCCGCAAGGTCCGCGCGTTGATGGACGGCGCCGGGCGGGAGGGCGTACGGCAGCGGGCTCCGTGTGACGGCGGTCGCGCCGCTGCCCGCCGCCGCGAGAGCGTCGACCAGTGGGCGGCCGACCCTGAATGCCCTCAGCATCCCAGTGACCACCCCGGAGGGAACCATGGGAGGCGTCGCCCGTGAGGCCGGGCAGCGGAGCGGACCGGAGCTCGCCTGCCCCATTTCCCCCGTGCTGGACATCGTCTTCAGCCGGTGGACCACACCGATCCTCTGGACCCTCAACGAGTACGGCCGTCAGCGCTTCGTCGAGCTCCAGCGCACCGTCGGCACCATCACACCGAAGGTCCTCACCCAGCGCCTGCGTCAGATGGAGCGTGACGGGCTGGTGATCCGCACGTATCACCCGGAGGTACCGCCCCGGGTGGAGTACGAGATCAGCGCACTCGGCCGCACCCTCGCCCCCGTCTTCGCCGCGCTCTCCCGCTGGTCCGCCGAGAACCTGGCCGAGGTGGAGCGGGCCCGGCGACAGTTCGACGGTGAAGTGCCTGTTCAAAAAGGGTGATCCGTAGATGATCACCGTTACCCTGCCCGGCCCGCCGCGTTGAACGGGGAGTCGGCGGCACGTCCTGCTGCCGCGCTCACCGAGTCAATAAGGAGAACGTGATGTCGCGCATCGCGAAGGCAGCCGGAGTGGCCCTCGGCACGGGTGCCATGGTCCTCGGCGGGGCCGGTCTGGCCATGGCGGACGCGGGTGCCGAGGGTGCGGCCGTCGGCTCGCCCGGCGTGCTGTCGGGCAACGTCGTCCAGATTCCGATCCACGTTCCGATCAACGTCTGCGGGAACACCGTCAACGTGATCGGGCTGCTGAACCCGGCCTTCGGCAACACCTGCGAGAACAACGGCGGCGAGAACGGCGCCAAGGACAAGGCCGCCCCCGCCTACGGCAGCTGAGACAGCCGCACGCCTCGGGGGCACTGACCAGCACCTCACCCGGGTACAGGCCAGTGCTCCACGAGGCATCGAGCAGTGCCCCGAGGTGCCACGCGTACCTCACGAGCCCCGGCACCCCCGAGCGCCGGGGCTCGCCCGTGTCCGGCCCTGCTCAGCCGTACCGGTAGATCCGCCCGTGGTCCTGAAGCTGATCCGGTGTCACATTCCAGGGCGGCAGGGCCTGGTGTCGCGCCACCACGCGCCCGCGCTGCGGGTCGCCCGGGCCGAGCGGACCGGCGGGCAGGTACCCGTGCACCCGGTGCCGCGCCTGCCAGCGTGACCACAGCAGGTCGACGTAGGCGTGGTGGAGCCAGAAGACCGGGTCGTTGACCGAGGCCCCGCCGACCATCGCCCCACCGACCCACCGGTGCACCCGGTTGTGGTTCCGCCAGGAGACGCTGCCCCGCCCGGTGCCCCACCCCTCCAGCTTGTTGCGGAATCCCTTGCCGGCCGTCGAGTCCCAGGGCGGGGCGTCGTAGACCGGGTCCTTCAGCGCCCACTCCACGTCGCTCTTCGTCGGCAGCGCGATCGGGTCCCGGGACCTGCCGAGGTCCCGGGTCAGGAACCGCACGTCCGTGACGTTCTCGGTGATCCTCCAGCGGCCCTCCGCGTACGCGAACGGACCGGTCGTCACCTGCCGGTCCGAACGCCGTCCGGTGCCGCCCAGCAGGTCGTTCGTCCAGGGCGTCGAGGTCGCCGCACGGTCGCGGGTCCAGTCCCAGTACGGCACCGTCACCGAGGGGTCAAGCCGTTGCAGCGCCCGCTCAAGCTCCAGCAGGAACTGGCGGTGCCAGGGCAGGAAGGACGGCGCCATGTGGGCCGTACGCAGGCCGTTCTCGCCGTCGGAGACGTAGTACGCGATGTGCATCCGCACGAACTCGTCGTACTCGCCGCGGCGTTTGAGCTCCAGCAGCGCGTTGACGAACCGCCGCCTCTCACCCCCCGTCAGCGTGCTGACGTCCTTACGCGTGTACACCATGGTGGTCCCCCTCCGTCAGCGGCAACCGCCCCTTGGGACCCAGCTCGTCGACGGCCGCGCGGGCCGCTTCGAGGGGGGTGGGGTACGAGCAGTAGTGGTCGATCATGCTCAGCCAGGTCCCGTCGGCCCGGCGCATCAGATGCAGCGGCCGGCCGTCCACGGTGATCCGGCTCCCGCTGACCCGGATCCGCCGGCCGCGGTACATCTCGTCCGGCGCCGCGCCGGCGAGGCCGCCGGGGTCACACGCGGGGACCGCCAGGACGGCGGCCGACGCCAGCAGCCCTCGTACGACGGCCCGCCGCGTGCCCCACCCGAGGTCCTGCCGTGCTCCCCGTACGGGGGCCGACCCCGCTCTCGCGGTCGTGCCGCTGCCCTCCACACCCACAGCCACTGCGCCGCCGACCATCCTGTGCTCCTCCTCCGGTTCGGTTGTCGTACCGGAGTAACCGCGCAGCACCCCAGGCGGTCACCGTCGCGCCCCGGACGGCCCAGGGCCCGGACTCCGCCGCCCGGCCCCGGGGACGCCCCGGCAGGCCGCTACAGGCCGGGACCCATGACCAGTTCGGCGCCCGGCATGGTCTGCACCACGGGTGCCAGCACGCCGACCTCGGGCAGCTTCGGCTCGGGCATGCCGAAGTGGTCCCGGCTGGGCCCGGTGAGCGGGGCGTCCACGTCCAGGCCCGGGGACAGGGTGCGCAGGTCGGAGGCGGGCGCGGCGACGCCCAGATGGTCGTAGTCGTCACCGAGGAGCCGCGGCAGCGGCGCGCGCACGTCGGCGCCGGGCAGCGCGCTGTTGACCGGCAGCTGCGGCAGCGTCCGCTCGGGAAGGAGGCGGCCCTCGACATATCGCGGCCCGTCGGGCACACCCGGCCTCGGCGTCGGAAGCTGGAAGCCGATCTGAGGCAGTTCCATGCCGAGTGCGGTTTCCGCACCCTCCAGCGGCACGGGGACGGGCACCGCCGCGGCGGGGGACGCGGTGGCGGCACCGGTCGCGGCGGCCGCCACACACGTGAGCACTACGGCGAGGGTTCCTCGGGTGGTCGACTTCATCTCGGATGCGGTCCCTTTCGGAATTCGGCTAGCTGTGCGTGCGTACCGAGTAACGAGCCGGGAAACAGCACCAGCGCACATTTCGCCCGACTGCCGGAATAGTACGAGGGTCAGCTCGTCCAGAAGTCCCACCATCGCGTCAGAATCAGCATTCCGACAATTCCCAGGTGCAGCAGCACCAGCAGCCAGGTGAACTCGTCGAAGAACGTCCGCAACCAGCGCGGGGCGGGCAGGAATTCCTCGCGCACGTTGTACGACGTCACGTACCAGAACAGCGGAACGGTCGCCGCCCATGCCAGCGCGCACCACAGGCACAGTGCGTTGATCCGGTACAGCGACTCGAACTGGAGCCAGGTCACGAACCCCACGCCGAACAGGCAGCCCGCTCCGAAGGCCAGCCAGTACCAGCGGGGGAAGGCCGCGCCGGCCAGCAGGCTCACCCCGACACAGATCACGATGCCGTAGGCGACCAGGCCGAGCATCGGGTTGGGGAACCCGAAGGCCGCGGCCTGGTCGCTCTCCATGACGTCGCCGCAGGAGACCACGGGGTTCAGGCTGCAGCCCGGCGTGAAGCCGGGGTCCTCCAGGAGCTTGAACTTGTCCAGGGTGATGACCCACGAGGCCAGCAGTCCCGCCGCTCCCGTGACCACCAGCAGCAGGGCGAACGCCCGGCCCGCGCCGGTGGCACCGGCCCGCCGCGCGTGCTGCCCGGCGCGCGCCATCACTGGCGCAGACTGCGCGCCGGCAGAAGCAGATGCACGGAGGCCTGCGCGGTCTCCTCGGCCATGACGAACTCGCGCAGCGCGTCCGGGGTGACTGCCTTGCCGACCCGGGCCTCGGCCCAGGGGCGGGCGGTGAACAGCAGGTAGGCGTAGCCGCGCTCGGCCACGGCCTCCAGCCACTCGGGCGGCACCAGGCACTGGGCCTTCAGGCGCGGCATCGTGACGACGGCCTGGCCCGCCACGACCAGCAGGCTGACCGGGAGGCCCGGCCGGGTGCCGCCGTCGATGACGTCGGCACCGAGGGTCAGGCCGGCGTCGTTCAGCAGCCGCTCGACGGCGGCGCTCGCGGCCCCGGGACCGTCGGGGGCGTCCCCTCTGGAACAGGCGAGGAGGTAGGGCAGGTCCTTGCCGTCCTGGGGCTTTCCGGTCCACGGCATGATGACGAGCGTGCCCAGGTCCGCGGGGTGGAGGGGGCGGGTTTCGCTGGGGGTTGTGGTCACCGCGCGACCTTATCCACGCGCCGGAACCGGGCTGACGGGTTCTCACCCGTGCGGACCAGAGCCCCCGCGGCGTCCACCCGAACGAGGGACGGGCACGCCGGGACGACACGAAGGGCCGATTCCGGCGGTGAGCGGAATCGGCCCTTTCGACGAGACATGGCGCAGTGCCTTCCCGGGAGCGCGAATCCGGCGGCGTCCCGGCGAACCCGGCGGACGTCAGCGCCGCGGCGGCAGACCACCCAGCAGCCCGTTCTTGTTCAGCGTGGTGGTCGTGTCCTTCACCGAGCTGAGCACCGAGTCCTTGTTCTCGGTGTTGAGCGCGTCCGACTGGTGCTTCAGCGGCATGACGTCGATGGGGCCCTTGGTGATGGTGTTCACGGCGCCGTTGAGGCTGGTGGGCGTGAGGTCGGCGGGATTGTGGGCGGCGAACGCGGGCACGGCGGCACTCGCGGCGACCAGGGACCCGGCAACGACAGCGGCAGCCTTCAGGGACTTCATCGTGTTCCTTTCGTCGGCAACTCGCATTGCCGAGGGGCATTCTGACGCCGTGCCCAACGATTCCCACAGGGAGCGGAAACGGCGTTCCGCTTCCTCATATAACAGCCGTTATGGCTGCCGAAATCACGGCCTGTGCAACGGTGTTGTCAGGAGGCGGCCGCTTCTGCCGGGACCGCCGGGACGGTCAGTCCGGCGCCCAGCAGCATCGCGGTGAGGGCGTCGACGAGGCGGGCCAGGACGCTCGTGGCCGCCTGGACCACCTCGGTCACCGTGCCGGAGGTGGCCGATTCGAGCAGCTCGTCGATCAGCTTCTCCAGCTCGGTGACCGACTCCTCGTCGATGTCGGCGGACGGCATGCCGACGTCGGCGGACGGCATGTCGACGTCGTCGGTGAGGGCCGGAAGGGTCGTCGCCGGAACGCTCGTGGCCGGCAGGTTCGTCACCGGATCGGCGGGGGCCGAGGGCGCCGCGGGGGCCGACGGGACGGCGGGAGACGACGGGACGGCGGGAGACGACGGCGCGGCGGGGGCCGAGGGCGCCGCGGGGGCCGACGGGGCGGCGGGCGTGGCGGGAGCCGCCGGAGCGCTGGGGGCCGGCGGCAACTCGGCGGACGGCGTGGGCGAGGCCGTCGACGGCGGCAGTACCGGCATCCCGGCCAGGAACTCCGCGATCGCCTCCTGTACCGAAGCGTCCAGTTCGGCCGCCTGGCTCTCCGGCAGCTGACCGCCCTGGGCCGTCAGGACGGTGCCGAGCAGCTCGGCCACCGGGGTGAACACGGTGTCGAGGCCGGCCAGGTACTCGATCTGGGGCAGCAGTTCGTCCGCGCCGGGGACCGGGGTGGAGGCGTGCGAGCGGGCCGGGTCGTGGTCCGCCGCCACGGCGGCGGGGGCGGCGATGCCGAGGACGAGGGCGGCGCTGAGGGCGGAGGACGCGAGACGCCGTGCGGGCAGACCACGCATGAGCGTTCCTTTCGATGGTGCATCGGGGTCTCATCCACCGTGCGAGTGACCCTTACGCCCCGCAACCGTTCGGACACCCTGGGCGACCCTCGCGCGCCCGGTATCCCCGCTGGTGAACGGCACATCGAGCGCTCCGCGCCGGCCGCCGGGGACCTGCCCCCATTTGAGGCAGGACATGGAGGGCGGGGCCGAGCACGGCACGACATGACGAACCGGCCGCCCTCCGCACGGGAGAGCGGCCGGCCGGGGATGCGCGGCGACGTCAGTCGTTCTCGCACACGTTGCCGAACGCCGGGTTCAGCAGTCCGATGACGTCGACCGTGTTGCCGCAGACGTTGACCGGGACGTGGATGGGAGCCTGGAGGACGTTGCCCGACAGCACGCCCGGGGAGTGGGCGGCGGCGGCCTGGGCGCCGCTGTCGGCGGCGGCCACGCCGGCGGTGCCGGCCACCGTGGCGGCGGCGACGGAGGTCAGGACCAGGCCCTTCGCGATACGCGACATGGAGAGGTGCTCCTTGGGGTTGACACAAACATCCGGGCGGGTGCCCGGCGCTGTGTCAACGCGCGGCACGCGCGGGAGTTGTGCCGCCAAAAAGGTGATAGCGCCCGGAAGCCGTGTGCACGAATCCGACACACATGTCTGATTTCAGATAGTCCGTCACGTTACCGACTAGAGTGACGGACCGTCCGACGCACCCCAGTAGCCCGCCTTTCGAAAGGGCACCGCCGGCCATGCGCAATTCCCCGGGTTCGCTGCCGCGCCGTGCGACGGTGTGCGTCCTCACCCTGGCCGTGACCCGGGCACCGGGCAGCGCCCGGACCGCCGCCCCGCGCCGTGCCCACGGCGCATTCGGCCCGCCCCCCGTCAACCTCGCGAGCATCGGGCCGGTCACCCGCAACGGTGACCGCGGTCATACCGGTGATGCGCTCACGGCGTCCGGGACCGCGTCCTCCGATGCCGCCGACGTCGCCGATGACGTGCTGAATTCAACGATCAGCGGCGCGGCAGGCGCGCGAGTGCCGTCGTACGCGAACACGGTCGGACAGGACCCGGACGCGTTCGATCTCCCGACGGGTTTCCGATCAAACGATAACCAGTCGGCCTTCCGCCTCGTTTCCCAGCGGGACGCGGCCAGGGCCGGTGTGCTCTTCGTCGCCGCCGACATCCGGCCGTGAGGCGCGTACCCGCCCGTCCAGCGTCATCCGTGAGCGAGGAAGCCGCGTCATGCACCAGCCAGCCACCGACCCCCGGCCACGGGTCCTCCATGTCACACAGCCCGTCGACGGCGGCGTCGCCCGTGTGGTCGCGGACCTGACACGGGCCCAGCTCGCGGCCGGCCTGAGGATCTCGGTCGCCTGCCCGGACAGCGGGCTGAGCGAGAGTCTCCGGCGGCTGGGGGCCGACGTACGGTCCTGGCACGCGACGCGCGCGCCCGGGGCGTCGCTCGCCGGCGAGGTGAGCCGGCTGGCGCGGCTGGTCGGCGAGGTGCGGCCCGACCTGGTGCACGCGCACAGCGCGAAGGCCGGGCTGGCCGGGCGGATCGCGGTACGGGGACGGATCCCCACGGTGTTCCAGCCGCACGCCTGGTCGTTCGAGGCGGTGGGCGGGGCGACGGCCGCGCTGGCGCTGAGGTGGGAGCGGTTCGGGACGCGATGGGCGCACCGGACGGTGTGCGTGAGCGAGGCGGAGCGCCGCACCGGGCTCCGGGTTGGGATCGGCGCCCGGTGGGCGGTGGTGCCGAACGGGATCGACACCGGGCGTTTCCGTCCGGCCGCCCACACCGTACGGACCCCGCCGGGTACGGACGCCGGTCCGCGGGCCCCGCTGGTGGTCTGCGTCGGGCGGCTGTGCCGGCAGAAGGGCCAGGACGTCCTGCTCGCCGCGTGGCCGTCGGTGGTCCGCCGGGTGCCGGGGGCACGGCTGGTGCTGGTCGGCGACGGGCCTGACCGGGAACGGCTGCGCGCGCCGGAGCGGGTGCGCTTCGCGGGGGCGGTCGCCGATCCCGTGCCCTGGTACCAGGCGGCCGACCTGGTCGTGCTGCCGTCCCGCTGGGAGGGCATGGCGCTGGCCCCGCTGGAGGCGATGGCCTGCGGCCGGCCCGTGGTGACCACGGACGTGGCCGGCGCCCGGGAGAGCCTGCCGCCGGCGCTCGTACCGCACTGCCTGGTGCCGCCGGAGGACCCGCCCGCGCTGGCCGACGCGGTCACCGCGCTGCTGCTCGACCCCCCGCTCGGCGAGTCGCTCGGCGAGCGGGGCCGCCGGCACGTACTGGCCGGACACGACGTACAGCATGCCGCCGAGGCGATGGCGGACGTGTACCGCGCGCTCCTCGGCAGCGGGACGGCGGCGCCCGCCGCGTCCACCGAGTACAGGGAGTCCATCCACTCGTGACTGCGGAAAGCACTGCGGAAAGCACGGTCCCCTCCCCCGGCACCCAGACACGGGACCACGGATTCCCGGCCGTCCCGGTCGTGCCCGCGCCCGGCAGGGGCGACGCCGGGTTCCCCCTCCGGGCCCCGCGGCTCGCGGCCCGGCCCGCCTCGCCGGTGCCGCTGCTGCTCGCCGATCTCGGCGCGGCCACGCTGGCGGCGCTGACGCTGAACCGGCCGGTCCTGGCGGGCCTGCTGGTCGCCGCGGCACTGCTGCTGCGTCCGCACCGGCCGCCCCGGCGCGGGCAGGGCGTGCTGGACGAACTGCCGACCGTGTGCGGCCGGATCGCGGTGGCCTGGCTGGCGCTCGCCGCGCTGGTCGCCGCCGCCGCCCCGCAGCAGGCGCTGCAGGCGGGCACGCTGGCCCTCGGCATCGCCGCGCACACCACCGCGGGCTGCGCGGGACGTGCGCTGGTGCACTGGCGGCGGCGGCTGGCGCTGCTGCGGCAGCCGCGCGCCGCGCTGGTCGTCGGGCCTGTCGACACCGCGCAGCGGGTCGCCTCCGCCGTACTGCGGCACCCCCGGTGCGGGGTGCGGCCGGTGGGGATCGTCGCCGATCACGCGGACGGCACCGAGGGGCTGCCGGTGCTGACGACCGGCGAGGAGGTCCAGCGGGCGCTCATCCAGAACGGCGTCCGGGATGTGCTGGTCGTCCCCCCCACCGCGCGGACCGAGCACGGGCCGCTGCTGCGGTGGCTCGCCGGGTGGGGGTGCGCGGTGTGGGAGCTGGACGCGGACTCGCCGTCGTACGAGGCCCGGGAGCAGCTCGCCGGGTACGCCTGCCGGCGGCTGGAGCTGGGCCCCGGGCGGCGCGCCGACGCCGGCAAGCGGACGCTGGACGTGCTGGTGTCCGGGTCGCTGCTGCTGGTGGTCAGCCCGCTGCTGCTGGCCTGCGCGCTGGCGTTGCGGATGGGCGGGGGACCGGGCGTGGTGTTCCGGCAGGAGCGGATCGGCCAGGACGGCCGGCCCTTCACGCTGCTGAAGCTGCGCACCCACCGCCCGGTCGACGAGCACGAGTCGGCGACCCGGTGGAGCGTCGCCAACGAGCACGACATGCCGTGGTTCTGCCGGTTCCTGCGCCGTACCTCCCTGGACGAGCTGCTCCAGTTGTGGAACGTCTTCCGCGGCGACATGAGCCTGGTCGGGCCGCGCCCCGAACGCCCCTACTTCGTCGCCCAGTTCAGCCAGGCCTATCCCGGCTACGCGGCCCGCCACCGGATGCCTGCCGGGATCACCGGGCTCGCGCAGGTCAACGGCTTGCGCGGGGACACCTCGATCGAGGACCGGGCCCGGTTCGACAACGCGTACATCGACAACTGGTCGCTGTGGCAGGACATCTGCATCCTGCTGCGCACGGCGGCCGCGCTCGTCCGTGCGACGGGGAGCTGAGCGCCGATGAGTCCCGCTCCGCCCGCCGTGCGGTCCCGGGCGCTCTCCCCCGTCCTGCCCCTCGTGGCCCTCGTCGCCCTGGTCGGGCTGCCGGTCGCGCCGGGCGGCGACGGGGGCGCCACCCCGGCCGACGCGCTCTCCGCGCTGGTGGTCGGCTTCTGTGCCGTACGGCTGCTGCGGCAGCGGCGGCGCCCCCTGTCCCGTACCGCCGCCGTGGTCCTCGGAGCGCCCGTCGTGGGGCTCGCGGTGGCGGCGACGGGGGCGGTCTCACCGGGGGCCGGGATCAGCGGGATGGGCCGCTACCTCCAGGTGTTCGTGCTGGTGCCCGCCGCCGTGCTGCTGCTGGTCCGCGACCGGGCGGACTTCCGGCTGCTGGCCTGGTCGCTCGTGGCCCTCGCCGGGTGGCAGGGGGCGGTCGGCGTGCACCAGTACGTGACCGGAACGGGCGCCTCGTACCAGGGACAGCCGATCCGGGCCGTCGGCACCTTCGGGCCGCAGGACATCATGGGCATGGCGAGCGTGGTGTCGTTCGGGGTGGTGTGCGCGGTCGGGCTGGCGCTCGGCACGGCGTCCCTACGGCAGCGGCTGATCGCCGTCGGATGCGCGCTGGCGCTGCTGGTGCCGCTCGCGCTGTCCTTCAGCCGGGGCGCGTGGATCGCGACCGCCGTGACGTGCGCGGCGCAGCTGGCGCTGACCGGGATGCGGCAGGCGCTGCGGGCGGGCGCCGTGACGGTGGCGGCCGCGGTGGTCCTGGTCGGCGGCTTCGGGGTCGGTACGGCGCTGCTCCAGGAGCGGATCACGAGCATCACGCAGGTCACCGCCGCGCCCGACCAGTCGGTCACCGACCGGTACAGCATGTGGGCGGCGGCCACCGGCATGTGGCGTGAACAGCCGCTGACCGGTGTGGGGCTGAAGGGCTTCCCCGAGTACCGCGACGCCCATGCCTCGGTGGCGCTGTCCGCGGCCAGCGACACGGAGGGCGCGGGCGCGGCCTTCCGCAGGCAGCCGCTGCTGTCCCCGCACAACATGTATCTGCTGGTCCTCAGCGAGCAGGGGCTGATCGGACTGCTGGCGCTGGCCGGGAGCTGGCTCGCGCTGCTGGTGTGCGCGGTGCGGGGGCTCGTGCGGGCGAAGGCGCGGTCGGGCAGGCGCGTGCCCGACTGCGCGCTGGTGGCGTGCGGGCTGCTGATCTGGCAGTTGACCGACTTCGTCTACGCCGACATCGGCGGCCCCTCGACCGTGCTGACGGCTCTCTGCTTCGGACTTGCGGCCTGGTGGGCGCTTGCCGGAGGGCGCACCGAGGAGACGCCGGCGCAGGACGTGGTGGACGGGTGGGCCGTCCGGCGCCCGGAGGGGGCACCGGCGCGATGAACATGACGCCCCCTCGGACCCCGGGGGCCGCGCGGCCCACCGTGCCCGGCGCGCGCAACGCGCCGCACGCCGGCGCCGGCCGCGGACAGGCCCCGGAGGGGCGCGGCTTCCTCGCCAGGGCGGCCCTGCTCACCGCGGTGCTCTCCGTCGCGGGGTCACTGCTGGGGCTCGGGCGGGACCAGGCGCTGGCCCGGCTGTTCGGGGCGGGCAGCGAGACGGACGCCTTCCTGGTCGCCTGGACGGTCCCGGAGTTCGCGGCCACCCTGCTCATCGAGGACGGGCTGGCCCTCGTCCTGATCCCGGCGTTCAGCCTGGCGCTGTCCCGGCGTGCGCAGGGCGCGCCCGGCGACCCCGTGAGGTCCCTGGTCGCGGCCACTCTGCCCCGGCTCTCCCTGGCCCTGATCACCGCCGGAGGGCTGATCGTCGTCGGTGCCCCCTTCCTGGTCGGCGCCCTCGCCCCCGGCCTGCCCGACCCCGCGCTCGCCGTCGACTGCACCCGGATCACGGCGACCTGCGTGGTCAGCTTCGGGCTCGCCGGGTACTGCAGTGCCGCGCTGCGGGCGCACCGCCGCTTCCTGGCACCGGCGGCGATCTACGTCGCCTACAACACCGGCATCATCACGGCGATGCTCGTACTCGGCGGGCACTGGGGGGTGCGCTCGGCGGCGGCCGGGGTCGCGGCGGGCGGCTGCCTGATGGTGGCGGTCCAGCTTCCCGCGCTGTTGCGGCAGTTGCGTACGAAGAGCGCCGGCGGCCCGGCGGAGGCCGGTGAACCGCAGCGCCCGGTGGGGCTCGCGCTGGTCTGCGCGGTGCTGCTGTTCGCGCTGTGCCGTCAGTCACAGGTCCTGATCGAGCGGTTCATCGCCTCGCACCTCGACCCCGGGGCCATCTCGCATCTGAACTACGCCCAGAAAGTGGCGCAGATCCCGATGACGCTGTCCCTGATGCTCTGCACGGTCACCTTCCCGGTGGTCGCGAGGGCCCTGGCCGACGGCGACGGCGAGCGGGCCCGCGACCGGGTCGAGCGGGATCTGGCGCTGGCCGCGTGCATCGTGCTGCTCGGCGCCGCCACGGTCATCGCCTGCGCCCCGCAGATCGTCGAGCTCCTCTTCCAGCGGGGCGCGTTCACGGCGCGGGACACGGCGGCGACGGCGGAGGTGATGCGTGTGTACGCGCTCGGGCTGCTCGGCCAGACCCTGGTCGGCGCCCTGGTCCGCACCTACTTCTCGGACGGCCGCCCGAGCTGGTACCCGCTGGCCGCGATGACGGCGGGCATCGCCGCGACGGCCGCCGCCGGGGCGGGCACGGTCGGGCTGTGGGGCGTCAGCGGCATCGCCGCGGCGAACGCGGCGGGCATCACGCTGACGGCGGCGCTGCTGCTCGGCGGGGCGCGGGCGCGGAGCGTGCGCCCCGGCGCGGACGGCCGCACGACCCGTGCCGCCCGGGGCGTCGTCCCCCTCCGCCTCCGTCACGTCCTCGCGGACCTCGCCCGGCCGCTCGGCGCCGCCTTCGCCGCGACCGTCACCGGTGCCGTCGTCGCGAGCCGGTTCGAGGCGCCGCTGCCCGGGCTGGTCCTCGGCTGGCTCACCGTGGCCGTCGTCTTCGTCCTGCTCGGCCGGGCGCTGGGCGAGCGGGGAGTCGTGTCCGCACTGCGTTCCGTACGTTCCGCGACCCGGAGGCTTCCGTATGTCCGTTCCCGTTGACACCGGCACGCGTGCCGTGCGCTCCCCGGCCCCGGTCCCCTGGGTGGCGATGTACCACTCCGTGGGCAACTGCGCCGACGATCCCTACCGCATCACCGTCACCCCGGACCGCCTGGACCGGCAGCTCGGCTGGCTGCGGCGGCGGGGCCTGCGCGGCGTGTCCGTGGCCGAACTGCTCGCCGCCCGCGCCCGGGGCGACGACCGGGGCCTGGTCGGGCTGACGTTCGACGACGGGTACGCCGACTTCGTCGACGCGGCCCTTCCGGTGCTGCGCCGGCACGGCTGCGGCGCCACCCTGTTCGTCCTGCCGGGCCGGCTCGGCGGGGACAACGCCTGGGACCCGCTGGGCCCGCGCAAGCCGCTGCTGACCGCCGACGGCATCCGGTCCGCCGCCGAACAGGGCGTGGAGATCGGCTCGCACGGGCTGACGCACGTCGATCTGACGAAGGCCGACGACGTGACGCTGACCGTGGAGACGGTCGAAAGCAGGGTGGCACTCGCGGAGTTGACCGGTGCTCCGGTCGCCGGCTTCTGCTACCCGTACGGCTCGGTCGACCGGCGAGCCGCCGGGGCCGTACGGGACGCCGGGTACGCGTACGCCTGCGCGATCGACCCCGGCCCGCTCTCCGGCCGGTACGCCCTGCCCCGGCTGCACATCGGGCAGGACGACACCGCCGTACGCCTGCTGCTGAAGTACCGGCTGCACGGGCTGCGCCGGCGCGCGGTGGAGGGCGTGTGATGAAGGTCCTGCACGTCATCACCGGCCTCGGCGTCGGCGGCGCGGAGCAGCAACTGCGGCTGCTGCTGCGGCATCTGCCCGCCGCGTGCGACGTCGTGACGCTCACCAACCCGGGCCCGGTCGCCGACGGCCTGATCGCCGACGGCGTCCGCGTCACCCACCTCGGCATGGGCGGCAACCGCGACCTCGGCGCCCTGCCGCGCCTCACCCGCCTCGTCCGCTCCGGCGGCTACGACCTGGTGCACACGCACCTCTACCGCGCCTGCGTCTACGGCCGCCTCGCCGCGCGCCTCGCCGGGGTCAGGGCCATCGTCGCGACGGAGCACTCCCTGGGCGACTCCCAGATGGAGGGCCGCCCCCTGACCGCCGGCGTGCGCGGGCTCTATCTCGCCAGTGAGCGCCTCGGCCGTACCACGGTCGCCGTCTCCCCCACGGTCGCCGCCCGGCTGAAGCGCTGGGGTGTCCCGGCCGCCCGCATCGAGGTCGTGCCGAACGGCATCGACCTGGCCGGGTTCCGCTTCGACCCGGTGCGACGGCAGCGCACCCGCCAGAGGTTCGGCCTGCCCGAGACCGCGTTCCTGATCGGCGCCGTCGGACGGCTCACCGCCGGCAAGCGCTTCGGCCTCGCCGTGCAGGCCCTGGCCCAGCTCCCCGAGGACTGCTGGCTGTTGCTGGTCGGCGGCGGCCCCGAGGAGAGTGTGCTGCGCCGTACCGCGCGCGAGGCGGGCGTCGCCGGCCGCGTCCTGTTCACCGGCGAACGCCCCAACGTCCCGGACGGCTCGCCCGGACCCGACCTGCCCTCCCTCACCGCGGCGATGGACCTGCTGGTCTCGCCGTCCGCGGAGGAGGCGTTCGGGCTCGCGGTGGTGGAGGCGCTGGCGGCGGGCCTGCCCGTCGTCCACGCCTCCTGCCCGGCGATCGAGGACCTGCCCCCGCACACCGCGCCCCACGCCCGCCGGGTGACCGGCGGTGCCGCGGAGTTCGCCCGTGCCGTCGCCGAGGCCCGTGCGGCCGGACCGCACAGCCGCACGGCCGCCGAGGCCGCCCGCCACTACAGCGTCACCCGCAGCGCGGCCCGGCTCATGGATGTCTACGCGACCGCGCTCGCCGCCCCGCGTGAGGCGGCGCCCTCGTCACCCTCACCCCAGGGAGTCAGTTCGTGATGACCGAGAACCCCGATGGACAGCACCGCCCGGCCGGCCCGCCGGCCCGCTTCAGGACGCTCCCGCCCTGGAGCCTGATCGCGGCCGGCGTGGTCGCCGGGGGGCTGCTCGGCGGTGGCTACGGCGTGCTGAAGGCCCCCACGTACACGGCCACCAGCTACGTCGTCGCCGTCCCGGCCGAGAACTCGGACCCGGCCTCCGCGCTGGGCTTCGCACAGGCGTACGGCCGGGTCGCCACGCAGGTCGCGGTGGTCGGGGACGCGCAGATGTGGGCGGGCGTACCGGTGCGGACGCTGAAGGACAGCGTGCGGACGGCGACCTCGCCGGACGCGCCGATGGTCGCGATCACCGCCACCTCCTCCCGGCCCGGTCTCTCCGCCGACATGGCCAACGCCGTGGCCCGCGCCCTGACCCGGCACGCCGACGACACCGCGGACGCCACCAAGGTGGAACTCCGGCAGTTCGCCCGCGCCACCAAGCCGACCGAGCCGTCCTCGCCCTCCGCCACGGTGACCGGTCTGGTCGGCGCGAGCGCGGGCGGACTGCTCGGCGGGCTCGCCCTGCTGGTACGGCCCCGCCGTGGCGCGGGCGACCCGGCGCGGGCCGCCTCCGTGCCGGGCCCGTCCGTCGCCGTCGACGCGCATGGGGCGCTGTGAAGCCGTCGTACCGCACGGAGGTCGTCACCGAGGAGCCCGCCTTCGCCGCGCTCGCCCCCGTCTGGGGCAGGCTGCACGGCAGGTCGCCGGCCGCGACACCGTTCCAGAGCCATGCCTGGCTGCACTCCTGGTGGCTGTCCTACGGCAGGCCCGGGCGGCTGCGGCTGGTGCTGGTGCGCGCGGGCGGTGAACTCGTCGCGGCGGCCCCCCTGATGCGGGTGACACGCCCGCTGCCGTCGCTGGTGCTGCTGGGCGGGGCGATCTCCGACTACGGGGACGTGCTGCTGGACGGCGAGCACGGGGAGGGGGCTCTGGCCGCGCTCACCGAGGGGCTCGCGAGGGCCGCCCGCACCGCGCTGATCGACCTGCGGGAGGTCCGGCCGGGCGGGGCGGCCGAGCGGGTGTACGAGCGGTGGCACGGGCCACGGCACCGGGTGAGCGACTCGCTGTGCCTGGAGCTGCCCGCCGTGCCGATGGCGGACCTCGTCGCCCGGCTGCCGTCCAAGTCCCAGCAGCGGGCCCGCGCCAAGCTCCGCAGGCTGCGTGCGATGGGCGTCGAACGGAGTGTCGTCAAGCCGGACGAGGTGGAGCGGGCACTGGGGCGGCTGCTGGAGCTGCACCGGTTGCAGTGGCAGGGGCGGAAGGTGACGTCGGAGCATCTGCGGCCGCGGTTCCGCGACCATCTGGTGCGGGCGGTGGCGGGGATGGTGCGCACCGGGGACGCGGTGGTCACCGAGTTCCGCCTGGACGGCGAGGTGGTGACCGTCGATCTGACGCTGACGTCACGGTGGCTGAGCGGCGGCTATCTGTACGGCGCCCACCCGGCGCTGCGGGAACACAAGGCGGACGTGGCGGCGATGCTGCTGGAGGCCTGCGCCGAGCAGACCCGCGCGGAAGGGCTCAGCACGCTGAGCCTGCTGCGCGGGGACGAGCCGTACAAGCATCACTGGCGTCCCGAGACCGTCGTCAACCAGCGGCTGCTGCTCGCCCGGCGGCGCACCGCCCCGCTGCTGGCGGCGGCGGTGTGCGATTCCGGAGCGCGCCGCCGGGGCAAGCAGGTGCTGCGCCGGCGGAAGGAGCGCGACGGTGGCGGCAGGTCCTGAACGGGCCTGCCGCCACCGGCGGCGCACCGGGTCACCGCAGGCGCGACCACCAGTCGAGCCGCATGCACAGCCTTCCGCCGAGCCATTGCTCCACCCAGTCCCCGAGGTGCAGCGGCGAGCAGCTGGCCGGGGGTGTGGCGGGCGGCGTGGCCGGAGCAGGCTGCGTGGGCTGCGGCGTCGGCTGCGGGGCCGGTGCGTCGGTGCGGCCGGTGAGCATCGCCCGGTACACCGCGGCGGACCTCGGGTTGTCGTCGCACTGCCAGACGCCGTGCGGGCAGTAGTCGGTCAGGGTGTTGTAGAGCGGCTTGTGCTTGTCCATCCAGGCGAGCATGCGGCGCATGTACTCCGGGTTGTCACCGTTGCGGAACAGGCCCCATTCGGGATAAGAGATCTCCTTGCGGTGTGCCTTCGCGAATTCCACGTGCTCCTGGAGTCCGTAGGGCTCTTTCACCTGTTCGTCGAAGGACAGTCCGGCCGGCTGGTCGTACGCGTCCATTCCCACGATGTCGACCGTGTCGTCTCCCGGATAGCACCGGGGCCAGGGAATGGCGTCACGACCGCGCGTCGGGGTGAAGTCGAACCGGAATTTCTGGCCCGGCACCGCACGCATGGTGGTGACGATGTTGTTCCAGTACTGCTTCCAGGCCTGCGGATCGGGCCCGCAGCGATGGGTGTACGTGATGCCGTTCATCTCCCAGCCGAGCACGATCACCGTGTCCGGCACCTTCAGCTCCACGAGCCGCTCGGCGAGCCTGCGGAAGTGGTGATCGAAGTGACCGGCCGCACCGCGCCGCAGCAGTGCCCTGACCTCGTGGTCGGGGACTCCCTCCTCGTTGCGCTCCAGCATGGGGACGTTCAGGACGAACATCCGGTCGTCCTCGGCGTTGCGCCAGTCGGCCCACGACTCCAGGAAGTCGGGCGCGCCCTCGATGTTGCTCCACCGGTCACCCGGCAGATAGGTGTGCCCGACGCGCAGGTCGGCGCCGCCCAGCCAGCGGCTGAGCTCGGCGATCCGGGCCACGCCGCGCTCGGCGTAGTGGAGATAGGCACCGAAGGCGGGGAACTCCCGCACGGGCGGCCTGGCCGGTCCGGCCGGCGGTGCAGCCGGCGACTGGGAGGCGGCCGGGACGGGCGGAGCCGTCGTCGCCGGGGCGGTGCCGGATCCGGGGCCGGGTGTCGTGGCCGCCGTCGGTGTCGCGGGTCGCGTGGGTGTCGTGGGGGCGGGAGCCGGCGGGTCGCCGACCGCCGTCACCCCTAGGCCCAGGGCGAATCCGGGACCGGCGGCCAGGACGGCCGACGCGACGACCGTCGCCGCGAGGCACGCCAGCCGCCGGGGCCGGCCCCGGCGCTGCTCTGCGGCCATGACCGCTCCTCTCTCCACTCTCGTGTGCTGTCCCTCGGCTGACGTTCTTCGCGGTGGACTGTGACGGTGACGTCTTTTCCGATGGATTTCTGTCCCAGTCACTGACACTCAGTCATATCAGTGTGAATTCCGCCAGTGCGCGTGGGGCGTGCGAGTGCCCCGCTCGCCCGCACGGGTCAACAATCGAAGGAATAACCGCCGTGTCGCTGTTCGACACCCGCGTCCCCGCTGTTCTGCTGCGGATCGACCGGAACCCCTTTCACCACGGAACCCTGGGCGCCGTACGCTCGCTCGGCCGGGCGGGGGTGGACGTGCACGTGGTCGCCGACTGCGCGGGAAGCCCGGTCCGTACGTCCCGTTTCGTACGGCAACTGCATCCGCCACCGGGACCGGACGCCTCCCTCGACGACATCGCCGCGGCGCTGCTCCGGGTCGCCGCGGGAATCGCTCGGCCGGCCGTGCTGATCCCGATGGACGACGCCGGCGCCATCGCGGTGGGGCGGCTGGACGAGGCCCTCGCACCCGCCTACCTGCTCCCCGCGCCGCCCGCCGGACTGCCCGAACGCGTCGCCGACAAGGCCGAACTGGCGGCCGTCTGTGCGGCGCTCGGCCTGCCGCACCCCCGCACGACGGTGCCCGACAGCGCCGAGCAGGCGGCCGCGGCCGCCTGGCGGCTCGGGCTGCCGGTGGTGGCGAAGTGGAGCCGGCCGTGGCTGCTGCCCACCGGAACCGGCCTGCGCAGCACGGCGCTGGTGCGCTCCACGCAGGAGGCACGGGAGTTGTACGAGCGTTCCGGGGAAGCGGGCAGCCGGCTGCTGCTGCAGGAGTTCCTGCCGCCGGGCCCCGACCGCGACTGGTTCTTCCACGGGTACGCGGACCGCTCCGGCGCCGTCCGCGCGGGCGGTCCCGGCCGCAAGCTGCACTCCTGGCCACGCGCCGCGGGCCTGACGGCCGTCGGCGCGTGGACACCCAACCCCGAGGTGCGGGCGCTCGCCGAGCGCCTCGTCGGCGAGCTCGGCTACCGCGGCATCCTGGACCTCGACTTCCGCCGCTGCGGCGCCACCGGGCGCTACCACCTGCTCGACTTCAACCCACGTCCCGGCGCCCAGTTCCGGCTCTTCGCCGACAGCGCGGGACTGGACGTCGTACGCGCCGCGCACCTGGACCTGACCCACCGCCCGCTGCCGGACGGGGCGCCGCGGCCGGGCCGGGCGTTCGTGGTCGAGAACTACGCCCCGCTCACCGCGCTCCGCCCGGCGGCCGCCGGCCGCGAACTGGCCTGGCACGCCCGCGACGACCTCGCCCCAGGTCTCGCGATGAGCGCCCTGTGGTCCCGGCACGTGCTGCGCCGGCTGCGGGGGCGCCTGCGGCGCCGGGCCACGGCGGTGACCCCGCCGCGGGTCCCGCTGGTCCGTCAGGCGCCCCCGGTGGAGCCCGGTCCGGTCGAGGTGCCGGGTCCCCTCGGAGCCCCGGGGCTCCCCGGCGACGAGAAGGACGAGAAGGCGGGCAGCCTCTGAGGGCGCCCCGGTCGTGCGGGCGCCCCGGGCGACGGTGGTTCGTCGCCCGGGGCGCCCGCATTCCGTGGACCTGGCGGCCGGGGTCTCCGGCACCAGGGGTTCTACCTGCGGTGTCCGGCTCGGCCCCGCCGGAAGAGCAGCGCACCGCCCAGGATCAACGCGGCGCCGGCACCCGAGGCGGCCAGTACGGCCTCGGTTCCGGTTTCGGGCAGGGACGGCGGGGGCTCCGGATTCTCACCGTCGGTGGGGGGTGTGCCCGTGGGCGCCGGCGGCTCGCTCGGGGACGGCGGGGGCGGGGGCGGTGTGCTGGCCGGAGGCCGGCTCGGGGTCGGCGTCGACGGAGGCGGCGTCGACGGGGGCGGCGTCGTGGCCGGAGGCGGCGGCGTCGTGGGGGTGTCGCCGTAGCCGCCTTCCTCGCCGTAGCCGTAGCCGTAGCCGGCACCGTCTCCGTAAGCGGCACCGTCGCCGTGGCCGTAACCGCCGGCGTCACCGTAGCCGTAGCCACCGGCGTCGCCGTAGCCGTAACCGCTGAGCAGGTCGTCGGTGAGGCTGCTGCCCAGGCCTGCTGCGGAACCGTCGGACGTCCCGTCGGCGCCCGGCGCCCCCGGCATGTCCTCGGACGCGTCGTCGGCCGTGCTCCCCGGCGCCCCGGTCGCCGTGCTCCCGGACGGCCCGGCTGCCGTACTCCCGGACGCTTCCGTGGCCGTGCTCCCGTACGTCCCGGCGGCCATGTCCTCCGCCGTGTCGGGAGCCGTGCTCGCCGGCATGTCCGTGGCCGTGTCGTCCAGCGTGTCGGGAGCCTTGCTCGCCGGCATGTCCGTGGCCGTGTCGTCCGCCGTGTCGGGAGCCTTGCTCCCCGACTCCGCGGTGGCCGTGTCCTGCGCCACGTCGAGGGCCGTGCTCCCGGACGTGTCGGTGGCGCTTGCGGAGGTCGAGCCGGTGCCCTGCCCGGTCCCGGCCTCCTCGGCCACCTCGGCCACGGTGCTGTCCATGGCGCGGTTCTCGGCGGGAGCGGCGTCCGCGTAGACGTCCTGCTTCAGGTCCTCGGAGAACTTCTCGTGATCGAACGCTCCGGCCGTCCCGGACGAGTCCGCTGCCTCGTCGCAGGAACTGCCGAAGGCCGGGTTCAGACCGGCGGCCCCGTCGGCGGCGTCACCGCAGGCGTTGACCGGTAGGCCGACCGGGGCCTCGAGGCTGCTGCCCGAGGCCACACCCGGCGAACTCTTGGCCGCCCCGCCCGCCGTCGAGTCGGCGAGGGCGGCGCTGCCGCACAGGGACAGCATGCTCGTCGCGGCGGCCGCCGCGACCACTCCCTTACCCAGGCTCTTTCGCAATCTCGTTGTCTTCCTGCTCGGAGGAGAGGGAAAGGCCGGCCTTGGCGAAGAGTGAGGTCGTCCAAGGCCGGCCGTGGCGCAGCCGAGCGGCTGGTGCGTTACGCCGTCAGTCGTTCTGGCAGTAGTTGCCGAACGCCGGGTTCAGCGCCGCGATCACGTTGATGGTGTTGCCGCACACGTTGACCGGAACGTGCACGGGAACCTGGACCACGTTGCCGGACAGCACACCCGGGGAACCGACGGCAGCACCCTCGGCGCCGGAGTCGGCGAAGGCCGGGGCGGCCATCCCGAGAGCCATGATCGCGCCCGCGACAAGAGCAGCGCTCTTCTTCATGAACTTTCCCTTCTCTGCGGTCATGCCTTTTGGACGGCCGAGACCGAGCGAGCACAGCTTGTACGGCTCGCACCATGACCTGCAGCCTGCAAACGAGAAATTGACAGCCGAAGAAACTATGGAACGGGTAACACCACTGAATTCACCCGATTGCTCGGTAAATAACTTCTTTCCAGTACGCCGCCGGGCGGTCCGCTGGGGGAATCAGCGGACCGCCCGGGCTGCGCGAGGGACGCCTTAGTCGCCGTTCGCCGACAGGACCGACAGGTCCTCGAGGATGTGGCTCAGCGCGGCGTCACGCTTGGTGTTCGTGGAGTTGTCCGCGCACTGCTGCTGCGTGTGGTCGGACAGGACCGGGATGTCCTGGACCACCAGACCGACGGCGGCCGCGACGCCGACGGGGACGTCCTGCACGGCGAGGCAGGGCTTGTTGAGCGACCCGTCGACCAGCGAGAGCTGGGGGCTCATGTCGCCCTTGGTCGCCGAGTTGCCGAACGACGACGACGCGCCGTTTCCGTTGGCCACGGACGGCCCGGAGTCGTCCCCGACGGCAAGCGCGTGGGGAGCGGCCGCAACCGACATACCGATGACGGAAGCGGCGGCCGCCGCGGCGACCATTGCCTTCTTGAGCACTTCGCGTTCCTTTCCTCGTAGCGACGCATGTCCTACGGCCTCATCAACCCGGGCCCGGATGATTGGTTGCGGCTGTTCACCCGGTTGGCCCGGCCGATCCGTCCAAACGCCTGATAATCACCGGGAACGACGAACACACAAAGAGCTCAGGTGTCGACCGAGAGGGTGATCGGGGGAAACCGCGCAGGGCGAGCACAGTTGTCCAGAACGCTCCGGGGACGGGGTTTCCTAAGAAAGGACTGGCCATGATCAAGAAGGTTCTTGCCACCGCTGCGATCGCCGCTTCCGTCATGGGCGCCTCCGCCGGCGCGGCACCGCAGGCGCTTGCGGTCGGTGACGACAGCGGCCCGACCGCCGCGAACGGCAACGCCGCACTGCAGAGCTTCGGCAACTCGGCCACGCACGGGAACATGAGCCCGCAGATGGCGCTGATCCAGGGCTCCTTCAACAAGCCCTGCCTCGCCGTGAACGACCTGCCCGTCGGCGTAGGCGCCCTGGGCGCCGTCCCGATCCAGGACATCCCGATCCTGTCGGACCACACGCAGCAGCAGTGTGCGGAGAACTCCACCAACGCCAAGCGCGACGGCGCGCTGGCGCACCTGCTGGAGGACGTGTCGATCCTGTCGGCCAACGGCGGGTGACATCGTCCTGAGG
This sequence comes from Streptomyces sp. NPDC047706, assembly GCF_043204795.1. Classification (NCBI taxonomy): domain Bacteria; kingdom Bacillati; phylum Actinomycetota; class Actinomycetes; order Kitasatosporales; family Streptomycetaceae; genus Streptomyces; species Streptomyces sp. NPDC047706. The sequence goes on along the minus strand of NZ_JBIDCW010000004.1, from coordinate 288,240 downwards.
GCGGGCCGCCGAGCACCTCGGCGGCCCGCCCTTTCATGTGTCCGCGCCCGTGTGCGGGGTTGTCAGCCGCCGGTCGTGTACAGCGCCTCGATCTCCTTCGCGTACGCGGTCGTCACGGCGTGCCGTCTGACCTTCAGGGAGGGGGTCAGCATGCCGTTCTCCTCGGTGAACTCGCCCTCGACCAGGGTGAAGGCGCGGATCGACTCGGCGCGGGAGACGGCCTCGTTGGCGTGGTCGACGGCTCGCTGGACGGCGGCGCGCAGGCGCGGGTCCTGGCGGATCGCGGACAGGGGGGTGTCCGGGGGCATCTTGTGCATGGCCAGCCAGTGGGCGACGGCGTCGGGGTCGAGGGTGATCAAAGCGCCGACGTAGGGGCGGTTGTCGCCGACGACCAGGCACTGGCCGATCGGTGAGCGGCTGCGCAGGCGGTCCTCCAGGACCGACGGGGAGACGTTCTTGCCGCCGGAGGTGACGAGGATGTCCTTCTTGCGGCCCGTGATGGTGAGACAGCCGTCCTGGTCGAGGGCGCCGAGATCGCCGGTGGCGAACCAGCCGCCGCTGAGGACCGCGTCGGTGGCCCGCGGGTTGTTCCAGTAGGCCTCGAAGACGATGCCGCCCCTGATCAGCACCTCGCCGTCGGCCGCGATCCGGACGGCGGTGCCGGGGACCGGCGTGCCTACGGTGCCGGGGCGGGGTTCGAGGGGCGGGACGATGGTCGCGGCGGCGGTGGTCTCGGTCAGGCCGTAGCCCTCGTAGACGACGATTCCGGCGGCGTGGAAGAAGAGGGTGAGGTTGCGGTCGAGGGGGGAGCCGCCGCTGATGGCGTAGCGCAGCCGGCCGCCGAGTTCCTTGCGGATACGGCGGTAGACCAGCAGGTCGTACAGCGCCCAGGCGGCGTAGAGGCCCGGGCCGGGGCCCTTGCCGGTGCCGAGGAACTTCCTCAGGTGCGCCTGAGCGAAGCGGACGGCCGTGCGGTCCGCGCGGTCGAAGGAGGCCCCGCGGCCGATCTTCTCGGCGGTGGCGCGGCCGGTGTCGTGGATCTTCTCGAACAGGTATGGGACGCCGACCAGGAAAGTGGGCCGGAACTCCTTGAGCAGCGGGCGGAGTTCGTCCGGTTTCACGCTCGGGCAGTGGCCGATCTCGATCCGGGCCAGCAGGCAGGCGATCTGCAGGGTGCGGCCGAGTATGTGGGCGAGCGGGAGGAAGAGGAGCGTCGAGGCGGTCCGGCGGGTGACCGCCTTGAAGACCGGGTGGAGCAGTTCGACGGTGTTCGCGGCCTCCGCGTGCAGGTTGGCGTGGGTGAGGACGCAGCCCTTCGGCCTGCCGGTGGTGCCCGAGGTGTAGCAGATCGTCGCGGCAGTGCCGGGGGTGAGGGCGTCACGGCGCTTGGTGACCTCCTCGTCGGGGAGGTTCTCGCCGAGGGTGATGAGGTCGGTGAGGGCGTCGGCGTCGAGCTGCCAGACGCGGGGCGGGTGGGTGTGATCCGCCGTGCCGGAGATGACGGTGGCGGCGTTCCCGGCCGTCTCGGTGACGACGTGCCGGGCGCCCGAGTCACGGATGATCCAGTCGACCTGCGGCGCGGAGGAGGTGGGGTAGACCGGGACGGTCCGGCCGCCGGCCGCCCACACGGCGAAGTCCAGGACCGTCCACTCGTACCGGGTGCGGGACATCACGGCGACCCGGCCGCCGGGTTCGAGGCCGGCGGCGATCAGGCCCTTGGCGACCGCGGTGACCTCCTGGGCGAATGCGGCGGCGGTGACCGGGGCCCAGTCGCCGTTCTCGGTCCTGCGCCGCAGCACCACCGCGCCGGGGGCCTCGGCCGCGTTCGTGTACGGGATGTCGGCGATGCTGCCGGTGGTGAGGGGGGCGGCCATCGGCGGGGTGTGCGCCTGACGCACGGTGCCGCTGTCGTCCCTGGTCAGCTCGACCTCGGCGCGGGCCGCCAGGTCGGTGCGCTGCTTGGCCCGCTTCAGATCCCTGCGTACGCCCATGGCGGCTCCCGCGTTGCCGTGCCCGGTGTTGACGCAAGGTCAACTTACCCGGAAGTAAGGAAAGGTCAATGGGCCGCGCGCCAACTCGCCGGGCGGCCGGTGTCAGTGCGCGATGCCCGAGGCCTGGTCGATGGCCGACGCCAGCTCCCGTACCGCCTCGTCCTCGGTCCGCCGCGCCAGATCGTCCGCCTGCCGGGCGAGTTCGCGGATGCCCGGTGCGCCGGGCAGCGGGGCGTAGCGGGTGTCCTCGCGGCGCAGGGCGTCGGCGAAGTAGGCGGCCACCGCCGTGACCTGGAAGCGGGGGGAGGCGCCGCGCACGGAGTCGTCCAGGGCCGCCGTCTCGAGCCGGCCCGACTCCTCGTGCGGGGCGCGGGTGGCGGGGTCGAGCCAGCGGACGGTGGCCGTGGCGAGGTGGCCTTCGGCGCCCGGCCTGGTGCGGACCGCGTACAGGGCGGTGACCGTGTGGCCGGGGCCGACCTCGCCGCCGTCGACGCGGTCGTCGCGGAAGTCCTCGTCGGCGACCTCGCGGTTCTCGTAACCGATCAGGCGGAACCGGGCGACGGTCGCCGGGTCGAAGGCGACCTGTGCCTTGGCGTCGCGGGCGGTGAGGTCGACGTGCTGCGGGAGTTCCTCGCAGAAGACCTCACGGGCCTCCTCGGCGGTCGAGACGTAGGTCGTGTGGCCGTCGCCCCGGTCGGCGAGGCGTTCCATGAGTTCGTCGCCGTAGTCGCTGCCCACGCCCACGCCGAAGAGGGTGATGCCGTGCTCGCGACGGGCACCGCCGATGTTCGCGAGGATCGTGTCGGCCTCGGTGTCGCCGGTGTTGGCGAGGGCGTCGGAGACGAGGACGACCCGGTTGGTCGCGCCCTCGCGCAGGCCCTCGACGGCGGTCGCGTACCCGGTCTCGACCCCCGCGCCGAGGTTGGTGGACTGCTGGACCTCCAGGCCGGAGACGGCGTCGTGGACCCTGCCGCGGTTGCCGCCGAGCCGGGTCATCGGCAGGACGGTCTCGGCCTCGTCGCTGAAGGTGACCAGCGCGACGGAGTCGTCGTCGCGCAGCCGGTCGGTCATCACGCCGAGGGACTCCTTGGCGAGGTCCAGCCGGCCGGGCTCGGACATCGAGCCGGAGACGTCGAGGACGAAGGTGAGGGCGGCGGGCGGGCGTTCGCCGTCGTCGCCGGCCGGGCGCGTGGCCAGGCCGACGCGGACCAGGGACCAGTCCCGCGCGCCGGTACGGGCGCCGTCGACGGTCACCGAGAAGCCGTTGCCGTCAGGGCGTTCGTAGTCCTGGCGGAAGCTGTTGACGAACTCCTCGGGGCGGATCGTCGACGGGTGCGGCCGGCCGCCCTCGGCGAGGGTGCGCCGGGCGTAGCCGTACGAGGCGGTGTCGACGTCGAGGGCGAAGGTGGAGAGGTAGTCGGGTTCCGGTGCGAACTCGCCGTCCCTGCCGTCCTGCCGCTGCTCGCCGCTCGCCTCCCCCGAGTCGGGGGCGGGCGGGGCCGGGGCCGGGAAGCCGTCGGCCCCTTCCGCGCTGTCCGCGCGGCTGCCCTCGCCGGTGCCGCTCCCGGAGCATCCGGTCAGGAGCAGGCCGCCCGCCGTGGTGAGCGCCAGCAGCGCCCCGGCGAGGCGTCGTGTCCGGTTCCGCTTCATCTCGCGTACCCCCTGTGTCCGTTGACCGCCGTCGGGCGCCTACGTCAGTGACTGTGACGGCGCGGGGGGCCGGATCGTGCGTGACGAAGCGTTGCGCTTACGTCTCGAAGGGGCTACGGAGCGGGGCCGCCGAGACCGGTGGGTGATCTTCCGGAGACCTAGGACACCACGTCCTTGCGGGCGAAACCGCGGAAGGCCAGCGCGAACAGCACCAGGGCGTACGTCACGGAGATCGCGGTGCCCTGGATCATGCCGGACCACTGCGGCTCGGGCTGTACGGCGTCCGCCCAGGCGAACTGCCAGTGCGCGGGCAGGAAGTGGCGCCAGTCGCCGAGGGCGGTGACGGCGTCGAGGACGTTGCCGACGATGGTCAGGCCCACCGCGCCGCCGACCGCGCCGAGCGGCGCGTCCGTGCGGGTGGACAGCCAGAACGCAAGTCCCGCGGTGACCAGCTGGGACACGAAGATGTACGCCACGACCACCACCAGCCGTTGCGCGGCCGTGCCCGCGTCGAGCGCGCCGCCGGTGGGGATCTGCAACGGGCCCCAGCCGTAGGCGGCGACGCCGACGGCCAGCGCGACGACGGGCAGCAGGACCATGGCGGCCAGGCTCAGGCCGAGCCCGACGACGAGCTTGGACCACAGCAGCCTCGCCCGTGGCACGGGAGCGGCGAGCAGATAGCGCAGCGAGGACCAGCCGGCCTCCGAGGCGACGGTGTCCCCGCAGAACAGGGCGACCGGGATGACCAGCAGGAAGCCCGCCGACACGAACAGGTTCACGGCGGCGAAGTTGGCCGCCGAGGCGGTGGCCGTGTCCATCAGCGTGATGCGGTCGCCGCCGCCGTCCGGCTCGCCGCCGATCGCGAAGGCGACGACCAGCACGAAGGGCAGGACGGCGAGGATGCCGTACATGACCAGCGTGCGGCGCCGCTTGAACTGGCGGAGCAGTTCCACCCGCAGGGGCAGGGTGCGGCCCGCCCGGTAGCCCGACGCGACGTCGGTGAGAGCGGGGGTGCTCATGCGGAACCTCCGATCAGGGTGAGGAACGCGTCCTCCAGGCGTCGGTGCGGGCCAACCGAGGCGACCGGCACCTCCAGCCGGACCAGTTCGGCCACCAGCCGCGAGGCGCTGCCGCCGGTGTCCAGCCTGACCAGCAGCCCGTCACCGGTGACCACGGCCGAGGCGACGCCCGGCAGCGCGGCGACCTTCTCGGCGACCGGGTCCTCCACGGGGGTGCCCGTGCCGACGAGGAGGGTGTCGCCGGAGCCGACGATCTCGCCGACGGGGCCCGCCTGCACGAGCCGGCCCCGGTCCATCACCACGAGATGCGTGCAGGACTGCTCGACCTCCGACAGGAGGTGGCTGGAGACGATCACCGTGCGGCCGGCGGCCGCGTATCGGATCATCACCTCGCGCATCTCGCGGATCTGGGGCGGATCGAGGCCGTTGGTCGGCTCGTCCAGGATGAGCAGGTCCGGCAGGCCCAGCATGGCCTGCGCGATGGCGAGCCGCTGGCGCATGCCCTGCGAGTAGGTGCGCACCGCGCGGGCGAGCGCGTCGCCGAGGCCGGCGATCTCCAGGGCCTCGTCGAGGTGGGCGTCCTCGGTGGGGCGGCCGGTCGCCCGCCAGTACAGCTCGAGGTTCTCCCGGCCGGACAGGTGCGGCAGGAAGCCCGCGCCCTCCACGAAGGCGCCGACCCGCGACAGCACGGGCGCGCCGGGGCGGATGGCGTGGCCGAAGACGCGGATCTCGCCGCCGTCCGGCCGGATCAGTCCCATCAGCATGCGCAGGGTGGTGGTCTTGCCCGCGCCGTTGGGGCCGAGCAGGCCGAGCACCTGGCCCTTCTCCACGCGGAAGGAGAGGTCCCTGACCGCGTACCGGTCCGCCGACTTCGCGTACCGCTTGCTCAGATCCGTGATCACGAGCGGGACCTCGGAGAGCGAAGCGTCCGGTGCGGGTGTGGCGGTGCGGCGGCGGGCCGAGAGCAGCAGCGCGAGCGCGATCAGGGCACTGGCCGGCGGCAGCCACCACACCCAGGCGGGCAGCGGCGCGGCCGCCGCCGTCACACCGGGGGCCGTGGGCACCGACAGGTCGCCCTTGAGGGCGACGGTGTACGTCGCCGGGGCGGCCGGGGAGGCGTACGCCAGGTCGGTGGAGGCGAGGACCAGGCGCAGCCGGTGGCCCTTGCCGACCTCGTGGTCGACGGCGGGGAGCGTGAGCGTCACGTCCTTGCCCGCCTTCGCGCCCTCGACGCGGACGGGCGTGACCAGCTGGGAGGGCAGCACCTGCTGACGGCCGTCGGGGCCGACGTCGTACACCTTGGCGAACAGGACGGCGTCCTCGCTGCTGGAGCGGACGTGGACGGTGGCCGTCGGGGATCCGGTGATGCGCAGGTCCTCGGTCAGCGGCGCCGACTCGAACCGCGCGTGCTGGCCCGGGAAGTCGAGCGAGATGCCGACGCCGAGCGCGGAGAGCTGCGCGAGGCCGCCGCCGGCGCCGAGTCCGGGCAGGGCGGAGACGGCGGGCGGGCCGGCGCCGGGCGGGTTGTCGAACGTCTGCTCGGGTCCGGTCAGGGCCACCGGACGCCGGCCGCTGTCCAGGCCCGGGTAGGTGTCCGCGCTCGCGCCCCGCAGCAGGGCCTCGCCGTCGGTGGAGTCGACGCCGCCGGTGCGGGTGACGCGGAAGGCGGGGCCGGTGCCGGCGCCCTCGTCGCCCTTGAGGTGGCGGTCGAACCAGGCCGTGACGCGCTGCTGGGTCCGGCTCGTCTCCATGTCGCCGCCGTCGTGGCCGCCGGCGATCCAGTCGACGTCCACGGGGGCGCCGTTGGCCCGGATGGCCCGCGCCGCGGCGTCGGCCTGGCCCAGCGGGAACAGCGAGTCCGACTGGCCCTGCACCAGCAGCGTGGGGACGTCGATGCGGTCGCCGATCGCCGAAGGGGAGCGCTCCTCCAGCAGTTCGCGTGCCTCGGTGTCGGGGATGCCGGACTCGGCGACCCGCTCGTACATCTCGCACAGCCGCGGCTCGAACTTGGCGCAGCCGCCACCGGAGTTGACGAAGACGCCGGCCCACAGCTTCTTGAAGACGCCGTTCGGGAAGAGGGCGTCGGCCAGGTTCCAGTAGGTGATCGCCGGGGCGATGGCGTCCACCCGGTCGTCGTACCCCGCGGTCAGCAGCGAGATCGCGCCTCCGTAGGAGCCGCCGGCCATGCCGACGCGGGGGTCGCCGGACCTGTCGAGCTCGACCTGGGGCTGCGTGGCCAGCCAGTCGAGCAGCTTCGACACATCGGCGACCTCGCCCCGGGGGTCGTTCAGGCCGATCCTGCCGGTCGAGCCGCCGAAACCGCGTGCCGACCAGGTCAGTACCGCGTACCCGGCGCGGGCCAGGTCCTCCGCCTGCTGCCGCACGTCGTCCTTGCTGCCGCCGAAGCCGTGCGCCAGGAGCACGGCGGGGCGGCGGCCGGCGGCCGCGGTGGTGAAGTACGAGGTGTCGACGCGCACCCCGCCGGCCCCGGGCAGCACCCGGTCGGCGCGGCGCACCGCGGGCGCCTCGTCGTCGGCGACTGCCGTCCACGTACCGGCACCGGCGAGCACCACGACGGCGACCGCGGCGGCCATCAGCCGTCGTGGCCGCCGCAACAGCCCCCGCAGTCCGGGCGAGCGAAGATCCATGCGTCAACGGTACGCGGCGAACCTGCCGGCCATGGACAGCTCAGGGGCTGAACCCCGTGCCCTCCCACGGGAGTACGGGGCCGGTGCCGCGTACCGCGAGCGCGGTACGCGGCGGGGCGGGTCAGTGGTTGCGCGGGAAGCCCAGGTCCACGCCCGCGGGGGCGTCCGCCGGGTCGGGCCAGCGGGTGGTGACGACCTTGCCGCGGGTGTAGAAGTGCGTGCCGTCGTTGCCGTAGATGTGGTGGTCGCCGAAGAGGGAGTCCTTCCAGCCGCCGAAGGAGTGGTAGCCGACGGGGACCGGGATCGGCACGTTCACGCCGACCATGCCGGCCTCGACCTCCAGCTGGAAGCGGCGGGCGGCGCCGCCGTCCCGGGTGAAGATCGCGGTGCCATTGCCGAACGGGGATGCGTTGATGAGGGCGATGCCCTCCTCGTACGTCTGTGCGCGCAGCACGCACAGGACCGGGCCGAAGATCTCGTCCTGGTAGGCCTTCGCCGACGTCGGCACCTTGTCGAGCAGGGAGATGCCGATCCAGTGGCCGTCCTCGAAGCCGGCACCTTCATAGGTGTACGCCGAACCGTCGAGCACGACCTCGCAGCCCTCGGCCGCCGCGCCCTCGACGTAGGAGGCCACCTTGTCGCGGTGGACCTTGGTGATCAGCGGGCCCATCTCGGACGTCGGGTCGTTGCCGGGGCCGATCTTGATCTTCTCGGCGCGCTCGCGGATCTTGTCCACCAGCTCGTCGCCGATCGCGCCGACCGCCACCACGGCCGAGATGGCCATGCAGCGCTCGCCCGCCGAACCGTAGGCCGCCGAGACCGCCGCGTCGGCCGCCGCGTCCAGATCGGCGTCGGGCAGGACGAGCATGTGGTTCTTGGCACCGCCGAGGGCCTGGACGCGCTTGCCGTTCGCGGAGGCCGTGGTGTGGATGTGGCGGGCGATGGGGGTGGAGCCGACGAAGGACACGGCCTTGACGTCGGGGTGCTCCAGGAGGCGGTCGACGGCCACCTTGTCGCCGTGCACGACGTTGAAGACGCCGTCGGGCAGACCGGCCTCGGCCAGCAGCTCGGCGATCCTGATCGACGCCGACGGGTCCTTCTCGGACGGCTTCAGCACGAAGGTGTTGCCGGTCGCGATGGCGAGCGGGAACATCCACATCGGGACCATCGCCGGGAAGTTGAACGGCGTGATGCCGGCGACCACGCCGAGCGGCTGGCGGATGGCGGCCACGTCGACGCGGTGGGCCACCTGCGTCGACAGCTCGCCCTTGAGCTGCACGTTGATGCCGCAGGCCAGGTCGACGATCTCCAGGCCGCGGGCCACCTCGCCGAGGGCGTCGGAGTGCACCTTGCCGTGCTCGGCGGTGATCAGCTCGGCGATCTCGTCGCGGTGCGCGTCCAGCAGGGCGCGGAACTTGAAGAGGATCGAGGTGCGCTGGGCCAGCGAGGACTGGCCCCAGGTCGCGAAGGCCTCCTTGGCGGCCGCGACCGCGGCGTCCACCTCGTCGGCGGAGGCGAAGGCGACCTTCGTGGTGACCGCGCCGGTCGCCGGGTCCGTGACCGGCCCGAACGTGCCCGACGCGCCTTCGGCGGTCCTGCCGCCGATCCAGTGGTTGACGATCTTCGTCATGACCGGTTACTCCTTCACAGATGGCGGCGTCGGGTCGAGACGTGCCGTTCGTACAGCTCACGGGCCTTGACCGCGGACGGTCGGGTCGCGGTTTCGGCCACGGGTACATCCCACCAGGCCTGCGCCTCGGGCGCGCCCGACACTGTGTCGGGCGTTTCGGTCTCGACGTAGACACATGTGGGAGTGTCCGCGGCCCGCGCCTCGGAGAGCGCGCGGCGCAGGTCGCCGACGGTCCGGGCGCGCAGCACCCGCATGCCGAGGCTCCCGGCGTTGGCGGCCAGGTCCACGGGGAGCGGGGCGCCGCAGAAGGTGCCGTCGGCCTCCCGGTAGCGGTAGGCGGTTCCGAAGCGTTCCGCGCCGGTCGCCTCGGAGAGGCCGCCGATGGACGCGTAGCCGTGGTTCTGCACCAGCAGCACCTTGATCGCGATGCCCTCCTGCACGGCGGTGACGATCTCCGTCGGCATCATCAGGTAGGTGCCGTCGCCGACCAGGGCCCACACCGGCCGGTCCGGCGCGGCCAGCTTCACGCCGATCGCCGCCGGGATCTCGTAGCCCATGCAGGAGTAGCCGTACTCCAGGTGGTACTGGTCGCTGGACCGGGCCCGCCACAGTTTGTGCAGGTCGCCCGGCATCGATCCGGCGGCGTTGATGATCACGTCCGTCTCGTCCACCAGCGCGTCCAGCGCGCCGAGGACCTGCGGCTGTGTCGGCCGCGCTTGCGGGTCGGCGGCCTCGTAGGCGGTGTCGACGCGCCGCTCCCAGCGCGCCTTCTGCTCGGTGTAGCGGGTGACGTACGCCTCCGCAACGCGGTGGCCGTGCAGTTGCAGCGCCTCGGTCAGCTCCGCCAGGCCGCTGCGGGCGTCCGCGATCAGGGGCGATCCGGCGAGCTTGTGGCCGTCGTAGGCGGCGATGTTGAGGTTGAGGAAGCGGACGTCCGGGTCGGCGAAGAGCGTTCCGGAGGCGGTGGTGAAGTCGGTGTAGCGGGTGCCCACGCCGATCACCAGGTCGGCCGCGCGGGCCAGTTCGCCCGCGGTGGCGGTGCCGGTGTGGCCGATGCCGCCGACGTCCTGCGGGTGGTCGTACCGCAGGGACCCCTTGCCGGCCTGGGTCGAGGCGACCGGGATGCCGGTGGCCTCGGCGAACTCCGCCAGGGCGCCCTCGGCGCGGCTGTGGCGGACGCCGCCGCCGGCGATCAGCAGCGGCCGCTCGGCGGCCCTGATCGTGCGGACGGCTTCGGCGAGTTCGGCCGGGTCGGCGCCCGGCCTGCGTACCGCCCAGGTGCGTTCGGCGAAGAAGTCCTCCGGCCAGTCGTACGCCTCGGCCTGCACGTCCTGCGGAAGCGCGAGCGTGACCGCGCCCGTCTCGGCCGGGTCGGTGAGCACCCGCACGGCCTGGAGCGCCGCCGGGATCAGCGCCTCCGGGCGGGTGACCCGGTCGAAGTACCGCGACACCGGACGCAGGCTGTCGTTGACCGACACATCGCCCGCGTACGGCACTTCGAGCTGCTGCAGGACCGGGTCGGCGGGGCGGGTGGCGAAGATGTCGCCGGGCAGCAGCAGCACCGGGAGGTGGTTGACGGTGGCGAGGGCGGCGCCCGTGACCAGGTTCGTGGCGCCGGGACCGATGGAGGTGGTCACCGCGTGCGTGGACAGGCGGCCGGACTGGCGGGCGTAGCCGACCGCCGCGTGCACCATGGCCTGCTCGTTGCGGCCCTGCAGGTAGGGCATCTCGTCCGCGTACTCGACGAGCGCCTGGCCGATCCCGGCGACGTTGCCGTGGCCGAAGATGCCCCAGGTGGCGCCGATGAGCCGCCGGCGTACGCCGTCCCGCTCGGTGTACTGCGCGGACAGGAAGCGTACGAGCGCCTGCGCGACCGTGAGCCTGGTGGTCATCGATATCCCTCCGTGTGGTCCGGGTGGAAGCAGATCCGCCACTCCCGGGTCCGGCCAGGTCCCGCCATGACGTTCAGGTAGTACATGTCGTGGCCCGGCTGCGCGATGGACGGCCCGTGCCAGCCGTCGGGGACGAGGACGGCGTCACCGGTGCGGACCTCGGCCAGCACGTCGGCGCCGCCCTCGCGGGAGGGGAACACGCGCTGGTAGCCGAAGCCGTTCGGGCCGTCGATCTCGAAGTAGTAGATCTCCTCCAGCTCGGACTCCTCGCCGGGCCGGTGCTCGTCGTGCTTGTGCGGCGGGTACGAGGACCAGTTCCCGCCCGGGGTGATCACCTCTACGGCGATGAGCTTGTCGCACGCGAAGGCGTCGGCGGAGGCGAAGTTGCGGACGTGGCGGGCGCAGGTGCCGCTGCCGCGCTGCTCGACGGGGACCTCCGGCGCGGGGCCGTAGCGGGCGGGGAGTCGTCGCTCGCACCTCGCTCCTGCCAGGGCGAAGCGGCCTGTCGCGCCGGAGGTGATCTGTGCCTGGGCGTCCCGGGGCACGTACGCGAAGTCGGAGACCGACGCGAAGACGCTCTCCCGGCCCAGCAGCTGGAACACCGCGTCGGCCACGCGCACCGTGCAACCGCCTTGCAGGGGCAGCACGATCCACTCGCTGTCCCCGGTGGTGAAGGTGTGCGTCCCGCCCGCCTCCAGCTCGACGATCCGCAGGCTGCTGTGGGTCCACCCGGCCCGCTTCGGGTCGATGTCGAGCGCGTGGCAGGCGTCGGCGGTGGCGCCCTTCGGGACGTGCAACTCCTTGCTCATGCGGCCCTCACAGCAGTCCTACGGCGGTGTCCACGGCGGCGGCCACGTCGCCGTCCGCCGGGTACAGCAGCGACCGGCCGGCCACCAGCCCCCGCACGGTGGGGAGCCGGAGGGCGCCGCGCCACTTCTCGTACGCGCTGTCCTGGTCGTCCCCGACGTCGCCGCCGAGCAAAACGGCGGGCAGGGTCGTGGTCGCCATGACCTGGGCCATGTCGTCGGGGTTCTCGGTGACCGGGACCTTCAGCCAGGTGTACGCCGAACTGCCGCCGAGGCCCGAGGCGATGGCGATGGACCGGGTCACGGCGTCGGCGGACAGGTCGTTGCGCAGCCGGCCGCCGGTGTCGCGGCGGCTGATGAACGGCTCGACGAAGACCGGCAGTCTGCGTGCCGCCATGGCGTCTATGGCGCGGGCGGTGGACTCCAGGGTGGTCAGGGAGCCCGGGTCCTCGTAGTCGATGCGCAGCAGCAGCTTGCCGGCGTCGAAGCCGAGGCGCTGGATGTCCTCGGGCCGGTGGCCGGTGAACCGGTCGTCGAGCTCGAAGCGGGCGCCCTGGAGGCCGCCGCGGTTCATGGAGCCCATGACGACCTTGCCGTCGAGGGCGCCGAGCAGCAGCAGGTCGTCGAGGATGTCGGCGGTGGCGAGGACCCCGTCGACGCCGGGGCGGCCGAGTGCGAGGCAGAGGCGCTCGAGCAGGTCGCCGCGGTTGGCCATGGCCATCTTGCGGTCGCCGACGCCGAGCGCGCCCCGGGCGGGGTGGTCGGCGGCGACGATCAGGAGGCGGCCGCCGGCGTCGACCAGTGGGCGGCGGACGCGGCGTGCGGCGGCCTCGGCGATCGCCTCGGGCCGGTGGGTGCGGGTGCGGACGAGGTCCGCGATGTCGACGGTCACCGCGAGGCTCCCGTCCGGTCGGCGGGGGCCGGGGTGCCGGCGCGCACGGCGCCCGCGCCGAGGGCAGCCGCCACCTCGGCCTGGGTGGGCATCGCGGAGGAGCACTCCAGGCGGGAGGCGACGATGGCGCCGGCGGCGTTGGCGTGCCGCATGGTCTTCTCCAGGTCCCAGCCGGCCAGCAGGCCGTGGCAGAGCGAGCCGCCGAAGGCGTCGCCGGCACCGAGGCCGTTGAGGACCTCGACCGGCAGCGGCGGGACCTCGACGGACTCGCCCGCGCTGCTGACGGCGAGAACGCCCTCGGGTCCCTGCTTGACGACGGCCACGGACACGCCCGCGTCGAGGAGCGCCGCCGCCGCCGCGTGCGGTTCGCGCAGGCCGGTGGCGACCTCCACCTCGTCGAGATTGCCGACGGCGACGGTCGCGTGCTTCAGGGCCTCGGCGTAGAAGGGGCGGGCCGCCTCCGGGTCCCGCCAGAACACGGGGCGCCAGTCGAGGTCGAAGACCGTGGTGCCGGATCTGTCGCGATGGGCGAGGGCCGCGAGGGTCGCCGTGCGGCTGGGCTCCTCGCTCAGGCCGGTGCCGGTCACCCAGAAGACGCGCGCCGCGTGGAGGGCGTCGAGGTCGAGCTCGTGGGTGTGGATCTCCAGGTCGGGGGCCTTGGGCTGCCGGTAGAAGTACAGCGGGAAGTCGTCCGGCGGGAAGACCTCGCAGAAGGTCACCGGGGTCGGCAGTCCGGGCACGGGCGTGACCCAGCGGTCGTCGACGCCGAAGCCGCGCAGCGCCTCGTGCAGATAGGTGCCGAACGGGTCGTCGCCGGTCCGGGTGATCACCGCGGTACGGCGGCCCAGACGGGCGGCGGCCACGGCGACGTTGGCCGCGGATCCGCCGAGGAACTTCCCGAAGGACGTCACCTGTGGGAGCGGGACGCCGGTCTGGAGCGGGTAGAGGTCCACGCCGATCCGCCCCATGGTGATCAGGTCGTACGCCATCGAAATCCCTTCGCGTTCCCCGTCTCGCCTCCGTCGGCGGCTCTCTCCCGGTTTCTAGTCTCCGCGCGGGAGGCCTGTCAATAGTTTGTCCGGACATTCTGACCAGTGGTTCATTCCCGCCGGGCGGGAAGCCGGTGGCGCCGCCCTGTCAACACGCCTCGCCCGGCATCCGCGTGCGCCCCTTTGCTTCACCTCTGTCACAAGCGCCACTCCCTTGTCACGCATGTCCGGCCTACGCGGGCCGCGCGTCACACCCGGACCACAGCCGCATGCTCGCCGTCACTCTCCGTCGTTGGGCGGGCACAGGCTTGGTGATTGATCGCCAGCGCAGCGCCCGGCTCCCCCGGACGGCCGCCCCCGGCCGCCGCCGCGGCGCGCGCAGGGAGGTGCACCCATGACCGACCGAAGGCTCTGGTCGTACAAGGAGATCGCGGCCCACATCAAAGTGCAGCCGGACACCGTGCGGTCGTATCGCAAGCACGGGCTGCTGCCCCCGCCCGACCACGTGGAGGGCGGCAAGCCCTACTGGTACGCGGACACCGTCCGCGCCTGGGTGGCGTCCCGGCCCGGCAACCGCGGCCGGCGGACGGAGTGACGGGCCGCAGATGAGCCGCCGGCCCGGCGGAATATCCGTGGTGCCCCACGTCCGCGTGGGGCACAGTCATGCGCATGAACTTCTCCCACAAGCCCGTACTCACCGGCGAGAGGACCGTGCTGCGGCCGTTCACGGCGGCCGACGCGGACACCGTCTGGGAGATCCTGAGCGACCCCGAGGTGATCCGCTTCACCTTCGACCCGGACACCGAACTCACGCGGGAGAGCGTGCGTTCCTGGTACGCCTCCCGGTCGGAACAGCCCGACCGGCTCGATCTCGCCGTCACGGACCGGGTCACCGGCGAAGTCGTCGGCGAGGTCGTCCTCAACGAGTGGGACCCTCACACCCGCAGCTGCAACTTCCGCACCCTCATCGGCCCCGGCGGCCGGGGCAGGGGCCTGGGCACGGAGGCCGTCCGGCTCATCGTCGGTCACGGCTTCGAGCAACTGGGGCTGCATCGCGTCCACCTGGAGGCGTACGGCGACAACCACCGCGCCCTGCGGGTCTACCGCAAGGTCGGCTTCGTGGTCGAGGGCGTACGGCGGGAGTCCGCCCGGCGGGACGGGCAGTGGGTGGACGAGGTGCTCATGGCCGTACTCGACCGGGAGTGGGCCGTCCATCGGGGCTTCGCCGAGGTTGCGGAGGCTTCGGGAGGTGTGGGGGCCGGCTGGGGCGCGACGGGGGGCGCCGACGCCGGCTTCTCCGACGGCTGAGTCGCGGGCCCGGACGGCCGGCCGGCTTCAGGGGGCTCCGACGGCTCAGTCGCGCGGGCTCGGACGGCCGGGCGGTCACGCGGGCCGGGGGCACGGGCGTGGTGCCCGTCTCCCGTGGACCTCGCTTCGCCCCGACCTGTTCGGGACCCGGCGGCACCCGGTGTCCAGGTCGCCGGCCGCCGGCCCCTGCGCACTCCTCGCTCCACCCGGGGCCGGCCTGCGCCACACGCCGCACCCGCTTATGGTTCGGACAAATCACTCCATCAGGAGTACCTCCGGAGCACGAGGGACCCGCCGTGACCCACCCCCCGCCACCCGGCGCGCCCCGGGCCCGCATCCCCCATCCGCAGCAGCCTCCCCCGTCACACCCCCGGGTCCGTACGGAGCTGTGGCGGCGCTTCCTGTGGAGCGGGCTGGCGCTCTGGACACTGGCCGCGGCCGTCACCTACGGCACCGGGAACGCCGCTCTGCTGCCCGCGCTCATCCTGCTCGGCAGCTTCCTGGTGCCCGTGGCCTTCGTACTGTGGGCGTACCAGCGGCACGGCCGTGACCTGGGCGTCAACGTGATCCTCGGCTGCTTCCTGACCGGCGGGACGCTCGGGGTGCTGGGCGCCTCGCTGACGGTGGACCGCCTGCTGCACCCGTCCCTGCGGACGTTCGCCGGCGTGAGCCTGGCCGAGGAGGCGATGAAGCTGGGCGCGCTGGTGTTCCTGCTGCGCCGGCGGACCCGGATCCGCGGCCTGCGGGCCGGGCTCGTGCTGGGCGCGTCCGTCGGCTTCGGCTTCGCGGCCATGGAAGGCGCCGGGTACGCGTTCCAGGCGACCGTGGCCACCAGGGGTGTCGAGCTGGGAGCGCTGCTGGAGACCGAGATCCTGCGCGGGTTGCCGGCGTCCCTCGGGCACGGCCTGTGGACGGCGATCGCCGGAGGCGTCCTGGTCGCCTGCCGTCACCCGGACGGACGCTTCCGTCTCACCGGCGCGGTGGCCGGGGCCTGTCTGGGCGTGACGCTGCTGCACACCCTGTGGGACTCCACCCACGGCGTCGCCGTCTGGCTGGTCGTGCGGCTGACCGGCACCGGGCCCGGCCGGCCGCTGTTCGCGGAGGGCTACATCCCGCACCCCACCGAGGAGCAGCAGCATCTGTTCACCGTGCTCTCCCTGGGCGGACTGGCCCTCGTGGCACTGCTCGGCGTCGCCTGGGCGCGTTCGCTGACTCGCCGCGACCCCTCCTGGAGAAGTACCCCCTAGGGGTATAGTCTTGAGTGTACCGGGGACCTTTCTGGGCCCCGCCCGTCCCACCTGCCTCGACGAGGAGTACGACATGACCGCGCAGACCGACACCCCGGGTTCCGTCACCGCCGTCTACAAGGTGAGCGGGATGAGCTGCGGGCACTGTGAGGGCGCCGTCTCCGGCGAGATCTCCCAGCTGCCCGGCGTGAACTCGGTGAAGGCCGTCGCGGCCAGCGGCGAGGTCACGGTCGTCTCGGCGGCCGCGCTGGACGAGGAGGCCGTCCGCGCGGCCGTCGACGAGGCCGGCTTCGAGCTGGTCGGCCGCGCCTGAAGCACGCTTCCCGCACCGGGCCGTACCGGAGCAGGCCGACCCCCGCGCCGGCCGCGTACGGTCCGGTCCGTCGTCTGGAGTCGGAGTCGGACATGACCAGCACCACCACGCGGACCTCCATAGAAACGACCGCAGGGACCTCCATAGGCACGCCGCCCTCCGAGGTCGAGCTGCTGATCGGCGGGATGACCTGCGCCTCCTGCGCGGCCCGCGTCGAGAAGAAGCTCAATCGGATGGACGGCGTCAGCGCCACGGTGAACTACGCGACGGAGAAGGCCCGGATCAGCTACCCGGCCGGGACCTACGTCGCCGACCTGATAGCCACCGTCGAGAAGACCGGCTACACCGCGGAGGAGCCCGCACCGCCCCGGCCGGAACCGCGGGAGGAGACGCCCCGGGATCCCGAGCTCGCCTCCCTGCGGCAGCGTCTGATCGTTTCCGTTCTCCTCGCCGCCCCCGTCATCCTCCTCGCGATGGTCCCCGCCCTCCAGTTCGACAACTGGCAGTGGCTGTCCCTCACGCTCGCGGCGCCCGTCGTCGTCTGGGGCGCCCTGCCCTTCCACAAGGCCGCCTGGACCAACGCGCGGCACGCCTCGGCCACCATGGACACCCTCGTCTCGGTCGGCACGCTGGCCGCGTTCGGCTGGTCCCTGTGGGCGCTGTTCTTCGGCCACGCGGGCATGCCGGGCATGCGGCACCCCTTCGAACTCACCGTCTCGCGCACGGACGGCGCCTCGGCGATCTACCTCGAAGTGGCCGCCGGAGTCACCGCCTTCCTCCTGCTCGGCCGCTATCTGGAAGCCCGCTCGAAGCGCCGCGCGGGCGCAGCGCTTCGGGCCCTGATGGAGCTCGGCGCGAAGGACGTCACGAGGCTGCGCGACGGGCGCGAGGTGCGGGTGCCCGTCGCCGATCTGGCCGTCGGCGACCGGTTCGTCGTCCGCCCCGGCGAGAAGATCGCCACCGACGGCACGGTCGTGGACGGCGCTTCCGCGGTCGACGTCTCGATGCTGACCGGTGAGTCCGTGCCGGTGGACGTGGCGGCCGGGGACGCGGTGGCCGGCGCGACCGTGAACGCCGGGGGCCGGCTGGTCGTCGAGGCCACCAGGATCGGCGGCGAGACCCAGCTCGCGCGGATGGCCCACCTGGTCGAGGAGGCCCAGAACGGCAAGGCGGAGGTGCAGCGGCTCGCGGACCAGGTCGCCGGGTTCTTCGTGCCCGTCGTACTGCTGCTCGCGACCGCCACCTTCGGCGTGTGGCTCGGCGGGACCGGCGACAGCGCCGCCGCCTTCACCGCGGCCGTCGCCGTCCTGATCATCGCCTGCCCCTGCGCCCTGGGCCTGGCGACGCCGACCGCCCTGATGGTCGGCACGGGTCGCGGCGCGCAGCTCGGCATCCTGATCAAGGGCCCCGAGATACTGGAGTCCACGCGCCGGGTCGACACCGTCGTCCTGGACAAGACGGGCACCGTGACCACCGGCCGGATGACCCTCCAGGAGGTGTACGTCTCCGAAGGCACCGACGAGCGGGAGGTGCTGCGCATGGCGGGCGCCCTCGAGCACGCCTCCGAGCACCCCGTCGCCAGGGCCGTGGCCGCCGGCGCCGCCGAGCGGGTCGGGGAGCTGCCGCAGGCCGAGCGGTTCGAGAACGTGCCCGGACGCGGCGTCCGCGGGTATGTGCAGGGCGTCGAGGTGTCCGTGGGGCGCCTCTTCGAGAAGGTGCCGCAGGAGCTGGCGCGTGCCCGCGACAAGACCGAGAGCAGCGGCCGTACGGCCGTCGTGGTCGGCTGGGACGGGATCGCGCGGGGGGTGCTGGCGGTCGCGGACACGGTCAAGGAGACCAGCGCGCAGGCGGTGCGCGAGTTGCGCGACCTGGGGCTCACGCCGGTGCTGCTGACGGGGGACAACCGGCGGGTGGCCGAGACGGTGGCGCAGGCCGTCGGCATCGACCAGGTGATCGCCGAGGTGCTGCCCGAGGACAAGGTGAAGGTCGTGCGGCGGTTGCAGGCCGAGGGCCGGAAGGTCGCCATGGTGGGCGACGGCGTGAACGACGCGGCCGCGCTCGCCACCGCCGATCTGGGGCTCGCGATGGGCACGGGCACCGACGCGGCGATCGAGGCGGGCGACCTGACCCTCGTGCGCGGGGACCTCCGGGTGGCGGCGGACGCGATCCGGCTGTCGCGCCGGACCCTCGCCACGATCAAGGGCAATCTGCTGTGGGCGTTCGGCTACAACGTCGCCGCGCTGCCGCTGGCCGCCGCGGGACTGCTGAACCCGATGATCGCGGGGGCGGCGATGGCCCTGTCGTCCGTGTTCGTCGTGACGAACAGTTTGCGGCTGCGGACGTTCCGCTGAGCCGGGACTTCCACGGAAAAGGCGGGATCCCCTTCAGTCCGGCGCGAGCCTCACATAAGCTCTTCACAAGGCTCGCGCATCTTCCTTACGCTTGACCCCCGTTCTCCGTATCGGGCCGCTTGCGTAGCTAACGGGACATATGCAAGAGACGCAGATCACAGTGATGTGAACGTAACCATCGAAGGGGTTCGACGGTCTAAGTTGGCGATGTCAGAGGGCGTCTTGGGGGGCGTCACCTGGCATCTGGGGATGTCTTGGGGGACTTCCTCAGAGATGCGTTGCCGGGGCACGTACACCGGGGAGCTTTGAGCGGCCCTCCCAGCGTGCGCTGTCCCGGCAGACCGCAGCGGCACGGCAGCACTACGGCAGTACTGGCGAGACGCAGTAGCAGCGATTCAGGCGCTGGTTCTTCACAGACGCCCGGCCGGATCCCGTGGGGGGAATCCGCACCGGGACATGGGAAGGCGCCCTGGTCGTCGGCCCGTGGGGGGACCGGCGCACCAGGGCGCCTTCTGTTTTGCGCCGTGGTACATCCGGCGCGGCGCGCACCGCCGGGGGCGTGCCACCGGGAGCTGCACCGCCGGGTGCGGCCGCCTGCCGTGCGTCAGGCGGCCGCGGGGGGTCAGCGCTCCTCGACCGGAACGAAGTCGCGCTCGACGACGCCCGTGTAGATCTGGCGGGGGCGGCCGATACGGGAGCCCGGCTCCTTGATCATCTCGTGCCACTGGGCGATCCAGCCCGGCAGCCGGCCGAGGGCGAACAGGACCGTGAACATCTCGGTCGGGAAGCCCATGGCCCGGTAGATCAGACCCGTGTAGAAGTCGACGTTCGGGTAGAGCTTGCGCTCGGTGAAGTAGTCGTCGGAGAGCGCGTGCTCCTCCAGCTTCAGCGCGATGTCCAGCAGCTCGTCGGACTTGCCGAGTGCGGACAGCACGTCGTGCGCGGCGGCCTTGATGATCTTGGCGCGCGGGTCGAAGTTCTTGTAGACCCGGTGGCCGAAGCCCATCAGGCGGACGCCGTCCTCCTTGTTCTTCACCTTGCGGATGAAGGTGTCGACGTCGCCGCCGGAGTCGCGGATGCCCTCCAGCATCTCCAGCACCGACTGGTTGGCGCCACCGTGCAGCGGGCCCCACAGCGCGTTGATACCGGCGGAGATGGAGGCGAACATGTTCGCCTGCGAGGAGCCGACCAGGCGGACCGTGGAGGTCGAGCAGTTCTGCTCGTGGTCCGCGTGCAGGATCAGCAGCTTGTCCAGCGCGGCCACGACGATCGGGTCGAGCTCGTACTCCTGGGCCGGCACCGAGAAGGTCATGCGCAGGAAGTTCTCGACGTAGCCGAGGTCGTTGCGCGGGTAGACGAACGGGTGACCGATCGACTTCTTGTACGCGTACGCCGCGATCGTCGGGAGCTTGGCGAGCAGACGAATGGTGGAGAGGTCGCGCTGCCGCTCGTCGAAGGGGTTGTGGCTGTCCTGGTAGAAGGTGGACAGCGCCGAGACGACCGACGACAGCATGGCCATCGGGTGGGCGTCACGGGGGAAGCCCCGGTAGAAGTTCTTGACGTCCTCGTGCAGCAGGGTGTGCCGCGTGATCTCGTCCTTGAAGCTGGTGAGCTGGTCGACGGTCGGCAGCTCACCGTTGATCAGCAGGTACGCCACCTCCAGGAAGGTGGAGCGCTCGGCCAGCTGCTCGATCGGGTAGCCGCGGTACCGGAGGATGCCGGCCTCACCGTCGAGATAGGTGATGGCGGATTTGTAGGCGGCGGTGTTTCCGTAACCGCTGTCCAAGGTCACGAGACCGGTCTGGGCGCGGAGCTTTCCGATGTCGAAGCCCTTGTCCCCGACGGTGCTGTCGATCACCGGATAGGTGTACTCGCTGCCGTCGTACCGCAGTACTACAGAGTTGTCGCTCACGTCTTCCCTCACCGACGTAGTGCCTCATCTTCGAGGTGCCCTGACTGTCTCTACCATCCCCCATTTGGCTCAGGAGAGTGCACTCGGGGTCGACCATTGGGCTTATCAGCGGCACTCAGTGCCGCCAACCTGCCATCCTGCCCGGTTGATACCCCAACCGGAAGTGCTCTGTGACCTTTGCGACTCGTTTGATCGATCATTTTTCGACGGAGGCCGGGATCAGGGCTCCTGCCGCCCGGGTACGAGCCTGAAGTCGAGCGCCGTGCAACGGCGTCCCGCCGACACCGTGCGCACCGCCTGGCCGAGGGCCTTGCGGGAGCCGACGAGCACGACGAGCCGCTTGGCCCGGGTGACCGCGGTGTAGAGCAGGTTGCGTTGGAGCATCATCCAGGCGCCCGTGGTCACCGGAACGACCACCGCCGGGTACTCGCTCCCCTGCGAGCGGTGGATGGTCACCGCGTAGGCGTGCGCCAGTTCGTCCAGCTCGTCGAACTCGTACGGCACCTCCTCGTCCTCGTCCGTCAGCACCGTGAGGCGCTGGTCGACCGGGTCGAGCGCGGTGACCACGCCCACGGTGCCGTTGAAGACACCGTTCTTCCCTTTCTCGTAATTGTTCCTGATCTGGGTCACCTTGTCCCCGACACGGAACACCCGCCCTCCGAACCGCTTCTCCGGCACGTCGGGGCGGCCCGGAGTGACGGCCTGCTGCAGGAGCCCGTTGAGCGTCCCGGCGCCGGCCGGCCCCCGGTGCATGGGGGCGAGGACCTGGACGTCCCGGCGGGGGTCGAGCCCGAACCTGGCCGGAATACGACGGGCCGCGACGTCCACGGTGAGCCGCCCGGCCGCCTCCGTGTCGTCCTCGACGAAGAGGAAGAAGTCCTTCATGCCGTCGGTGACGGGGTGCTGCCCGGCATTGATCCGGTGGGCGTTGGTGACCACGCCGGACTGCTGTGCCTGCCGGAAGACACGGGTGAGCCGCACGGCGGGGATCGGGCTGCCTTCGGCGAGGAGGTCCCGCAGCACCTCACCCGCGCCGACGCTGGGGAGCTGGTCGACGTCACCGACGAAGAGGAGGTGCGCGCCGGGCGGCACGGCCTTGACGAGCTTGTTGGCGAGGAGCAGGTCCAGCATGGAGGCCTCGTCGACGACCACTAGGTCGGCGTCCAGCGGCCGGTCCTTGTCGTACGCGGCGTCCCCGCCGGGCCTGAGCTCCAGCAGCCGGTGGACGGTGGATGCCTCGGTGCCGGTGAGCTCGGCGAGCCGCTTGGCGGCACGGCCGGTCGGGGCGGCCAGGACGACCTTGGCCTTCCTGGCGCGGGCCAGCTCCACGACCGACCGCACCGTGAAGGACTTGCCGCAGCCGGGACCGCCGGTCAGGACGGCGACCTTCTTCGTCAGCGCCAGCTTGACGGCGGCCTCCTGCTCGGGGGCGAGGTCGGCGCCGGTACGGCCCTTCAGCCACGTCAGCGCCTTGTCCCAGGCGACGTCGTGGAAGCCGGGCATGCGGTCCTGGTCGGTGCGCAGCAGGCGCAGGAGCTGGGCGGAGAGGGAGAGTTCGGCGCGGTGGAAGGGGACGAGGTAGACGGCGGTGACGGCTTCGCCGCCGTCGGGGCCGGGGACCCTCTCCCGTACGACACCCGGCTCCTCGCCGTCCTCGGGGCGTGCCGCGAGCTCGGCGAGGCACTCGATGACGAGGCCGGTGTCGACCTGGAGGAGCTTGACGGCGTCGGCGATGAGCCGTTCCTCCGGGAGGTAGCAGTGGCCCTGGTCCGCCGACTGCGAAAGGGCGTACTGGAGACCGGCCTTGACCCGCTCGGGGCTGTCGTGCGGGATGCCGACGGACTGGGCGATCTTGTCGGCGGTGAGGAAGCCGATGCCCCAGACGTCCGCGGCCAGGCGGTACGGCTGGTTCTTCACGACGGAGATGGAGGCGTCGCCGTACTTCTTGTAGATCCGCACGGCGATGGAGGTGGAGACCTCGACGGTCTGGAGGAAGAGCATGACCTCCTTGATCGACTTCTGCTCCTCCCAGGCGTCCGCGATCTTCTTCGTCCGCTTGGGGCCGAGGCCGGGAACCTCGATCAGCCGCTTCGGCTCCTCCTCGATGATCTTCAGGGTGTCCAGGCCGAAGTGCTGGGTGATGCGGTCGGCGAAGACCGGGCCGATGCCCTTGACCAGTCCCGAACCGAGGTAGCGGCGGATGCCCTGGACGGTGGCGGGGAGGACGGTCGTGTAGTTCTCGACGGTGAACTGCTTGCCGTACTGCGGGTGGGAGCCCCATCTCCCCTCCATCCGCAGCGACTCCCCCACCTGCGCGCCGAGCAGCGCGCCGACGACCGTGAGGAGGTCCCCGCCGCCCCGGCCCGTGTCGACACGGGCGACGGTGTAGCCGTTCTCCTCGTTCGCGTACGTGATCCGCTCGAGGACGCCTTCGAGCACGGCCAGTCGCCGTTCGCCGGGTGCGGGGGCCGGTGCCGCCTGGTTGGACATGATCCGACGGTACCGGTGGGGTGTGACAGTGGGAGGAGACGCCCGGGCGGCTCGGCAACGGCCCGTTGCAGGGGCAGGCGCGAGGAAGCGCTCACCCGGCAGCGGTTACGGCCGATCGGTGAGGTCCGGGCGCGGTCGGCGACCGGAGGGCGCTGGATGCCTTCGGGCAGACGTGCCTGTTCCCGTAGGTCCAGTCCCACCCGGGCTTCGTCCTTCGACGGTTCCGAGCTGCCACCGTTCTTGTCAGGATCACGCTGCAGCTCATCGAAGTAATCTGCTCCGGCTTGATCACGCCTTGCCCGCCCCCGGCATGTCCAGCTTCGGCGCCTTCAGCGTGTTGCGCTGCGCCTCCGCCGCCATCTCCTGATCACCGCTCAGATACGCCGTGGTGGCGTCGACCACGCCCTGCAACGACTTACCCGCCCGCGCCGCGACGAACTGCAACTCCTTCGCCGCACGCTCCGCGTACTGCGACAACGCCAGCGCCACCAGACCGCCCTGCGCCTTCTCCCCGCCCCCACCGCCACCCTCGGCGGAAATGGTGCCCGCACTCGAAGCCGCCGACGTCAGATTCTCACCGAACGACTTCCCGTACTTCTCAAAACCCGACGCCGCCTCCCCCGTCGTCTTCAGCACACCCGAAATACCCTGCGGCTTCAGATCCCACCCGGGCACCACAAACCCCCGTACCTAGCCCACAAACCAGCCACCCGCCACCGGCCTCAGCCGATGTTGTCCACCGCGGCCTTCGCCCGCTGCAACGTCGACTGCGCCGTCCCGTCGTTCTTCTCCAACGTCGACTTCAGCAACTGGATGATGTTCCGCACCTCCTGCGAAGCACTGTTCCAGCGCTGCTCCTTGCCGTGATACTCATCCGCCACACCATCAGCCGTGAAATCAGCCATCGCCGCCTTCACCTGCCGATCACGCGCACCGATGACCTCCTCCAGACGCCCGATCACCGTCTGGATATTCGCCTGCGCATCCGTCGACGCACCCATGTCATACGAACGACGATCCGAACCAGCAGCCATCACACACCACTCCCCGTAAAAAGAAACGAACCGGACAAACCGCCCGACCCGACGACCCGACGACCTAACGGAAACGCGCCCCGTCGAAGTTCGCCGCCGCCATCTGCTGACGCGCGTTGTCACCCTGCTCCTGATCACCCGAGCTGAACGCCGTCTCCATACCCGACTGACCACCCAGGATCGCCGACAACGAACCGTTCAACGCCGACGTGATCTCATCCGCACGCGCCTTGAACTGATCGAACATCGCCCGGCCCGTACCGTTGAACTTCCCCTCCAACGGCTGCGCAGCCTGCACCAACTGCCGGATCAACGTGCCCAGATCATCACTCGAACCCCGCGAATCACGCATCAACGACGACAACGTCTGCGCACCCATGTCGAACTTCATGCAGAACCCGCCTCCCCCCATCTCGTGCCATGACGTGACCATGCCTTGCACTCCATGGTCGTTCACCGCCGGTCGCACTTGCAACCTCATTGCGTCACAGCCCAGCTACAACAGCGGAAGATAACGATCCGGTTCCGGTCGTCGGGGCGACTCTTGCCATTCCGTCGTGTAATCGATTTCAATCACCTCCACGCCCATCGGTGTAATCGATTCCATGAGCCACGAGGAGGTGGACCGGAGATGGCGGGCATCAAGGACGTCGCCGCCGAGGCCGGGGTCTCCGTCGCGACGGTCTCGCGCGTGCTGAACGCCCATCCGTCGGTCAGCGCGGACGCACGCACGCGTGTGCTGGCCGCGGTCGAGACGCTCGGCTACCGCCCGAACGCCGTCGCCCGTTCCCTGCGCACCGACCAGAC
Source organism: Streptomyces sp. NPDC047706 (assembly GCF_043204795.1). NCBI lineage: Bacteria > Bacillati > Actinomycetota > Actinomycetes > Kitasatosporales > Streptomycetaceae > Streptomyces > Streptomyces sp. NPDC047706. Next base: position 263,261 of record NZ_JBIDCW010000004.1, on the reverse strand, counting down.
CCACACCCTGGGCCTCGTCATCAGCGACGTGCTGAACCCGTACTTCACCGAGCTGGCCCGCTCCGTGGAGGAGGAGGCCCGGGCGCTGGGCTACAGCGTGATCATCGGGAACGCCGACGAGCGGCCCGACCTCCAGGACCACCATGTGCGGAACCTGCTGGACCGCCGTATCGACGGCCTTCTGGTCTCCCCCACCGACGGCGGCTCGCCGCTGATGCTGGACGCCGTGCGCGCGGGGACGCCGATGGTCTTCGTGGACCGGTGGATCCCGGGCGTCGACGTGCCCGTGGTGCGGGCGGACGGGCGGGCCGCCGTGCGTGACCTGGTCGCCCACCTCCACGGCCTCGGACACCGGCGGCTCGCCATCATCGCGGGGCCGGCGGCCACCACGACCGGGCGGGAACGCGTGAACGCCTTCCGTGAGGCCCTCGGCGCCTGCGGGCTCGGCCTCCCGGACGCCTACGTGGGGCAGGGCGACTTCCAGGCCGGCAGCGGGCGCCGGGTCACGGAGGGCTTCCTCGATCTGGCCGAGCCGCCCGAGGTCGTCTTCGCGGCCGACAACCTGATGGCTCTGGGCGCGCTCGACGCCATTCGCGCGCGCGGGCTGCGGGTGCCCGGCGACATCGCGCTGGTCGCCTTCGACGACATCCGGTGGTTCGTGCACACCGATCCGCCGATCACCGCCGTCGCCCAGCCCACCCGCGAGCTGGGGCGGGCCGCCGTGCGCGCGCTGGTCGCCCGGATCGAGGGGCGGCCGGGCGAGTCCGTCACGCTTCCCGCCCGGCTCGTCGTGCGCCGGTCGTGCGGCGCTCCGGGCACAGGCCGGCACCGGCGGCCCCCAGTTCCCCCGCAGTCCCCCGTACGAAGGAGTACGTCGTGAGCGACCCGGACGAGTTGCTGCGTATCGAGGGCATCCGCAAGACCTTCCCCGGCGTGGTCGCGCTCGACAGCGTCGACTTCGATCTGCGCCGGGGGGAGGTGCATGTGCTGCTCGGTGAGAACGGGGCCGGCAAGAGCACGCTGATCAAGATGCTCTCCGGTGCCTACACGCCCGACGCCGGGCGGATCCTGGTGGGCGGTGAGGAGGTGCGCATCAACGGTGCGCAGGACTCCGAGCGGCTCGGCATCGCCACCATCTACCAGGAGTTCAATCTCGTTCCCGACCTGTCCGTGGCGGAGAACATCTTTCTCGGGCGGCAGCCCCGGCGCTTCGGGGTGATCGACCGGAAGCGGATGGAGGCCGACGCCGAGGAGTTGCTCGCGCGCGTGGGCGTGCGGGTGTCTCCCCGCGCGCGGGTCCGTGAACTCGGGATCGCGCGGCTGCAGATGGTCGAGATCGCCAAGGCGCTCAGTCTCGACGCGCGGGTGCTCATCATGGACGAGCCGACCGCCGTGCTGACCACCGAAGAGGTGGAGAGGCTGTTCGCCATCGTGCGGCAGTTGCGCGCGGACGGCGTCGGGGTCGTCTTCATCACGCATCACCTGGAGGAGATCGCCGCCCTCGGGGACCGCGTGACGGTGATCCGTGACGGCAGGAGCGTCGGGCAGGTGCCCGCCTCTACCGGTGAGGACGAACTCGTACGCCTCATGGTGGGGCGGTCGATCGAGCAGCAGTACCCGCGCGAGCGGACTGATGCCGGGGCCGCGCTGCTGACCGTCGAGGGGCTCACCCGGGACGGGGTCTTCCACGATGTGAGCTTCGAGGTACGGGCCGGTGAGGTCGTCGGGATCGCGGGGCTCGTCGGGGCGGGCCGTACGGAGGTCGTACGGGCCGTGTTCGGGGCCGATCCGTACGACAAGGGTGCCGTGAAGGTGGCCGGTGCGGCCGTGCCGCGCCATGACGTCAACGCCGCGATGGCCGCCGGGATCGGGCTGGTGCCCGAGGACCGCAAGGGGCAGGGGCTCGTGCTCGACGCCTCCGTCGAGGAGAACCTCGGGCTCGTGACCCTGCGGTCCGCCACCCGGGCCGGGCTGGTCGACCTCAGGGGGCAGCGCGAGGCCGCCGCGCGGATCGCGAAGCAGCTCGGGGTGCGGATGGCCGGGCTCGGGCAGCATGTGCGCACACTGTCCGGCGGCAATCAGCAGAAGGTCGTCATCGGCAAATGGCTGCTGGCGCACACCAAGGTGCTGATCCTCGACGAGCCGACGCGCGGGATCGACGTCGGCGCAAAGGTCGAGATCTACCAGCTCGTCAACGAACTGACCGCCGCCGGGGCCGCCGTGCTGATGATCTCCAGCGATCTGCCCGAGGTGCTCGGCATGAGCGACCGGGTGCTGGTGATGGCGCAGGGGCGCCTCGCCGGCGAACTCCCCGCCGGCGAGGCGACGCAGGACACCGTGATGGCCCTCGCGGTCAGTACCCCCGGCACCCCTGCCACGCATGCCACCACCACCGACGCCGGCACCGACGGCGGCACCGACAACGACGGAACGGAGGCCTCCCGTGGCCACTGACACGCTCAAGAGCTCCGCGGGCGCGGGTGGCGCCTCCGGCCCCGGCGGCCTGCGCCGGCTGCTGCTCGACAACGGGGCGCTCACCGCGCTCGTCGTCCTCGTCATCGCGCTGTCGGCGCTGTCCGGGGACTTTCTGACCGCCGACAACCTGCTCAACATCGGCGTCCAGGCCGCCGTCACCGCGATCCTCGCCTTCGGCGTCACCTTCGTGATCGTCTCGGCCGGCATCGACCTGTCGGTGGGTTCGGTGGCGGCGCTGTCGGCCACCGTGCTGGCGTGGAGCGCCACGAATGAGGGCGTGCCCGTGGTGCTGGCGGTCCTCCTCGCCGTGGCCACCGGCATCGCCTGCGGTCTCGTCAACGGCTTCCTGATCTCGTACGGCAAGCTGCCGCCGTTCATCGCGACGCTCGCCATGCTGTCCGTGGCGCGCGGGCTGTCGCTGGTCATCTCGCAGGGCTCGCCCATCGCCTTCCCGGACTCGGTCTCGCACCTCGGTGACACGCTCGGCGGCTGGCTGCCGGTGCCCGTGCTGGTGATGGTCGTCATGGGCCTGATCACGGCGTTCGTGCTGGGCCGGACGTACCTCGGGCGGTCGATGTACGCGATCGGCGGCAACGAGGAGGCGGCCCGGCTGTCGGGGCTGCGGGTGCGGAAGCAGAAGCTCGCCATCTACGCGCTGTCCGGCCTGTTCGCGGCCGCGGCCGGCATCGTGCTCGCCTCCCGGCTGTCCTCCGCGCAGCCGCAGGCCGCGCAGGGGTACGAGCTGGACGCCATCGCGGCCGTCGTCATCGGCGGCGCCTCGCTGGCGGGCGGTACCGGCAAGGCGTCCGGCACGCTGATCGGCGCGCTGATCCTGGCGGTGCTGCGCAACGGCCTCAACCTGCTGTCGGTGTCGGCGTTCTGGCAGCAGGTGGTCATCGGTGTGGTGATCGCGCTGGCCGTGCTGCTCGACACCGTGCGGCGCAAGGCGGGGTCCACTCCGGTAGGTGCCGGTGGGGGCGGCGACAGACGCAAGCAGGCGGTCACGTATCTGCTCGCCGCCGTGATCGCGGTGGCGGTGGTCGCGGCGACCTCGCTGCTGCACACCGGATCCTCCGGCACGCAGAGGAAGGTCGGGCTGTCGCTGTCCACGCTCAACAACCCCTTCTTCGTGCAGATCCGGGCGGGCGCGGAGGCCGAGGCGAAGAGGCTCGGCGTCGACCTCACCGTCACCGACGCGCAGAACGACGCCTCGCAACAGGCCAACCAGTTGCAGAACTTCACCAGCGAGGGCGTGTCCTCGATCGTCGTCAACCCGGTGGACTCGGACGCGGCGGGTCCGTCGGTACGGGCCGCCAACCAGGCCGGCATCCCCGTCGTCGCCGTCGACCGGGGCGTCAACAAGGCGAAGACGGCCGCGCTCGTCGCGTCCGACAACGTCGAGGGCGGTGAGCTGGGCGCCAAGGCGCTCGCCGAGAAGCTGGGCGGCCGGGGCACGATCGTGATCCTCCAGGGGCAGGCGGGCACCTCCGCCAGCCGGGAGCGCGGCGCGGGCTTCGCCGCGGGGCTGAAGGACTACCCGGGCATCAAGGTGGTCGCCAAGCAGCCCGCCGACTTCGACCGCACCAAGGGCCTGGACGTCATGACGAACCTCCTGCAGGCGCACCCCGACATCGACGGTGTCTTCGCGGAGAACGACGAGATGGCGCTCGGCGCGATCAAGGCACTGGGTTCGAAGGCCGGCAAGTCGGTCCAGGTCGTCGGCTTCGACGGCACGCCGGACGGGCTGAAGGCGGTCGGGAACGGGACACTGTTCGCGTCGGTGGCCCAGCAGCCGAAGGAGCTCGGCCGGATCGCCGTGGACAACGCCCTGCGGGCCGCGGAGGGCGAGAAGGTGAGTGCGACGGTCAAGGTGCCGGTGAAGGTGATCACGAAGGAGAACGTGGCCGGCTTCGGCGGCTGACGCCCGCCCGCCGGGGCCGGCTCCGGCCCCGGCAACCGCCGCAGCTGACGTCACTTGTCACGTACGCGTATCAGGGAGACCTTCATGTACGACTACGACCTCCTGGTCGTCGGGTCGGCCAACGCCGATCTGGTGATCGGGGTCGAGCGGCGGCCGGGGGCCGGGGAGACGGTGCTCGGGTCCGACCTGCTCGTCCATCCGGGCGGCAAGGGCGCCAACCAGGCGGTCGCGGCCGCCCGGCTGGGAGCCCGAACGGCCCTGCTGGCCCGGGTCGGTGACGACGCGTACGGCCGGCTGCTGCTCGACTCGCAGCGGGCGGCCGGAGTCGACACGGTGGGCGTGCTGGCCGGCGGCGCGCCGACCGGTGTCGCGCTGATCACCGTGGATCCGTCCGGCGACAACAGCATCGTGGTGTCGCCGGGGGCCAACGGCAGGCTCACGCCCGGCGACGTGAGGGCGGCGGGCAGCCTGTTCCACGCCGCCCGGGTCGTCTCGGCGCAGCTGGAGATCCCGCTGGAGACGGTCGTGGAAGCGGTGCGGTGCACGGCGCCCGGCAGCCGGTTCGTGCTGAACCCCTCGCCGCCGCGGCCGCTTCCGCCACAGGTGCTGGCGGCGTGCGACCCGCTGATCGTGAACGAACACGAGGCGAAGGTGATCCTCGGGGACGCGGTGGTGGGTGACGACCCGGCCGGGTGGGCGCGCGTCCTGCTGGCGCGCGGGCCGCGTTCGGTGGTCGTGACGCTGGGTGCGCAGGGGGCGCTGGTGGCGTCCGCGGAGGGCGTGACCCGGGTGCCCTCGGTGCGGGTCGAGGCGGTCGACACGACCGGCGCGGGAGACGCCTTCACGGCGGCGCTGGCCTGGCGGCTGGGTCAGGGCGACGCCCTCGCCGAGGCGGCTGCCTACGCCGCGCGGGTCGGGGCGGCAGCGGTCACGAAGGCGGGGGCGCAGGAGTCGTACCCCACGCCGGAAGAGGTCGCCGCGCTGTGAAGAAGGCCGGGATCCTGAACCGTCATCTCGCCGGCGCCATAGCCGAGTTGGGGCACGGGGACGGGGTGCTCGTGTGCGACGCGGGGATGCCGGTGCCCGTCGGGCCGCGCGTCGTCGACCTGTCCTTCCGGGCCGGTGTGCCCTCGTTCGCCGAGGTGCTGGACGGCCTGCTGGCCGAGCTGGTCGTGGAGGGCGCGACCGCGGCCACGGAGGTACGGCGGGCCAATCCGGCGGTGGCCGCGCTGCTGGGCGCGCGCTTCCCGGAGCTCGGCCTCGTCTCCCACGAGCGGCTCAAGGAGCTCTCGGGGGGCGCGCGGTTGGTCGTACGCACCGGGGAGGCGACGCCGTACGCGAATGTGCTGTTGCGGTGCGGGGTGTTCTTCTGACCGTGCCGTCCCCGCCGGCGCGCGTGGAGGGGGCCGGTCGACGGACCGGCCCCCTCGGCTTTCCCCTCCCGTCAGAACCCCCCGCGATCCCCCCGGATCCCCCTCAGATTCCCCCCACGGAAGCTCTGACTCCAAGTACGACCCACGAGGGCCGGGGAGGGTTGCGTCCTGGCGCAGAATTCTCCTGCCCGATTCTCACGGGGCCGCCGGCCTCAGCGGCGCAGGGCGGTCGCCCGGTCGATCCGCGACAGCTTCTCGGGGTTGCGCACGGCGTAGAGGCCGGTGATGAGACCGTCGTCGACACGTACCGCCACGACGGTGTCGATCTCGTCGCCGACGTGCAGGAAGAGCCCCGGATGGCCGTTGACCTCCGCCGGCCGCAGCCGCGCCACGCCGGGGACCCTGCCCAGCCCGCCGATCATCAGGCGGGCCACAGCGCGAGCAGGGTCCTCATCCGGTCCTCCGCCAGCTGCGGGTCGGGGAACAGGCCCAGCCCGTCGGCGAGTTCGTAGGCGCGGACCAGGTGCGGCAGGGAGCGGGCCGACTGCAGGCCGCCGGCCATGGTGAAGTGCGACTGGTGACCGGCCAGCCAGGCCAGCAGGACCACGCCGGTCTTGTAGAAGCGGGTGGGCGCCTGGAAGAGGTGGCGGGACAGCTCGACGGTCGGGTCGAGCAGCGCGCGGAAACCGCTTGCGTCCCCCGTGTCCAGGACCCGTACCGCCCGCGCCGCCAGCGGCCCCAGCGGGTCGAAGACGCCGAGCAGGGCGTGACTGAAGCCCTGGTCGTCGCCCGCGATCAGCTCGGGGTAGTGGAAGTCGTCGCCGGTGTAGCAGCGGACGCCCTCCGGGAGCCGCCGGCGCAGGTCCGTCTCGCGCCGGGCGTCCAGCAGGGAGATCTTGACGCCGTCCACCTTTCCGGGGTGGGCCGCGACGACCTGAAGGAGGACGTCCGTGGCCCCGTCCAGGTGCGGTGAACCCCAGTAGCCCTCCAGCGCCGGGTCGAACAATCGGGCCGAGCCAGTGCAGGATCACCGGGTCGGCGGACTGGCGCAGCAGGTGGCCGTACACCTCCAGGTAGTCCTCGGGGCCGGTCGCGGCGGCGGCGAGCGCCCGGGAGGCCATCAGGATCGCCTGGGCGCCGGATCGCCCGGTCAGCTCCAGCTGCTCCTCGTAGGCCGCGCGGACCTCCGCGAGGGTGCCCGAGGTGAGCCGGTCCGTGCCGACGCCGCAGGCGATCCGGCCACCGACCGCCTTCGCCTCCGCCGCCGACCGGCGGATCAGCTCCGCCGCGCCCGCCCAGTCCAGGCCCATGCCGCGCTGGGCGGTGTCCATCGCCTCGGCGACGCCCAGCCCGTGCGACCACAGATGGCGGCGGAATGCCTGGGCGTCGAAGTAGATGTCGACGGCCGGGTCGGCGAGGACCGCGTCGAGGTCGGTGGAGACGTGTTCCAGGCCGTGCCGTTCGGCGATCGCCCGCAGGGCGTGCTCGCGCCGGCCGACGAGCACGGGCTCGGGCCACAGCACGGTGCCGTCGCCGAGGTCGAGGCCGCCCTGTTCACGCAGGGCCAGAAGGGAGCGGACGAGGTGCTGGCGACAGCCCATGCGCCCGGTCACGCCGTTCATGGCGATACGCACCGTCTTGCGGTTCACGTGGGTCCCTCTCGCTGTGCTGTGGCCGGTGGGGAGCGAGGCAGTGAGGCAGTGCAGCAAGCGCTTTCTACACGGAGAAGCCAACTTCTGGGCAGGGGTCCGGCAAGGGTGTGACCGTCTTGAGTTGTTCGAGGGGGCGAACAACGTGAGGCCGTGGCCTTATGGTCAACGCGGATAGTCACAGGATGCGCTACCGGAGGACGACATGACGGTGACCCTGGCGGACGTGGCGGCCCGCGCCCAGGTCTCCCCCGCGACGGTGTCGCGCGTGCTGAACGGGAACTATCCGGTCGCCGCGTCCACCCGCGAGCGGGTGCTCAAGGCGGTCGACGAGCTGGACTACGTCCTCAACGGGCCCGCCAGCTCGCTCGCCGCCGCCACGTCCGACCTGGTCGGCATCCTGGTCAACGACATCGCCGACCCCTTCTTCGGGATCATGGCGAGCGCGATCCAGTCGGAGATCGGCGGCCCCGGCGGCAGGGCCGGCGGGGAACGGCTCGCGGTCGTCTGCAACACCGGCGGCTCCCCCGAGCGCGAGCTGACGTATCTGACCCTGTTGCAGCGGCAGCGCGCCGCCGCCGTCGTCCTCACCGGTGGCGCGGTGGAGGACGCCGCGCACGTGGCGGCCGTGTCGGCGAAGCTGCGGAAGCTGACCGACGCCGGGACGCGGGTCGTGCTGTGCGGCCGGCCGCCGGCACCACAGACCCAGGCGGTGGCGCTGACCTTCGAGAACCGGGCCGGCGGTCGGCAGTTGACGGAGCATCTGATCGGGCTCGGGCACCGCCGGCTCGGCTACATCGCCGGACCTCAGGAGCGGACCACGACCCGGCACCGGCTGGAGGGGCACCGGGCCGCGCTGGAGGCCGCGGGCATCCCGGACGACCCGGACCGGACGGTCCACGGCCGCTACGACCGCCGTTCCGGCTACGAGGCCACGCTGGAGCTGCTGCGCCGAGATCCGTCCCTCACCGCCGTGGTGGCCGCCAACGACTCCGTGGCGCTGGGGGCCTGTGCGGCGCTGCGGGAGTCGGGGCGCCGGATACCGCAGGACGTCTCGGTCGCCGGCTTCGACGACCTGCCCTTCGGCATCGACGCGGTGCCCGCGCTGACGACGGTCCGGCTGCCGCTGGCGGAGACGGGGGCACGGGCGGGACGGATCGCGATGGGACGCGAGGAGCCACCGCCGGGCGGGATCGCGACGGTGCGGGGGGAGTTGATGGTGCGGGGGTCGACGGGCGTGCCCCGGGGGTGAGGGGCGAGCGCAGCCGCGCAGGCGCAGGAAGGCCGCCGGGGAGCCCTGACCGTCCCACCGGGGCACCGGGCACGTGAGGGCCGCGAGGGCCTGGTCTCAGGACGGCAGGCGATGGGTCACGTGGGTCACCGAACTCGCGGCGCGCGACGAAGGCGCCCCGTTCAAGGTGTAGGCCAGGTCGGCCAGGGTGCCCTGCGGTGAGGTCGCCTCGATGGGCTTGGGGCGGCTGGTGTTGTCGACGTCGGCCTTCTGCACCGTTCCGCCGGGATACGTCGTCGTGGTGCGGACGTCTTTGTTGTTGTACCTGTACGTCGTCACGCGGCCCTGCGGATTCTTCAGCTCGGAGAGCCTGTTGACCTCGTTCCAGGTGTAACGGTCGGCTTCGTCGTCCGGGACCGGGAGGTCGGCTTCGTCCGTCCGGCACGGCCCTGGAGCAGCAGGCGGCCCCCTCACGGGCCCACGTGGCCGTCGGCCCGTGACGGCGCGGCGACGACGGCGAAGCCCGTGACGTGCGGCGGCCGGACGTACGGTTCAGGCCGCCGTCCCGCATCCGCCCTCAGGGACGGATCCCGTCGCAGGCGATGGGCAGGTGGCGGGGGCCGCGCAGCACCGCGTTGCGGCGGTACGGGGGCGGGTCCTCCAGCAGGCGGGGGTTTTCCAGGCGGCGGGCCAGTTCGGAAAGGGCGAGCTGGGCCTCCAGGCGGGCCAGCGGTGCGCCGAAGCAGCTGTGGACGCCGCTGCCGAAACCGAGGTGCTGGATGTCCCCGCGGTCCGGGTCGAAGCGGTCCGGATTGTCGAACCGGCGCGGGTCACGGTTGCCGGACGCCAGCACCAGCCAGAGGGAGGCGCCCTTGGGGATGGTGACGCCGCGGATCTCGATGTCGGCCAGGGTGGTGCGCTGCGGCACCAGCTGCACCGGCGGTTCGAAACGCAGCAGCTCCTCGACGACGGGCACGGCGAGCCCCGGCTCCGCCCGCAGCCGGCGCAGGACGTCCGGGTTGCGCAGCAGGGTCAGCATCCCGTTGGTGACGAGGTTGACCGTGGTCTCGTGCCCCGCGATCAGCAGCAGCGCCGCCGTGCTGAGCAGCTCCATCGTGGTCATCGCGCCGTCCGGGCCCTCGGCGGAGGCGAGCGCGGAGATCATGTCGTTCTGCGGGTGCTTGCGGCGCTCCTCGATCAGGCCGGCCAGGTACATGCCGAGCTGCAAGCGGGCGTCGTGCGCCCCCTTGCCCCGGTCGGCGGGGTCCGCGTCCGGGTCGGGGTCCAGGCTCGCCGCGATGGCGTCCGCCCAGCCGTGGAAGCGCGGCTCGTCCTCGCGCGGCACTCCGAGCAGCCGGCAGATCACGGTCACCGGGAACGGGTAGGAGAACTCGTCCACCAGGTCGAACCGCCCCGGGTCGGCGATGCCGTCGACGAGGCCGGAGACGATGCCGTGCAGCTCCTGGCGCATCCCGTCGAGCCGGTGCGGGGAGTGCGGCGGCCCGAACGGCCGGTTCGTCATGCGCCGCAGCCTGTCGTGCTCGGGCGGGTCGAGCCGCAGGAAGCTCGGCGGCAGGACCGCCTGCTCCTCCTGGTCCGCCTCGGCCAGCGGGTCGTGCGCGGTGGAGGCGAGGTTGCGGGCGTCGGAGCTGATGCGGGGGTCGTGCAGGAGGCTGCGGATCTCGTAGTAGGTGCTGACGACGTACGGCCCGTCGTCCTGGTGGAGCACCGGCGTCTTGCGCAACTCCTCGTAGATCGGGTAGGGGTCGGCGCGGTTGGCGTAGTCCAGGATCTGATGCAGCGGAGATGGCGTCATCGTCAGTCCTCGTGGCCGTGCGGGTCAGTGCGCGGGAGTGAACGTCATCCGGCGGTCGGCCGGTGAGTATCCGCTGAGGGTCACCGTGGGGCCGTGGGTGGGCACCGACGGGTCGGGGAAGTCCGCGTCCACGGGACGCTGCCCGCCCGGGCTCCGGCCGACCGTGGGGAACGGCGGCGGGAACGGCGCGGTGGTCTCGATCAGCTCCTGGTAGAACGGCAGCCACCGGGCGTGGTCGAAGGAGACCGCGCCGATGACGCGGCCCTGGTACCCGTAGACGCCGACGAACCGCCGGTCGGTCAGCGAGCCCTGGGAGACGAGGATCTCGGTGCCCAGCGACGGCACCCCGACCGACTTGATGTTCACGCCGAACTGCGAGGACCAGAAGGCCGGCACCCACATGTGGGGCAGGCGGTCGGCGCTCTCGCTGAGCATGTTGTGCGCCGCGATCCCGGCCTGCTGGACGGCGTTGCCCCAGTGCTCCAGAGACAGGAACTGGTAGCCGAACAAGGGGTGCGGGGAGCGGGCCACGTCGCCGGCGACGTAGATGTCGTCGGTCACGATGCCGCGGATGTCGAAGGCGCGGCAGCCGGCGTCGCAGGCGATGCCGCGGGGGCCGGCACCGAGCCCGGAGCCGGCGAGCCACTCCGTGTTGCGGGTGGCGCCGAGCGAGACGATCACCAGGTCGGTCTCGACGGTGGACCCGTCGGACAGGTGCGCGGCCCGCACCCGGCACGAGGCGTCACCCTCCAGGGCCGTCACCATGACCCCGCACCGCAGGTCCACGCCGTGCTCCTGCTGGAGGTCGGCGGCGACCGCGCCGACCACTCCGCCGAGCGCGCCCACCAGGGGCGTCGCGCCACGCTCGGCGACGGTCACGGCGAGGCCGCGCTCCCGGCAGGCGGAGGCGATCTCGGAGCCGGTGAACCCGGCGCCGATCACGAGGACCCGCTTGGGCCCCTGGGCGAGCCGGCGCGCGAGCCTGGCGGCGTCGTCGCGGGTGCGCAGCACGAAGACACCGTCGAGCTCGGCCTCGGTCTCCCGGGGCCATGGCCGCGCCCGCACGCCGGTGGCGATCAGCAGACGGTCGTACGGCACCTCGTCGCCGTCGGCCAGCCGTACGCGCCGCGCTGCCATGTCCAGGCCGGTGGCCGGGACGCCGAGCCGCCAGGTCGCGTCGACGGCGCGGCGCCGGGGCAGCGCCGTGCGGTCGGCGGTGGTCATGCCGAGCAGCACCTGCTTGGACAGCGGGGGCCGGTCGTAGGGGTCGTGGGGCTCGTCGCCGACGATCGTCAGGGAGCCGGTGAAGCCCTTCTCCCGCAGGGTCTCCGCGGCGCGCAGCCCCGCGAGCGAGGCGCCGACGACGACGATGCGGCCCTCGCGCCGGAGCCTGTCCAGGGATCCGTCACCGCTCATCGGGCACCGCCTCGGCGGGTGGGTCCACCTTGTCGACGAGGATGGCCTGGACGGGGCAGGCGGCCGCGGCCTGCGCGAGTCTTCCGCGCTGTGCCTCGTCCGCCTCCGGGTGGTAGAGCAGTCCCTCCTCGCCGTGCATGACGAAGACGTCGGGCGCGAGGAACGCGCACTGCGCGTATCCCTGACAGCGGTTCAGGTCGACGACAAGTCTCACCAAGGGTCGTGTCCTCTCCGGCGGCCCGGTCCCCCTGCGGCCATCGTGCGCGCCCCGGCGGGAGGCGGCGACGAGGAGGGGTCCGTCGGAGTGAATCCCGCCCGCCGCCTCAGGCTCCGGCGGCAGGCGGCCGGCCGGGGGCAGGCGGTCCCGCGGGCCGCCCGCCACGCAGGATGTGCAGGCTGACGATTAGCGCCCAGGCCGGGAAGACCAGCTCGGACCAGGGCAGATTCGCTCCCACCACGAGCAGCACCAGACCGACGAGGTAGCCGAGCAGGATGAGGGGGCGCGGGAGGACGCCGAGGCGGGCGCCGATGGTCGAGGCCGTGAAGACGAACACCGCCGCCATCCGCAGCCCGTACGTGGTCAGCAGCGTGTAGGCGAAGAAGCGGCCGAACGACGAGTGCTGCCGGCTGTCGTCGAGTACGGTCCCGGCCGCCGCGCCGCTGCCGAACAGCATGGCGACGAAGACCAGTCCGCTGCCCAGGAACACGGTGGACACGAAGCGGTCCTCCCCCGCGCCGGCCTGCTCGCGCAGCGCTCCCATGAACCACAGGAAGGCGATCCCGGCGAACGGCAGGAGCTCCAGCGCCGTCTGTACGGCGCCTCGCTGTCCGGCGTCGACGGTGACCTCGGTGCCGTCCGCCCCGCCGGGCAGGGCGAGGCGCACCAGGATGATCGCCGCGGCCATCAGGAGCGCGAACACGACTCCGGCGATCCCGGCGGCCCGGGGTGTCCCGAGACGCTCGTCCTTGTGCCCCATGGTTCCTCGCTCTCTCTGCGGCCTTCCCGCCCGCGGGCGTCCGCCGTGCTCCGCCGGGCCTTGCGCCCCTCCTCCGTACAGACAGCAGCAATCCGGGACGTCCCGCCACCGGGCCGCGACGGCCTTCGGACGGCCGGTGGTCCCGGGCTTGACCTCAAGCGCGCTTGACGTACGACGCTCGTGGCATGAGCGATCACCACGCGTCCCAGGACAGCCCCGTCCAGACCCTTGTCCAGACCTCTGTCCAGACCCTTGTCCACCGCCTCTTCCGCGCACTCGACGCCCGCGAGTTCGCCCCGGGCTGGATGGGCGGCCTCGCCACCGAGGACGTACGGATGGAGACACCCGTCGGCACCGCCGAGGGGCTGGAGGCGGTCGGGCGGCTCGCCGAGGAGGCGGTCGGGCGGTTCGCGCGGACGCAGCACATGGCGTCCGGGATCCTGATCGACATCGCGGGCGGGCGGGCCGACGTCTCCTGGAACGCCCACATGACCCATGTCCACGACGACGAGACCCTGTTCACCGTCGGGGGGCGTTTCGACGCCGAGGTGCGGCATACGCCGGACGGCTGGCGGTTCAGCCGGATGGCGGTGCGGCCGGTGTGGACGCAGGGGCGGCCGCCCGTCGTGGAGTGAGACCGAAAGGAGCGGCCGCCGGCGATGAGCGGTCCGGGTCACGGTCCTGCCGAGCAGTCTCCCGGCGACGCTTCCGCGCCGCGATGCCACGACGCGGAAGCGTGCAGCGGGGGCCTCTCAGCGCGGTTGAGGCGCCGTCGGCCGACCGACCCGGACAGCGGTACGCGCGGTCCTCGGCTCCGGCCGGGCGCCGCGCCCCGAGGACGTGGTGCTGCGCGAGCCCGCCCCCGGCGAGCTGGGCTGGATCGTGCAGCGCAACGCCGCGCTGTACGCCGCCGAGCACGGCTGGAACACCGACTACGAGGGGCTGGTCGCCCGGATCGTCGCGGACTTCGCCGAGGACCACGACCCGCATCTGGAGCGGGTGTGGATCGCCGAACTGGACGGGCGTCCGGTGGGGTGCGTGATGTGCGTACGGGACGAGGCGCCGGCGACGGCCCGGCTGCGGCTGCTGCTGGTCGAACCGGACGCGCGCGGCCTCGGCATCGGCGACCGGCTGGTGCGCTCGGTCGTCGGCTTCGCGCGCGGGGTCGGCTACCGCGACCTCGTCCTGTGGACGAACGACGTGCTCACCGCCGCCCGCCGCGTCTACCAGCGGCACGGTTTCGTGCTGGTCGCCGAGAAGCCGCACCGCTCGTTCGGCAAGGACCTGGTCGGCCAGGACTGGCGCCTGGATCTGCGCACGCCACGGGAGTGACGGCGGCACCGCGCAGGAGTCGGCGGCCACCGCACGGCACGGGCCCCGGCGGCGCCGCGCGGGGCGAATCGGCGGCACCGGAGTGACGGCAGGGCCCCGGGTGTACGAAGCTGGATACATGAAGCTCGCGTTCTCCACCCTCGGTGTCCCCGGCCTCCCCCTGCCGGAAGTCCTCCGGCTCGCGACCGAGCACGGCTACCACGGTGTGGAGCTGCGCGCCCACCCCGAGGAGCCGGTGCATCCCGGCATCGGGGCCGCCGAACGGGCGGATGTCGCCGCCGAGTTCAAGGCGTCCGGCGTCGAGCTGCTCGGTGTCGCCGGGTACACGCGCGTGGCCGCGCCGGGCGACGACGAGCCGGTCCTCGCCGAGCTGCGCGCCCTGCTCGACCTGGCCCGTGACCTGGGCGCGCCGTACGTCCGGGCGTTTCCCGGCGGCACGGCGGAGCAGAGCCCCGAGGAGGCCGACGCGACCGCCGCGCGCCGTCTGGGCGCGGCCGCCGAGCACGCCACCGACGCGGAGGTGCGCATCCTCCTCGAGACCCATGACTCGCACCGCACGGGCGCCGACGCGATGCGCGTCCTCGGCCTGGTCGGCCACCGCCAGGTCGGCGTCCTGTGGGACGTGATGCACACGTGGCTGGGTGGTGAGCAGCCCTCGGAGACGTACGCGGCCCTCTCCCCCCACCTGGGCTATGTCCAGGTCAAGGACATCGCCTCCGCCGACGACAGGACGCCGCTTCCCCTCGGCGCCGGAGTGCTCCCCCTCGCCGAGACCGTGGAGCTGCTCTCCCGGCAGGGCTGGGACGGCTGGCTGTGCTGGGAGTACGAGAAGCGCTGGTACGAGGAGGCGGCGCCGCTCCCCGGCCTGCTGGACGCGGGCCGCGACCACTTGGGGCGACTGCTCAACGACTCGGCCTGAACGGCGTCGCGGGCCGCCCGAGTTGACCGGCGGGGCGACCCCTCGGCAGACGCTCGGCTGCGCGAACGCCTGGCGGGAGCCCGGCAGGACTCATGAGCGGACCACGTCCGCCCGGCGCGCCGGTGCGTCCACGGGACGGACCGCCAGGGGGCGCCGGGGCGTCACGGACGTGAGGGCCACTCCGCCCACGAGCAGCGCCGCCGCACACCAGCGCAGTGGCGTCATCGACTCGCCGAGGAACAGCGCCGCCGACGTCATCCCGAAGGCCGGGACCAGCAGCGAGAAGGGCGCGACGGTGGAGGCCGGGTGGCGGCGCAGCAGCCAGCCCCAGGCGCCGAATCCGAACACGGTGGCGATCCAGGCGACGTAGAGGACGGTGCCGGCGCCCTGCCAGTCGAGGGCGCGCAGGGCCTCGTGGTCCCGGGTGGGCCCTTCCAGGAGGAGGGACAGGGCGAGGAGGGGCAGGACGGGGACGGTGCTCACCCACACCATGAAGTTGAGGGCGTCCGGGGGTGCGGCCCTGCGGGTGAGGACGTTGGAGGCGCCCCAGCAGGCGGCTGCCGCGACGACCAGCGCGAAGGCGGTCAGGGGGCCCGAGGTGCCCTCGTCGACGGCGGCGACGGCGATGCCGGCGAGAGCCACCAGCATCCCCGACGCCCGGATCCAGGTGGGTCGTTCGCCGAGGGCCAGGAAGGCGATCAGCGCGGTGAACACCGCCTGCGCCTGGAGCACCAGTGACGACAGCCCGGCCGGCATCCCGGCGTCCATCCCGACGAACAGCAGGCCGAACTTCGCCACCCCGAGAGCCAGTCCGACCGCCATGATCCACTTCCAGGCCACCTTCGGCCTACCTACGAGGAAGACGGCGGGGACGGCCGCCACCAGGAAGCGCAGGGCGGAGAAGAGCAGGGGCGGGAAGTGGTCGAGACCGATTTCGATGACGGTGAAGTTGACGCCCCAGACGGCGGCGACGAGGACGGCGAGCAGGAGGTGGGCGGGTCGCATACGTCGAGGATCACCTGCAACGACCATGTAGCACCAGCGATGCTTGCTGCATGGTTGGATGAAGCGGAGCTAATCGACCGAGGAGTGGCCGCCATGCTCGACCTCCAGCGACTGCGGGCCCTGCACGCCGTCTTCGTGCACGGCACGGTCGGAGCGGCCGCCGCCGCGCTCGGCTACACCCCGTCGGCCGTGTCCCAGCAGATCGCCAAGCTGGAGCGGGAGACGCGCACGGTGCTGCTGGAGCGGGAGGGGCGGGGCGTACGACTGACCGCCGAGGCGCTTCAGCTGGCCGCCACCGCACGAGAGTTGCTGGCCATCGTCGAGCGGGCCGAGACGGAACTGGAGGAACGGCGCGGGCTGCCGGCCGGCCGCCTGACGGTGGCGGCGTTCCCGTCGGCGGCGCGGGGGCTGCTGCCGGGGGTCCTGGCCGACCTGGCGAAGCGCCACCCGGCCCTGGACGCGCGCCTGACCGAGGTCGACCCCCATCTGTCGGTCGACCTGGTGGCCAGGGGCGCCGTCGACCTGGCCGTGGCCCACGACTGGGACATCGCACCGCTGCCCGCCCCGGCGGGCGTGGAGCAGGCGGTGATCGGGGACGACCTGTGCGACCTGCTGGTCCCCCGGGACCACACCTTCGCGGGCCGAACGGCGGTACGGCGACAGGAGTTGGGTGGCCAGCGGTGGGTGTGCCAGCCGCCCGGCCGGGTCTGCCACGACTGGCTGATGCGCACCCTGCGCTCGGCCGGCCACGAGCCGGACGTCGTCCACATGGCGGAGGAGAACCCGACCCTGGTGGCCCTGGTCGCGGCGGGCCTGGGCGTGGCCCTCATCCCCCGCCTGGGCCGGGGCCCGCTCCCCGGGGGCGTAGTGGAGGTCCCCCTGGATCCCCTGCCCGTCCGCCACCTCTACGCCCTCTGGCGCGAGGGCGCGGCCCGCCGCCCGGCGATCGCGGAGACGGTACGGACGTTGCAGGAGCGGTGGGCGGGGGTGGCGGAGCGGTAGGGACCTCCGGCGCGACCGGCACCTGGGACAGCCGAGTCGGGCGCGGCCCGGCGGTCGCCCCGGGGCGGCGCGGGAACCCATCCCGCACACCGCCCGTCCAACGCGCACGGCTGCCGGACGCGTCCGCTCGCACCCCCTCCGCGCCGTGACCCGGCCGGCGGTCCGCCGCCGTCGGCGCGACCCCTCCCTGCGCCGACGGCGGCCCCTCACCCGGTGGGGTGCTGTGCGTCCCCTTGACCGGCAGAAACTTCCCGGATATTGGTGGCTCCCTGGAAGTTTCCTTCAGCGATCTCCTCCGGAAGGAGCGCACGTGCACCACGCCAGCACGAAAAGCGCGGGAAACACCGCCGCCACCCCTTCGAGACGTACGGTGCTCGCCGCCACCGCGGGTGTCACCGCGGCCCTGACGGTCGGGCAGAGCACCGCGCACGCCGGCGACGACAGACGCCTGCGGAATCTCATCTCCCGGATGAGCCTGGAGGAGAAGGTCGGCCAGCTCTTCGTCTCCCGGGTCTACGGCCACTCCGCCACCGCCCCCGACCAGGCCGACATCGACCTCAACCTCGGCGAACTCGGGGTCCGCACGGCCGCCGAGCTGCTCGCCAAGTACCGCCTCGGCGGCATCATCTACTTCACCTGGGCACACAACACCCGCAGCCCGCACCAGATCGCGGACCTGTCGAACGGCATCCAGAAGGCCTCCCTCGACCTGCCCCGCGGACTGCCCGTGCTGATCTCCACGGACCAGGAGCACGGGATAGTGGCCCGCGTGGGCAGGCCCGCGACGCTCTTCCCGGGCGCGATGGCCGTCGGCGCCGGCGGTTCGCGCGCCGACGCCCGCACCCTCGGCCGGATCGCCGGCGAGGAACTGCGCGCGATGGGCATCCGGCAGGACTACGCCCCCGTCGCCGACGTCAACGTCAACCCGGCCAACCCGGTCATCGGCGTACGGTCCTTCGGCGCCGATCCGGACGCGGTGGCCGAGCTGGTCGCGGCGCAGGTCGCCGGGTACCAGCGCGCGGACGTCGCCGCCACCGCCAAGCACTTCCCCGGCCACGGCGACACCGAGGTGGACAGCCACTACGGGTTCCCGGTCATCGAGCACACCCGGCAGGAGTGGGGGGCGATCGACGCGCCCCCGTTCCGCGCCGCGATCGAGGCCGGCATCGACTCGATCATGACCGCGCACATCATGGTCCCGGCGCTGGACTCCTCCGGCGACCCGGCCACCCTCTCCCGCCCGATCCTCACCGGCATCCTGCGTGAGGAGCTGGGCTACGACGGGGTCGTGGTCACCGACTCGCTCGGCATGGAGGGCGTCCGCACCAAGTACGGCGACGACCGGGTGCCGGTGCTGGCGCTGAAGGCCGGCGTGGACCAGCTCCTCAACCCGCCCAAGCTGGACGTCGCCTGGAACGCGGTCCTGAAGGCCGTCCAGGACGGCGAGCTCACCGAGGAACGGCTGGACGAGTCGATCCTGCGGGTGCTGCGGCTGAAGGCGAAGCTGGGGCTGTTCGAGGCGCCCTACGTCAGCGCGCGGGGCGTCGACCGCGCGGTCGGCACCCGGGCCCACCTCAAGGAGGCCGACCGGATCGCCGGGCGGACGACGACACTGCTCGTCAACGAGGGCGAGCTGCTGCCGCTGTCCCGGCGCGAGCACCCCCGGCTGCTCGTGGTCGGCGCCGACCCGGCCTCGCCGTCCGGCACGACCGGCCCGCCCACCGGCGTCCTCGCGGGCGCGCTGAGCGAACTCGGCTTCACCGCCACCGCGTTGTCCACGGGTACGGCGCCCTCCGCGGCGACCGTCGACCGGGCCGTCGCGGCGGCCCAGGACGCGGACGCGGTGGTCGTGGGGACGTACAACGTCACGGCGACCAGCTCGCAGAGGACGCTGGTCGAGCGGTTGCTGGCGACCGGGAAGCCGGTGGTCGCGGTGGCCGTGCGCAACCCGTACGACGTGGCCCAGCTGCCCGGCGTCCGCGGCTACCTGGCGTCCTACTCCTGGACGGACGTGGAGGTGCGGGCGGCGGCCAGGGTCATCGCCGGAAAGGTACGGCCCCGCGGGAAGCTGCCGGTGCCGGTGCAGCGGGCCGACGACCCGGCGAGGGTGCTGTACCCGGTCGGGCACGGTCTGTCGTACTAGGAGCCGACCGGACGCAGGGCCCGGTACGCCGGGACCGTGGGCTGCGCCCGCCCGTTGTGGTCAACGGGCGGGCGCAGCACCGACGTCACGGACGCAGCGTCCGCTCCGCGCCCCGCTTGTCGAGCCGGGCGTCGTACCTGGCCAGCGGCTCGGCCAGCGCCGGGTCGGCCTCGACCGCGGTGGACGCGACTCCGGCCCACTTCAGGATCCTGGCCGTGGCGAACGCCTTCTGCTTCTCGGGGAGGCCGGCCACGTTGGCACCGTGGTTGGCGCCGGGGGCGGTGAAGACGTACGAGTCACGCGCGCCCTTGCCGAGCCGGAACTGCTCGGCGCCCCACGGGTCGTTCTCGCCGTAGACGAAGAGCATGTGCCGCGCGTTGTGGCGGACCCAGCTGTCGACGTCCCTCATCGCGCCCTGCTGGAACTTCATGGGGATCGACCGCGGCACGAAGTAGCGCGGCGGCAGGTAGCCGTAGCGGATGTACTTCTTCTCGATGTGCGGGAAGACGATCGTCGGCGCGCCCAGCTGGGTGCCCGCCTGGTAGTAGTACGGCGTGTACGGCGCCAGGCCCTGGTCGGTGTAGAAGGAGAATCCGGCGACCGTGTCGATGGAGTTCCAGATCTCGTCGTCGGTCGCGTTCCTGGCGTCCGCCGGGATGGTGTCGCAGTCGGACAGCAGGCTGTACTGCCAGAAGCCCCAGACGTAGTCGAGGACGGTCGCCTCGTACGCCTTGTCGAGGCTGCCGACGGTGTCGAAGGTGTAGCCGTTCTCCGCCGCGTAGGCCTGGTAGCGCTGCTCCAGCGGCTCCCGGCGCACCAGGGCCTCGCGCTGCACGCCGTTCAGCCGGTCGCGGCACTCCTTGGTGCCGACGCCGGCGAAGAAGCGGTCGTACGCCTTGTCCTGGTCGTTCACGACGTCGTTGGGGGCGACGTAGGCGACCACGCCGTCCATGTCACGGGGGTAGAAGCGCTCGTAGTAGGTGGCGGTCATGCCGCCCTTGGAGCCGCCCGTGGAGATCCAGTTCTTGGAGTAGAGCGGCTTCAGCGCCTTGAAGATGCGGTGCTGGTCGCTGGCGGCCTGCCAGATGTCCAGCTTGGTCCAGTCGGCCGGGCTGGGCCGGGACGGCGTGAAGAAGCGGTACTCCATGGAGACCTGGTTGCCGTCGACGATCTGGGTGGGTTCGCGGCGGCTGGGGTTGGTCGAGACGTTGTAGCCGCCGGTGTAGAAGACCGTCGGCCGCGAGACGTCCTTGTGCAGCACGGTGACGCGCTGCTGGAACGTGCCCTTGGAGGGCCCCCGGTGGTCCACGGGCTGCGTGTAGTTGAGCACGAAGAAGCGGTAGCCGGGGTACGGCTTCTCCTCGATCAGGCTCATGCCGGGTATCGAGAGCAACCGGTCCTTGATGTCGGTGGCCTCCGGCTGGGCGGCGGTGGCCGCCCCCGCCGTGCTCACGGTGCCTATGAGCACGGTGAGCGCGAGCAGCCATCTGAGCGCCTTGCGCATGCACCCTCCCTGTCAGAACAGATGTGCGCCGGAAGCTATCGGAGCAACACACCTGTGCACCAGGGTGGTTGGCGAATCAGCAGGTCAGCACAGTATCCAGCCGGAGCTCACCGACCCCCGCCCCACCGAGCCCTTCACCCACACGCACCGCTGCCCGGCGTGCACCGTCACCGGGCCCGCCCGGTGCGCGTACCTGCCCTTGTCGACGACCGGCCGGTTGCCGCGTGCCTGCACGCTGACCGACATCGAGCGCCTGGGTCCGGGGTCCTCCGGGAGCGTCACGGCGCAGACGTACCCGCCGCGCTTGTAGACCTTCACGACCCCGGTGGCGAACGGCAGCGTCCTGACCTTGCGCCCGGCGCAGCCGGACGCCGCCGCGTGCGCGTCCACCGGCGCGGCGAGCGCCAGCAGCCCGGACGCGGTCAGCAGGGCCACGCCGAGCGCCATCCGACGTCGTATCGCACCCGTGTCCACAGTCGTCCCCTCCGCGCCCCTCGGATCGACGTACGGATGTACGGACGCAGGGCGTAGGCCCGATGGTTGCACGGACGTCAGACGCCTACGGTCTCCTCGGGCTCCGGCGCCCCGACGAAGGTCCGCCACAGCGCGGCGTACCGCCCGTCGCGCGCCAGCAGTTCCTCGTGCGTGCCGTCCTCCACCACCCGGCCGTGATCCATCACCACGACCCGGTCCGCGCGGGCGGCGGTGGTCAGGCGGTGGGCGACGACGAGGGTGGTGCGGCGGCCGGTCAGCCGGTCCGTGGCCTGGTTGACCTGGGCCTCGGTCGCGAGGTCGAGCGCGGCCGTCGCCTCGTCGAGGAGCAGGACGTCCGGGTCGACGAGTTCGGCGCGGGCCAGCGCGATCAACTGCCGTTGCCCGGCGGAGAGGTTGCGGCCGCGCTCGTCGACCTGGTGGAGGTAGCCGCCCTCCAGCGTCGCGATCATCTCGTGCGCCCCGACCGCGCGGGCGGCCGCCTCCACCTCGGCGTCGGTGGCGTCCGGACGGCCGTAGGCGATGGCGTCGCGGACGGTGCCGGGGAAGAGGTACGCCTCCTGCGGTACGACGCCGAGGCGGTGCCGGTAAGCGGTGATGTCCAGGTCGCGCAGGTCGGCGCCGTCGACGGTGACCCGGCCGCCGGTCGGGTCGTAGAACCGCGCCACCAGCTTCACCAGCGTCGACTTGCCCGCTCCGGTCTCGCCGACGAACGCGACGGTCTGCCCGGCGGGGACGACCAGGTCGATGCCGCTGAGGGCCTCCTCCTCGTCGCCGTAGGAGAAGTGCACGTCCTCGAAGGCGATGTCGCCCCGCAGGGAGAGGACTTCGCGGGGTTCGTCGGCGGACTTCGTCGACGTCGGCTCGCGCAGCAGTTCCTGGATCCGGCCGAGCGAGACGGACGCCTGCTGATAGCCGTCGAAGACCTGGGAGAGCTGCTGGACGGGCGCGAAGAACAGGTCGATGTAGAGCAGGTACGCCACCAGCGCGCCCGTGGTGAGCGTGGCCGCCTCCACCCGCCCGGCGCCCACGACGAGCACGGCCGCCGCCGCGGCGGACGACAGGAACTGCACGAAGGGGAAGTAGACGGATATCAGCCACTGGCCACGGATGCGGGCCTGCCGGTAGCTGTCGCTGCGCTCCGCGAACCGCCGCCCGCCGTCCCCCTCGCGCCGGAAGGCCTGCACGATCCGCAGCCCGGACACCGTCTCCTGGAGGTCGGCGTTGACCGTCGAGACCCGCTCACGGGCGAGTTCGTACGCCTTCACGCTCGCCTTGCGGAAGAAGTACGTGGCGATGATCAGCGGCGGGAGCGTGGCGAACACCACGAGCGCGAGCTCGACGTCGATGACAAGCAGGGCGACCATGATCCCGAAGAAGGTGACCACCGAGACGAACGCGGTGACCAGGCCCGTCTGGAGGAACGTCGACAGGGCGTCCACGTCGGTCGTCATCCGGGTCATGATCCGGCCCGTGAGCTCCCGCTCGTAGTAGTCGAGTCCGAGCCGCTGGAGCTGGGCGAAGATCTTCAGCCGCAGTGAGTACAGCACGCGTTCGCCGGTCCGGCCGGTCATCCGGATCTCGCCGGTCTGCGCCACCCACTGGGCGAGGACCGCGAGGAGGGCCAGCAGCGACGCGGCCCACACGGCACCGAGCGCGGCCTTCGTGACACCGCTGTCGATGCCGTGCCGGATCAGCACGGGGAGCAGCAGCCCCATACCGGCGTCGACGGCCACGAGGCCCAGGCTGAGCAGCAGGGGTGTGCCGAAGCCCCGCAGCAGCCGCTTCAGCCCGTACGACTGCTCCGGCCGCACCGCGTGGGACTCGTCGACGGCGGGGACGTCGGTGGCCGCCGGCAGGGCGTCGACCTGGGCGAGCAGCTCCGGGGTGGCCGGGGCGCCGGTGCGGACGGCGTCCTTGGGCTCGCGGTCACCGGCCCACAGGCGGGGTGTCACCCCGCGTTCGGCGTCGAACTCGGCGTCCAGCTCGTCCCGGACGGAGGTGTCCTCCTGGGGCACGGAGGGCAGGGTGTGGCCCGGGGAGACCGCGCCGAGTTCGTCGGGGTCGGTGAGCAGGCGGCGGTAGAGGGCGGAGCGTTTCTGGAGCTCCGCGTGGGTGCCGATGTCGGCGAGCCGGCCGGCGTCCAGGACGGCGATGCGGTCCGCGAGGTTGAGCGTGGAGCGCCGGTGGGCGATGAGCAGGGTGGTGCGGCCCCGCATCACCTGCTGGAGCGCCTCGTGGATCTCGTGCTCGACGCGGGCGTCCACGGCGGAGGTGGCGTCGTCGAGGACGAGCAGACGCGGGTCGGTGAGCAGGGCGCGCGCGAGGGCGATGCGCTGGCGCTGGCCGCCGGAGAGGGTGAGGCCGTGCTCACCGACGGTGGTGTCGTAGCCGTCGGGCAGTTCCCGGATGAAGCGGTCGGCCTGGGAGGCGCGGGCGGCGGCCTCGATCTGTGCGTCGGTGGCGTCGGGGTGGCCGTAGGCGATGTTGTTGCGGACCGTGTCCGAGAAGAGGAACGAGTCCTCGGGGACCAGGCCGATCGCCGCGCGCAGCGAGTCGACGGTGAGCTCGCGGACGTCGTGTCCGCCGACGAGGACGGCGCCGCGGGTGACGTCGTAGAAGCGCGGCAGGAGGAGGGAGACCGTGGACTTGCCGGAGCCGGAGGAGCCGACGACCGCGAGGGTCTCGCCGGGGCGGATCTCGAAGCTCAGGCCGCCCAGCACCGGTTTGCAGTCGTCGTATCCGAAGTGGACGTCGTCGAACTCGACGGTGGCGGGCGCGTCGGCGGGGAGGTCGTGGTGCCCGTCCTTCATCGACGGCTCGGTGTCGATCAGCTCCAGGACGCGCTCGGTGCCGGCGCGGGCCTGCTGGGCGACGGTGAGGACCACGGCGAGCATGCGGACCGGGCCGACGAGCTGGGCGAGATAGGTGGAGAACGCGACGAAGGTGCCGAGCGTGATGTGGCCGCGCACCGCCAGCCAGCCGCCGAGGGCGAGCATCGCGACCTGGCCGAGGGCGGGGACGGCCTGGAGGGCCGGGGTGAACTTGGAGTTCAGCCGGACGGTGCGCAGCCGCCCGGCGTAGAGCTTCCTGCCGACCTCGCGGAGCTTGCCGGTCTCCTGCTCCTCCTGCCCGAAGCCCTTGACCACCCGGACGCCGCTGACGGCACCGTCGACGACGCCCGCGACGGCGGCTGCCTGGGCCTGGGCGTACCAGGTGGCGGGGTGGAGCTTGGTGCGGCTGCGCTTGGCGATGAACCACAGGGCCGGGGCGACGGCCACGGCGACCAGGGTGAGCGGCGGCGACAGCCACGCCATGATCACGAGGGAGATCAGGAAGAGCAGGAGGTTCCCGATGGTCATCGGGAGCATGAAGAGCAGGCCCTGGATCAGCTGCAGGTCGCTGGTGGCGCGGCCGACGACCTGGCCGGTTGACAGCTCGTCCTGCCGGCGGCCGTCGAGACGGATGATCGTCCCGTACATGTCCGTCCGCAGGTCGTGCTGGACGTCGAGGGCGAGACGGCCGCCGTAGTAGCGGCGGATGTAGGTGAGGACGTAGACGACGAGGGCGGCGGCGACGAGCAGGGCGGCCCAGGGGGCCATGGCGCGGGTCCTGGCACCGACCACGTCGTCGATCATCACCTTGGTGATCAGCGGGACGAGGGCCATCACGGCCATGCCGGCGAGCGAGGAGCCGAGGGCCAGCACCACGTCCTTCGGATGACGCCAGGCGTAATCCCACAGCCGTCGTGCCCATCCCCGTTGCGGTCCCACGCGGGTGCCCTCCGTCGTCCGATCGACCGGCCGCCATGATCGACCGGTCGTCCTGGTCCACCAGTCGTCCTGGTCCACCGGTCGTCCTGGTCGGCCGATCGTCCTGATCTACCGGAAGGCACCAACACCGACGGGCCCCGATTTCATCCCGCCTCAGCGATCGCGGGGCCTCGTCAGGACGCGGCGAGGTCCTGGTGCACGGCCTTGGCCACGCCCTGGACGGTGGCGACGCCGTGGTTCATGGTGCCGTTACCGTGGGTGAGCACGGTGATCATGTAGTCGTGGCCGCGGCCCTTGAAGGCCCCGACGCTGTGCACCCGCCTCAACTGGAGCCCGCTCGAGAAGCGCGACGTCTTCGACGGCGACTGGCGCTCCCGCTACCTCGGCGACTTCGGCGGCCGGATCGACCGGGTCGGCCCGGGCTCCTGCTGAACCGGCGTCACCCCAGATGCGTCGGCGCGAACATCCGCAGCACCGCCGGGAGCACGACCACCGAAGGCCCCGGTGCCGCCAGCGCCTTCGTCAGGTCGGCCTCCAGGTTCTCCGGCGTCGTACGGATGCCCGGGACGCCGAAGGACTCCGCGAGCGCCACGTAGTCCGGGCGGGTCAGTTCCGTCGCCGTGGCCTGACCGAAGGCGTCGGTCATGTACTCGCGCAGGATGCCGTAGCCGCCGTCGTCGACGATCAGCCAGGTGACGTTCAGGTCGTACTGCCGGGCCGTCGCCAGCTCGGCGATCGAGTACAGCGCGCCGCCGTCACCCGACACCGCCAGCACCGGCCGGGCCGGGTCGGCGGCCGCCGCGCCCAGGGCCGCCGGGAAGCCGTAGCCCAGGCCGCCCGCGCCCTGGGCGGAGTGCATGGTGTTGGGGCCCTTGGCGTCGAAGGCCGACCAGGCCCAGTACGCCAGGATCGTCATGTCCCAGAAGGACGGGGAGCTGTCGGGCAGCGCCCGCCGGACGGACGCCAGCACGTCCTGTTCCAGGGTGAGTTCCTGGGAGGCGATGCGCTCGGCGACCTTCGCGAGGACCTCGCGCACACGCTCCGGCGCCGACGGGTCCTGGCGCTCCGCGACCGTCTCCAGCAGCGCCTGCAACGCCAGCCGCGCGTCCGCGTGGATGCCCAGCGCCGGGTGGTTGGACTCCAGCTTGCCGAGGTCGGCCTCGATCTGCACGACCCGGCCGCGCGGCTTGAACGTGTGGTAGTTCGAGGAGAGTTCGCCGAGGCCGGAGCCGACGACGAGGAGTACGTCCGCGTCCTCCAGGAAGTCGGTGGTGTGCCGGTCCTCGATCCACGACTGGAGCGACAGCGGGTGCCCCCAGGGGAACGCGCCCTTGCCGCCGGCGGTCGTGACGACCGGTGCCTGGAGCGCCTCCGCCAGCTGAAGGAGTTTCTTCGAGGCGTCCGCCCGGACCACTCCCCCGCCCGCGATGATCGCCGGGCGGGCGGCGTTCGAGAGCAGGTCGGCCGCCACAGCGGTGAGTTCGGGACGCGGCGGCAGTTCCTCGGGAAAGGCGTCGCCGCCCGTCACGACCGGGATCGACGTCTCGGCCAGCAGTACGTCCTGCGGGATCTCCACCCACACCGGCCCGTGCGGGGCCGTCAGCGCCGACTTCCAGGCCGCCGCGACGGCCGAGGGGATCTGCGACGGCGTGCGCACGGTGTGGACCGACTTCACCACGCCCCGGAACGAGGCGGCCTGGTCGGGCAGTTCGTGCAGATAGCCGTGCCGGCCGCCGCCGAGGCCCGCCGTCGGGACCTGGCTGCTGATCGCCAGCACCGGCGCCGAGGCCGCCGCCGCCTCCTGGAGCGCGGCCAGCGAGGTCAGCGCCCCCGGGCCGGTCGACAGCAGCAGCGGCGCCGCCTCGCCGGTGGTCCGGCCGTACGCGTCGGCCGCGAACCCGGCGTTGTTCTCCACCCGCAGCCCGATGTACCGCAGGTCGGACCGCCGCAGGGCGTCGAACATGCCGAGCGCGTGCTGACCGGGCAGCCCGAAGACCGTCGTCGCGCCGAGCCCGGCCAGCGTCTCCACGACCAGGTCTCCGCCGTTGCGGCCGGGCGGCGGGTTCAGGGCCGCCGTGGTCTGCGCGGCCGTCGGACGGAGTACCAGGTCGTGGTCGTGAGTCACTTCGCGCGCGCCTCGGCAATCTGTCGGGACATGATCGTGGTCAGTTCGTACGCCGTGTGGGAGGCCGCCACCGACGTGATCTCCGCGTGGTCGTACGCGGGGGCCACCTCGACGACGTCGGCCGACACCAGGTTGCAGGATGCCAGTCCGCGCAGGATCTCCAGCAGCTCGCGGGAGGTCATGCCGCCCGCCTCGGGGGTGCCGGTGCCGGGGGCGTGCGCCGGGTCGAGGCAGTCGATGTCGATGGAGATGTAGAGGGGCCTTCCGCCGATGCGCTGGCGGAGCTGGTCGGCGACCTCGTCGGCGCCCCGGCGGTAGACGTCCGCGGAGGTGACGATGCCGAAGCCCATCTTCTCGTCGTCGGTGAGGTCCTGCTTCCCGTACAGCGGGCCTCGGGTACCGACGTGGGAGAGCGCCGAGGTGTCGAGGATGCCCTCCTCCACCGCGCGCCGGAAGGGCGTGCCGTGGGTGTACTCGGCGCCGAAGTACGTGTCCCACGTGTCGAGGTGGGCGTCGAAGTGCAGCAGCGCCACCGGGCCGTGCTTCTTGGCGACCGAGCGGAGCAGGGGCAGCGCGATCGTGTGGTCGCCGCCCAGCGTCATCAGGCGGGCGCCGGTGCCGAGCAGGTCGTCGGCGGCCGCCTCGACGGTCTCCACGGCCTCGTTGATGTTGAACGGGTTCACCGCGATGTCGCCGCCGTCCGCGACCTGGGCGAGGGCGAACGGGGAGGCGTCCTGCGCCGGGTTGTACGGCCGCAGCAGCCGGGACGCCTCGCGGATCGCGTTGCCGCCGAAGCGGGCGCCCGGCCGGTACGAGACGCCCGAGTCGAACGGCACGCCCACGACGGCGACATCGGCGGTGCCGACCTCGTCGAGGCGGGGCAGCCGGGCGAACGTCGCGGGGCCGGCGTACCGCGGGACGCGGGACGAGTCGACAGGGCCGCGGGGGGTCGGCGTCTCGTTGCTGCTCATCGGGAAATGCCTTCTTTCTCACGCCTCATCGCGTATGTACGACTTCCGTACGACTCTACTGGTGGGCCGGGGCCGCGTCCGACCGGGGTTCGGGCGCCCGCCCGGCGAGCCGCTCGCGCCAGGCGGCGAGTACGGCGGCGTCCGTGGCCGGGGTGGCCAGCGAGACGATCACGTACGCGGCGAGGGAGGCCAGCAGGCCGTAGTAGACGGGCTCGTTGGCGAGGATGCCGTAGGTGGCCATCAGGACGACCACGGAGACGCCGCCGACCGCGACGCCCGCGAGGGCGCCCTGGACCGTGCCGCGCCTCCACAGCAGTCCGCCGAGGATCGGGACCAGCAGACCGCCGACGAGCAGGTTGTACGCCACCGTCAGCGCCTGCACGACGTCGTTGAGCGCGATGGCCGTGAGGATCACGGCGACTCCCATGAGCAGGATGAAGGCGCGGTTGCCCTTGACCTCGTCGTGCTCCTGCCCGGACGGGCGCACCAGGCCCCGCAGCCGCGACCAGATGTCGTTGTTGGCGACCGTGGCGCAGGCGATCAGGGCGCCGGACGACGTCGACATCACGGCCGCGAGCGCCGCCGCGAGCACCAGCCCCCGCACCCCGACGGGCAGTTCGTCCTTCACGATCGTGGCGAAGGCGTCGTCCGCGCTGGCCAGGTTCGGGTAGAGGACCTTGGCGGCGGTGCCGATGACGGCGCCGGCGAGCGCGTAGGCCAGGCAGTAGGTGCCGGCGACCGTGCCGCCCCACTTGGCGGTCCCGTCGCTGCGGGCGGTGAAGACGCGCTGCCAGATGTCCTGTCCGATCAGCATGCCGAACGTGTAGATCAGGACGTAGGTGAAGATCGTCTCGCCGCCGATGCCCAGCGGGTCGAAGTACTCCGTGGGCAGCTGGGCCTTCATCTCGCTGAAGCCGCCCGCCTTGACGACGGCGATGGGCAGCAGGAGCAGCAGCACGCCGATCGTCTTGACCACGAACTGCACCATGTCGGTCAGCGTGATCGACCACATGCCGCCCAGGGTCGAGTAGGCCACGACGATCGAGCCGCCGAGGACGATCGCGAGGGTGCGGTTCATGTCGAACAGCACGTCGAAGATCGTGGCGTACGCGATGGTCGAGGTCACCGCGAGCATCAGGGTGTACGCCCACATCACCACGCCCGAGATCACGCCCGCTCTGCCGCCGTAGCGCAGGTCCAGCATCTCGGAGACGGTGTAGACCTTCAGACGGGCGATGCGCGCGGAGAAGAAGATCGACAGGGCCAGCAGACCGAGACCGATGGTGAAGACCATCCAGGCGCCGGACAGGCCGTACTGGTAGCCGAGGCCCACGCCGCCGATGGTGGACGCGCCGCCGAGGACGATCGCCGCCATGGTGCCGGAGTACATGGCCGGGCCGAGCCTGCGGCCCGCGACCAGGAACTCGCTCTTGGACTTGGCGCGGCGCATGCCCCACCAGCCCATGGCCAGCATGCCGGCCAGATAGACGACGATCACGATGTAGTCGACGGCCATGGGGCCCTCCTTCGCACACTCTCGGTGGCGTGTCGTGCAGATGGGAGTTGTCCGGTGTGATGGCGCGGGGACATCCGCCCGTACCCGCGGCTGCCGGTCTGGACCGACCCTAGGTGGCCGGAAAGCGACTGCGAAGTGTACGTTTCATCCATTCGCGCGGAACGGACTGCAGGAAGTGCACACCATGTCCGAGACCCCGGCCCTCCCACCCACTCCGCCGGTACCCCTGTCCGCCCTGCTGGCCAGGGAGGATCTCGCCCTGCGGCAGATCGCCGGGCCGTCCGGCCCCGGGATCGTGCTGCACGGGGCGCACACCTCGGAGATGTCCGACCCGTACCCGTACCTGCTGGGTGGCGAGCTGCTGCTCACGGCCGGGGTGCACATTCCCAGGGCGGCGGGGTCGGGGACGTACTTCGACGACTACGTCTCGCGGATCGTCGCGGCGGGCGGCGCGGCCCTCGGCTTCGGGCTGGCCCCGGTGCACGACACGGTGCCGCGGGCGCTGGTCGAGGCGTGCGAGGCGTACGGCCTGCCACTGCTGGAGGTCCCGCCCCGGACCACCTTCTCCGGCGTCGCCCGCGCCGTCTGGCAGCTGATCGCCCGGGCCCGGCTCACCGAGCTCCGCCGGGTGACGGAGGCCCAGCAGAGCCTGGCGGCGGCCGCCGCCCGGCCGGACCCGGTGCCGTCGGTACTGCGTCAGCTCGCCCACGGGGTCGGCGGCTGGGCGGTGCTGTACGGCCCCGACGGCGCCCGTCTCGCCGCGGCGGGCAGGTCCCCGGCCGACGAAGTGCGCGGGGCGCTGGCGGAACTGGCCCGCGTGGTGCGACGCCCCGCCGGGCCCTCCCCGTCCTCGCCGTCCTCGCCGTCCTCCCCGTCCTCCCCCTCCTCCCCGTCCTCCCCGTCCTCCCCCTCGCCCTCGCCCGCCCCCACCTCGGCCACCGACGCCGTCGCGGGCTGTCACCTCTCCGCCTACGCACTCGGCGCGGGCCAGGGTTTCGCGCTCGGGATCGCGGCGGAGCACCGCGACCCCGCCGACCACACGATCGCCGCCGTCGCCGCCGTGCTGCTCTCCCTCCTGACCGGCGAGCACCACAGCCGGGCCGGCGCGGCCCGCTCCTCGGCGCTGGTGCGACTGCTGCTGGGGGCCGAGCCGGAGGCGGTGGCACCGCTGCTCGGCACCGGGAGCCTGCGGGTCGTGCACGCCCGGCCCGACGCGCAGGTCCCCGACCCGGTCGCCGCCTCGGCGCTCGGCGCGGCGCTCGGTTCGCCGCTGGTGGACCTCGCCGGGGACGTCGTACGCGTCCTGCTGCCCGCCGATCGCGAACCGGCCCCGCAGCCCGGCTGGACCCTGGGCGTCAGTGCCCCCGCCGGCCCACCTCAGTGGCCGGCCGCGGACACCCAGGCGGCCCGCGCACTGGCCCGCGCCCGCGCCACCCGGACGGCGCTGGTGCGCCACGGCGGCCGGCCCGCCCTGGCGGACCTGCTGCCGGGCGGCGAGGCCGCGGCGCATGCCCGCGCGGTGCTGGGACCCGTGGCGGGCAACACCGCCCTCACCGACACCCTGCGCACCTGGCTGTCCCTGCACGGCAGTTGGGACCGCACCGCCGTCGCCCTGTCGGTGCACCGCAACACCGTGCGGCAGCGCATCTCCCGCTGTGCGGCGCTGCTGGACACGGACATGGACGATCCGGACGTACGGATGGAGCTGTGGTTCGCGCTGCGGCAGCTGTGACCCCGGGTGAGTGACCCACGTCCCAGCGTGCGGGACGGCGGGGACGGGTCCAGGCGCGTACCGCACAATGAGAGCCATGCCGATACCCGGGACACCCAGCCGCGCCGAGCTCGTCGAGCACCTTGTGAAGACCCGCATCGCGGGCGATGTCGCCACCCCGCGTGAGAACAACCTCTCCCACTACCGCCAACTGGCGAACGGCGTCCGCAACTTCTGGCTCGGCCTGGAGCTCGGCGACCGCTGGACCGACGAGCAGGACGTGCTCGCGGTGATGGCGGAGCGGGTCGGCGTGAACGACGACGCCGAGTACCGGCACGGCCAGGACACCATCGACCCCGAGCTGACCGTCGCCGCTCTGGAGCGCCTGGCGGCCCGGCTGCGCAAGGCGGCGGACGGCGGTCAGCGGGTCCTCTTCGCGACCGGCCACCCCGGCGGCCTGCTCGACGTGCACCGTGCCACGGCCGCCGCGCTGCGCGCCGCGGGCTGCGAGATCGTGGTGATCCCGGAGGGGCTGCGGACGGACGAGGGGTACGTCATGCAGTTCGCGGACGTGGCGGTGCTGGAGCACGGCGCCACCCTGTGGCACACCCACTCGGGCGAGCCGATGAAGGCCATCCTCACCGGCCTGGAGCGCGAGGGCCGTCCGCTGCCGGACCTGGTCGTCGCCGACCACGGCTGGGCCGGATACGCGGGGCGGCACGGCGTCGACTCGGTGGGCTACGCCGACTCCAACGACCCGGCCCTGTTCATCGCGGAGGCCGAGGGAACCGTCCAGGTGACGGTCCCCCTCGACGACCACGTGGTGAGCCCCCGGTTCTACGACCCGATGACGGCGTATCTGCTCTCGGAGGCGGGGCTCAGCCAGTCCGAGGGATCCTGACCACGCCCTCCTGGATCACCGTGACGGCGAGGCGGCCGTCCTGCGTGTAGATGCGGGCCTGGCCGAGGCCGCGGCCGCCGTACGCCGACGGGGACTCCTGGTCGTACAGGAGCCACTCGTCGGCGCGGAACGGACGGTGGAACCACATCGCGTGGTCCAGCGAGGCCCCGACGACGTCACCGACGGCCCAGCCGCCGCGGCCGTGCGCGAGCAGCACGGAGTCCAGGAGCGTCATGTCGGAGACGTACGTCGCCAGCACGACGTGCAGGAGCGGGTCGTCGGCCAGCTTGCCGTTGGCGCGGAACCACACCTGGGAGTGCGGCGCGCGCGGCTCGCCGAACCTGCCGTAGGGCGGCTCGTCCACGTAGCGCAGGTCGACCGCGGCGCGCGCCTCCAGGAACTTCTCGACGACCTGCGAGGGCAGGTGGCCGTATCCGCTGAGCCGCTCCTCGGAGGTGGGGAGCGTCTCGGGGTCGGGCGCGTGCGGCATCGAGGTCTGGTGGTCGAAGCCTTCCTCGTCCTTCTGGAAGGACGTGGAGAGCGCGAAGATCGGCTGACCGTGCTGGACCGCCACGACCCGGCGGGCGGTGAAGGAGCGGCCGTCGTTCATCCGGTCGACCGTGTAGACGATCGGCGCGCCGGGGTCGCCGGTGCGCAGGAAGTACGCGTGCAGGGAGTGCGGGTGGCGGTCGTCGGGGACCGTACGCCCGGCGGCGACCAGCGCCTGGGCCGCGACCTGTCCGCCGAAGACGCGCGGGACGACGGCGGACCGGGACTGGCCGCGGAAGATGTCCTGCTCGATCTGCTCCAGGTCGAGCAGATCGAGCAGACCCTGTAGTGCCTCGTTCATGGCACCTTTTCTACTGGCCGGTAATTGTGGGAACCTTACAGGCCCATGTCCTTCGCGATGATCGACTTCATGATCTCGCTGGTCCCGCCGTAGATGCGGTTCACGCGGTTGTCCGCGTACAGGCGGGCGATCGGGTACTCGTTCATGTAGCCGTAGCCGCCGTGCAGCTGGAGGCAGCGGTCGATCACGCGGTGCGCGACCTCGGTGCAGAACAGCTTGGCGGAGGCGGCCTCGGCGGGGGTCAGCTCGCCGGCGTCCAGGGCCTCCGTCGCGCGGTCGGCGACGGCCTCGGCGGCGTCCACCTCGGCCTGGCAGGCGGCCAGCTCGAACTTGGTGTTCTGGAAGTGGGCGACGGGCTTGCCGAAGACCGTGCGCTCCTGCACGTACTGCTTGGCGAACCGGACGGCGGCCTTGGCCTGCGCGTAGGCGCCGAAGGCGATGCCCCAGCGCTCGGAGGCGAGGTTGTGGCCGAGGTAGGAGAAGCCCTTGTTCTCCTCGCCGAGCAGGTCCTCGACCGGCACCTTGACGTCGACGAACGCGAGCTCGGCCGTGTCGGAGGTGCGCAGGCCCAGCTTGTCCAGCTTGCGGCCGACGGAGTAGCCCTCGGACTTGGTGTCGACGGCGAACAGCGAGATGCCGAAGCGGCGGTCGTCCTCGCGCGGGGAGGAGGTGCGGGCGCAGACGATCACCTTGTCGGCGTGCACACCGCCGGTGATGAACGTCTTGGCGCCGTTGAGGACGTAGTGCGTGCCGTCCTCGGAGAGCTTGGCGGTGGTCTTCATGCCCGCGAGGTCGGAGCCGGTGCCCGGCTCGGTCATCGCGATGGCCCACATCTCCTCGCCGGTGACGAACTTCGGCAGGTACCGCTTCTTCTGCTCGTCGGTGGCCAGCATCTTGATGTACGGCAGGGCGAGCAGCACGTGCACGCCGGAACCGCCGAACTGGACGCCCGCGCGGGCGGTCTCCTCGTACAGGACGGCCTCGAACTTGTGGCTGTCCAGACCCGCGCCGCCGAACTCCTCGGGCACGTTGATGCCGAATATGCCCAGCTCACCCAGCTTGTGGTAGAACTCGCGCGGCGCCTGGCCGGCGGCGAACCACTCGTCGTAGACGGGCACGACCTCGGCCTCGATGAAGGCGCGCAGGGTCTCCCGGAACGCCTCGTGATCCTCGTTGAACACCGTACGGCGCACGCCGCCACCTCCACCGTCACATGTCTAAGCGCTTGCTCACCCAACCGTACCGGCGAGTACGAACCGCCGACAAGACCGTGCCGTGGGTAACGCTCGTCACGCCCGTGACACCGCCGGGGAGGCGCCGCCGGAGGCCGCCCAGGCCAGCGCGTAGCCGAAGGCGTTGACCGCCCAGTGCAGGGCCGCCGGAGCGAGCAGGCTGCCGGAGCGGCGGCGCACCTCGCACAGGACCACGCCGGCCACGGCCGTGACGGCGACGGCCACCGCGACGGTCGCCGCCACGTCCGCCGGACCGCCGCCGAGGGCCGATCCCACGGCGGCGTTGGCACGGTTGAGGCCACGGGAGGGCAGCACGTGCCACAGACCGAAGAGCAGCGAGGAGCCGGCGGTCGCCCACGCCGCGCCCCACCGGCGCCGGAGCATGGCCCACAGGACCCCGCGGAAGGCGGTCTCCTCCAGCAGCACGGTGCCGAGCGGCACGCGCACGAGCACGTTCCACAGCAGCTCACCAGCGGACAGGTCCGCGGCCCTGGAGTCCTGGAACACCTCCCGGCCGGCCGGAACGGCGAGCAGGAGGAGGTAGCCGGCGAGGACGGCGCCGGCGAGGACGGGCGCCCACCGCAGTCCCCGCCGCAGGGCCGCGGCGTCGAGCCCGAGACCGGCCCGGGTGAGCCCGTCCCAGCGGGCGGCCAGCAGCAGGAGGGCCGTCGCGGCGGCGCAGGTCAGGACGTACGCGAGAGGGCCGCGCACCAGCCAGTTGTTGACCAGGTTCGCGAGGACCAGGACGGCGACGACACAGACGACCGGCATCCCGCCTCCAGCTCTTCGGCAGCGCCCCGAGGGGCGCACGACGGCCCGTCGCGGCTACGACCCCACGGCCGCGAAGGCCCCCCTCGCCATCCGGTGCAACAACTCCGCCGTCGCCCCCCGTCCCGGCAGGGAACCCGGGCGGCCCAGGTGCGGCGTCGAGTTCAGCAGGCCGAAGACCGAGTGGACGGCCGAGCGGGCCGTGGACTCGTGGAGCCCGGGGTAGACCTCACGCACCACCTCCACCCACAGCTCCACGTACTGCCGCTGGAGCTGGCGCACCAGCTTGCGGTCGCTGTCCCGGAGGCGGTCCAGCTCACGGTCGTGCAGCGTGATGAGCGGGCGGTCGTCCAGCGCGAAGTCGATGTGGCCCTCGATGAGCGAGTCGAGGAGCGCCTCGGCGTCCCCGTCCGCCTCCGCGGCCCTGCGCTTGCCGCCGGTCAGGAGCTGACCGCTGATCCCCACCAGCAGCTCGGCGAGCATCGCGTCCTTGCCCGGGAAGTGGCGGTAGAGCCCGGGGCCGCTGATGCCCACCGCCGCGCCTATCTCGTCCACCCCGACGCCGTGGAAGCCCCGCTCGGCGAACAGCCGCGCGGCCTCCTTGAGGATCTGCTCGCGGCGGGTGGGGGCGTCGGTTCTCGTGGCCATGGAAGCAATTCTAGACAGCGAGGTTAGCGGTCGTTAACCTGGAGGAAAATGCGTTAACGCTCATTAACAAGGTGAGGGGACCGCAAGGATGGACCAGGCACCGGAGCTGCACGGCGCGGCGGACCCCGCGTCGGAGGCCTGGCGGGTCAACGAGGCAGGGCACCTCGCGCTCGTGGAGGAGCTGCACGGCAAGCTCGCCGCCGCCCGGCTCGGCGGGGGTGAGAAGGCGCGCGCCCGGCACACCGCGCGCGGCAAGCTGCTGCCGCGCGACCGCGTCGACACCCTTCTCGACCCCGGCTCGCCCTTCCTGGAGCTCGCACCGCTCGCCGCCGACGGGATGTACGACGGGCAGGCCCCGGCCGCCGGTGTCGTCGCCGGCATCGGGCGGGTCAGCGGCCGGGAGTGCGTCGTCGTCGCCAACGACGCGACCGTCAAGGGCGGGACGTACTACCCGATGACGGTGAAGAAGCACCTGCGCGCGCAGGAAGTCGCGCTGGAGAACCGGCTGCCCTGTCTCTACCTGGTGGACTCCGGCGGCGCCTTCCTGCCCATGCAGGACGAGGTCTTCCCGGACCGCGAGCACTTCGGGCGGATCTTCTACAACCAGGCCCGGATGTCCGCCGCCCGGATCCCCCAGATCGCCGCCGTCCTCGGCTCCTGCACGGCCGGCGGGGCATACGTCCCGGCGATGAGCGACGAGGCCGTCATCGTCCGCAACCAGGGCACGATCTTCCTCGGCGGCCCGCCGCTGGTGAAGGCCGCCACCGGCGAGGTCGTCACCGCGGAGGAGCTCGGCGGCGGCGAGGTGCACTCCCGCGTGTCCGGCGTCACCGACCACCTCGCGCAGGACGACGCCCACGCCCTGCGCATCGTGCGGAACATCGTCGCCACCCTCCCCGCGCGCGGGCCGCTGCCCTGGGAGGTGAGGCCCGTGGTGGAGCCCAAGGCCGACCCCTACGGGCTGTACGGGGCGGTGCCCGTCGACTCCCGCACGCCCTACGACGTCCGCGAGATCATCGCGCGCGTGGTCGACGGCTCCGGGTTCGCCGAGTTCAAGGCCGAGTTCGGGCAGACCCTCGTCACCGGCTTCGCCCGGATCCACGGCCACCCGGTCGGCATCGTCGCCAACAACGGCATCCTCTTCTCGGAGTCCGCCCAGAAGGGCGCGCACTTCATCGAGCTGTGCGACCAGCGCGGCATCCCGCTGCTGTTCCTGCAGAACATCTCGGGGTTCATGGTCGGCAAGGACTACGAGGCCGGCGGCATCGCCAAGCACGGCGCGAAGATGGTCACGGCCGTCGCCACCACGCGCGTGCCGAAACTGACGGTCGTGGTCGGCGGCTCCTACGGCGCGGGGAACTACTCGATGTGCGGCCGGGCGTACTCGCCGCGCTTTTTGTGGATGTGGCCCAACGCCAAGATCTCCGTGATGGGCGGCGAACAGGCCGCCTCGGTCCTCGCCACCGTCAAGCGGGACCAGCTGGAGGGCCGCGGCGAGTCCTGGCCCGCCGAGGAGGAAGAGGCGTTCAAGGCGCCGATCCGCGCGCAGTACGAGCGCCAGGGCAACGCCTACTACGCCACCGCCCGCCTCTGGGACGACGGGGTGATCGACCCCTTGGAGACCCGTCAGGTGGTCGGCCTGGCCCTGACCGCGTGCGCCAACGCGCCCCTGGGTGAACCCCAGTTCGGCGTATTCCGGATGTGAGGGGACCGATGTTCGACACCGTTCTTGTGGCCAACCGCGGTGAGATCGCGGTCCGTGTCATCCGTACGCTGCGCTCGCTGGGCGTCCGCTCCGTCGCCGTCTACTCCGACGCCGACGCCGACGCCCGGCACGTGCGCGAGGCCGACACGGCGGTGCGGATCGGGCCCCCGCCCGCCGTGGAGAGCTATCTGTCGGCCGAGCGGATCCTTCAGGCCGCGGCCGCCACGCACGCCCAGGCCGTCCACCCGGGGTACGGCTTCCTCGCCGAGAACGCGGCCTTCGCGCGTGCCTGCGCCGCCGCCGGGCTCGTCTTCATCGGGCCCCCGGCCGACGCCATCGCGCTGATGGGCGACAAGATCCGCGCCAAGGAGACCGTCGCGGCGGCCGGCGTCCCCGTCGTCCCCGGCGGCCGGGACCCCGAACTCGCCCGCGCCGCCCGTGAACTGGGCGCACCCGTGCTGCTCAAGCCCTCCGCGGGCGGCGGCGGCAAGGGCATGCGCCTGGTGCGGGACCTGAGCCTGCTCGACGACGAGATCGCCGCCGCCCGGCGCGAGGCCGCGGCCTCCTTCGGCGACGACACCCTGCTGGTGGAGCGCTGGATCGACCGGCCCCGCCACATCGAGATCCAGGTCCTGGCCGACGGCCACGGAGGCGTCGTCCACCTGGGCGAGCGCGAGTGCTCCCTGCAGCGGCGCCACCAGAAGGTCGTCGAGGAGGCGCCCAGCGTGCTCCTGGACGAGGCCACCCGCGCGGCGATGGGTGAGGCGGCGGTACAGGCGGCCCGCTCCTGCGGGTACGTCGGGGCGGGCACGGTCGAGTTCATCGTCCCCGGCGGCGACCCGGACGCGTACTGCTTCATGGAGATGAACACCCGCCTGCAGGTGGAGCACCCCGTCACCGAGCTGGTCACCGGGCTCGACCTCGTGGAGTGGCAGCTGCGGGTCGCGGCGGGCGAGCGCCTGGGCTTCACGCAGGACGACATCGCCCTCACCGGGCACGCGATCGAGGCCCGCGTCTGCGCCGAGGACCCGACCCGGGGCTTCCTGCCCTCCGGCGGCACGGTGCTCCGCCTGCGCGAGCCCGAGGGCGACGGCGTGCGCACCGACTCGGGGCTCAGCGAGGGCACCGAGGTCGGCAGCCTGTACGACCCGATGCTGTCGAAGGTCGTCGCGCACGGCCCGGACCGCGCCACGGCCCTGCGCAAGCTGCGCGCCGCCCTCGCCGGGACGGTCGTCCTCGGCGTGCCGACGAACGCCGGTTTCCTGCGGCGGCTGCTGGCCCATCCGGCGGTCGTCGAGGGCGACCTGGACACCGGGCTGGTCGAGCGGGAGGTGACGGGCCTCGTGGCCGGCGAGGTCCCGGTCGAGGTCTACGCGGCGGCGGCGCTGCTGCGCCAGGCCGCCCTGGCCCCCGCGCCGGGCACCGGCTGGGTCGATCCGTTCTCCGTCCCGCAGGGCTGGCGCCTGGGCGGTCAGCGGGCCTGGACCGCGCACCACCTGCGGGTGCCGGGGCACGACCCGGTGACCGTGAGGCTGCGCGGCTCGGCGGACGGCGGGTTCGAGCTGCTGCCCGACGGCGCCGGGGCCCCGGTCCCGGTGTCCGCGGGCCCCGCCCCGGCCGGGGACGGCTCCCGGTTCACGTTCCGGCTCGACGGCGTCGCCCACACCTTCGCGGCCCTGCCGGACGGCACCTGGCTGGGCCGCGACGGCGACGCCTGGCAGGTGCGCGACCACGACCCGGTTCAGGCGTCCCTCTCCCGCACCGCCCACGCCGGTGCCGACTCGCTGACCGCGCCCATGCCGGGCACAGTGACCGTGGTGAAGGTCGCGGTGGGCGACGAGGTGAGCGCCGGTCAGAGCCTGCTGGTGGTGGAGGCGATGAAGATGGAGCACGTCATCGCCGCCCCGCACGCCGGAACGGTCGCCGAGCTGGACGTGGCCCCCGGCGCGACCGTCGCCATGGACCAGGTCCTCGCCGTCATCACGCCGACCGAGCCGACCGAGGAGGCACCGGCATGAGCACCCCCGCGCCCGGCCTCCCCATGGTCGTACCCGCCCCGGGCCTGCCCGCCCGGGTCCGGATCCACGAGGTCGGCCCCCGTGACGGCCTGCAGAACGAGAAGGCGCAGGTCCCGACGGAGGTCAAGGCGGAGTTCATCCACCGGCTGGCCGACGCGGGCCTGACGACGATCGAGGCCACCAGCTTCGTCCACCCCAGGTGGGTGCCCCAGCTGGCCGACGCGGAAGCGCTGTTCCCGCTCGTCAGCGAGGTGCCGGTGGCGCTGCCCGTGCTGGTCCCCAACGACCGGGGGCTGGACCGGGCGCAGGCCCTGGGCGCCACCCGCGTCGCCGTCTTCGCGAGCGCCACGGAGTCCTTCGCGAAGGCGAACCTCAACCGCACGGTCGACGAGGCGCTGGCCATGTTCGACCCGGTGGTCTCCCGGGCGAAGGCCGAGGGGCTCCATGTCCGCGGCTATCTGTCGATGTGCTTCGGCGACCCCTGGGAAGGCCCCGTCCCGGTGCACCAGGTCGTCGGGGTCTGCAAGAGCCTGCTGGACATGGGCTGCGACGAGCTGAGCCTCGGCGACACGATCGGCGTGGCGACCCCGGGCCACGTCGCCGGGCTCCTCTCCGCGCTGAACGCCGACGGGATCCCGGCCCCCGCCCTCGGCGTGCACTTCCACGACACCTACGGCCAGGCACTGGCCAACACCCTCGCCGCGCTCCAGCACGGCGTCACGACGGTCGACGCCTCCGCGGGCGGCCTCGGCGGCTGCCCGTACGCAAGGAGCGCCACCGGCAACCTCGCCACCGAGGACCTCGTGTGGATGCTGCACGGCCTCGGCATCGACACCGGCGTCGACCTCGGCCGTCTCACCGCCACCAGCGTGTGGATGGCCGGCCGACTGGGCCGACCCAGCCCGTCCCGCACCGTAAGAGCCCTCTCCCACCAGGAGCAGTGACGCATCATGGACCACCGCCTCAGCCCCGAGCTGGAAGAACTCCGCCGCACGGTGGAGGAGTTCGCGCACGAGGTCGTCGCCCCCAAGATCGGCGACTACTACGAGCGGCACGAGTTCCCGTACGAGATCGTCCGCGAGATGGGCAGGATGGGCCTGTTCGGGCTGCCGTTCCCGCAGGAGTACGGCGGTATGGGCGGCGACTACCTCGCCCTGGGCATCGCCCTGGAGGAACTGGCCCGCGTCGACTCCTCGGTGGCCATCACCCTGGAGGCGGGCGTCTCGCTGGGCGCCATGCCGATCCATCTGTTCGGCACCGAGGAGCAGAAGCGTCAGTGGCTCCCCCGGCTCTGCTCCGGCGAGATCCTCGGCGCCTTCGGCCTGACCGAGCCCGACGGCGGCTCGGACGCGGGCGCGACGCGCACCACGGCCCGGCTGGACGCGGAGACCGGCGAGTGGGTGATCAACGGCACCAAGTGCTTCATCACCAACTCGGGCACGGACATCACCGGTCTGGTCACGGTCACGGCGGTGACGGGCCGCAAGCCGGACGGCAGGCCGCAGATCTCCGCGATCGTCGTCCCGTCCGGAACGCCGGGCTTCACGGTGGCACCCCCGTACTCCAAGGTCGGCTGGAACGCCTCCGACACCCGGGAGCTGTCCTTCGACGACGTCCGGGTCCCGGCGGCGAACCTGCTGGGCGAGGAGGGCCGCGGGTACGCCCAGTTCCTGCGCATCCTCGACGAGGGCCGTGTCGCCATCGCGGCGCTCGCCACCGGCCTGGCGCAGGGCTGCGTGGACGAGTCGGTGAAGTACGCGAAGGAACGGCACGCCTTCGGCCGTCCGATCGGCGCCAACCAGGCCATACAGTTCAAGATCGCCGACATGGAGATGAAGGCCCACACGGCCCGCCTCGCGTGGCGCGACGCGGCCTCCCGCCTGGTCACCGGCGAACCCTTCAAGAAGGAGGCGGCGCTGGCGAAGCTGTACTCCTCCACCATCGCGGTGGACAACGCCCGTGACGCCACCCAGATCCACGGCGGGTACGGCTTCATGAACGAGTACCCGGTGGCCCGGATGTGGCGCGACTCGAAGATCCTGGAGATCGGCGAGGGCACGAGCGAGGTGCAACGACTGCTGATCGCGAGGGAGTTGGGGCTGGCGGGCTGAACGACCGCCAGCCCGGCCCACGGACACGAACGCGACGGGGGACCCGCCCCTGGACAAGATCTGAGGTTAGGCTAACCTACCTTCGAATTGTCCGGCGGGACCCCCGCCCTGTTCGAAAGCGGCCACACTCATGTCCAACGCCCGTGCCACCCACCTCACCCGCCGCGGCATCCTCGCCGCCGGCGGTGCCCTCGGCCTCGGTGCCGTGCTCGCAGCCTGCGGCGACGAAGACACGAACGGCGGCGGCTCGGACGCGAAGGCCTCCGCCAAGGCCTCCGGTCCCTGGTCGTTCAAGGACGACCGCGGCGAGACCGTGAAGCTGGACCGGATCCCGGCCAACATCGTCGCCTTCGTCGGCGTCGCCGCCGCTCTCCACGACTACGGCATCGAGGTCAAGGGCGTCTTCGGCCCGACCAGGACGAAGGACGGCAAGGCCGACGTCCAGGCGGGCGACATGGACGTCAGCAAGCTGACCCTCTTCGGCAACGTCTGGGACCAGTTCAACGTCGAGCAGTACGCCGCCTTCCAGCCGGACGTGCTGATCTCCACCACCTTCGACAGCGCGGGCACCCTCTGGTACGTCCCCGAGGCGTCCAAGGACAAGATCGCCAAGCTCGCCCCGAGCGCCGCCGTCTCCGTCTACGACCGCCAGCTGACGGCGCCGCTGCAGCGCATGTGGGAGCTGGCCGAGTCGCTCGGCGCGGACATGAAGGCCGACAAGGCCGTCAAGGCGAAGCAGGAGTTCGAGGCGGCCGCCGAGCGGCTGCGCGAGGCCGCCAAGTCCCGTCCGGAGATCAAGGTGCTGGCCGGCTCCGCGAGCCAGGAGATCTTCTACGTCTCCGGCACCAACCTCTCCATCGACCTGGAGTACTTCAAGGCGCTCGGCGTGAACTTCGTCGAGCCGCCGGAGAAGGCGAAGGCCGAGGGTGGCGGCTGGTTCGAGTCGCTGAGCTGGGAGAACGTCGACAAGTACCCGGCCGACATCATCATGATGGACGACCGTTCCTCGACGATCCAGCCCGCGGACATCACCGAGGGCACGTGGAAGAAGCTGCCCGCGGTGAAGGCGGGGCAGGTCATCGCGCGGTCGCCGGAGCCGATCCTGTCGTACGCGAAGTGCACGCCCCTGCTGACGACGCTGGCCGAGGCCATCGAGAAGGCGAAGA
The DNA here is from genome assembly GCF_043204795.1 of Streptomyces sp. NPDC047706. Lineage (NCBI taxonomy): Bacteria > Bacillati > Actinomycetota > Actinomycetes > Kitasatosporales > Streptomycetaceae > Streptomyces > Streptomyces sp. NPDC047706. The sequence goes on along the minus strand of NZ_JBIDCW010000004.1, from coordinate 220,511 downwards.
AGGTCGGCTGAGCCAGGTGGTTGCGGTGACGGGGAGCCGCGGGCCCGTTGTGGCCGGTCGCGCAGCTCCCCGCGCCCTTGAGGGCGTTGCCCAGCCGCTTACCTGAAACCTACCCAGGAGCCCCCATGACGACGGCCGTGGCCGCCCCGTTCCGGTTCTTCGCCCTTCAGGTCGTGCGGACGAGGCGGCTCGGGCCGTCCCTGGTCCGGGTCACCTTCGGCGGGCCCGACCTCGCGGCCTTCCACTCCCTCGGGCGCGACCAGTCCCTGTCGCTGTTCCTGCCGCACCCGGGACAGCCGGAGCCGGTCGTGCCGATCGAGCTCGGTGACCGGTGGTGGCAGGGATGGCGCGAACTCCCGGACGACGTACGGGCCGTGATGCGCTCGTACACGCTGCGGGCGCTGCGCCGGGAACCCGACGAGATCGACATCGACTTCGTCCTGCACACCCCGGCCGGGCCCGCCTCGCAGTGGGCCTCCCGGGCCGTCGCCGGTGACCGGGTCCTGCTGCTCGGCCCGGCGGTCGCGGACAACCGGGCGATCCGGTTCCGCCCGCCGCCGGACACCGACCTGGTGGTCGTCTGGGGTGACGAGACCGCCCTGCCGGCCGTGTCGGCCGTCCTGGAGTCGCTCCCGCACGGTATGCGCGCCCGCGTCTGGCTGGAGGTGCGCGACGCCGGGAACGTCCAGGACCTGGTGACCGAGGCCGACGCCGAGGTCACCTGGCTGGTCCAGGACGAGGGCGGCGCCGAGATCCCCCACGGCCCGAAGGGCGCGGGAGATGCCCCCGCCCCCCTGGCACTCGGCGCCCTGCGCGCCGCCCGGTTGCCGCCCGCCGCGCACCCGTACGTCTGGATCGCGGGCGAGTCGTCCTGCGTGAAGGAGCTGCGCCGGCACTTCGTGGGCGAGCGCGGCGTCGACCGCCGCCGGGTCACCTTCGTCGGTTACTGGCGGCGAGGCCTGAGCGAGGAGCAGTTGCGGGAGCTGGGCGAGTAACTGCCCGTCGGCGGACGGCCGTTCACCGTGACGGCCGTCACGGCCCGGGCCACACTTGACCTAATGAACTTAGGTTAGGCTAACCTAAGTTGAAACGGCCTCACCCGTTCCGCCACGGACCGTCCCCACCGGAGGACCCGCACATGCGCTCGCACCTGCTCAATGACACGACCGCGGAGCAGTACCGCCGCTCCGTGACCGATGGAGTAGAGCGGGTGGCGGCGAAACTCGCCACCACCGACCGTCCGTTCACGGGCGTCACCGTCGACGCCCTGGCCCCCCGCATCGCACAGATCGACCTCGACCGGCCGCTGCACGACACCACCGCGGTCCTGGACGAGCTGGAGGACGTCTACCTCCGTGACGCGATCTACTTCCACCACCCCCGCTACCTCGCCCATCTCAACTGCCCGGTCGTCATACCGGCCGTGCTCGGCGAGGCGATCCTCTCCGCCGTCAACTCCTCCCTCGACACCTGGGACCAGTCGGCCGGCGGCACCCTGATCGAGCGCAAACTCATCGACTGGACCACCGAACGCATCGGCCTCGGCCCCGCCGCCGACGGGGTGTTCACCTCCGGCGGCACCCAGTCCAACCTCCAGGCGCTGCTGCTGGCCCGCGAGGAGGCCAAGACCGACTCCCTGGCGAAGCTGCGCGTCTTCGCCTCCGAGGTCGGCCACTTCAGCGTGCAGAAGGCGGCGAAACTGCTCGGCCTCGGCCCCGACGCCGTCGTGACGATCCCCGTCGACCACGACAAGCGGATGCAGACCGTCGCGCTCGCCCACGAGCTGGAGCGGTGCGCGAAGGACGGCCTGGTCCCCATGGCCGTCGTCGCCACCGCCGGCACCACCGACTTCGGCTCGATCGACCCGCTCCCCGAGATCGCCGAGCTGTGCGCCCAGTACGGCACCTGGATGCACGTCGACGCGGCCTACGGCTGCGGACTGCTCACCTCGCTGAAGCGCCGGGCCCTGCTGGAGGGCATCGAGCGGGCCGACTCGGTCACCGTGGACTACCACAAGTCCTTCTTCCAGCCGGTGAGTTCCTCGGCCGTGCTGGTGCGGGACGCCGCCACCCTGCGCCACGCGACCTACCACGCGGAGTACCTCAACCCGCGCCGTATGGTGCAGGAACGTATCCCCAACCAGGTGGACAAGTCCCTCCAGACGACCCGCCGCTTCGACGCCCTCAAGCTCTGGGTGACCCTGCGTGTGATGGGCGCGGACGGCATCGGGCAGCTCTTCGACGAGGTGTGCGACCTGGCCCAGGAGGGCTGGAAGCTGCTCGCCGCCGACCCGCGCTACGACGTCGTGGTCGAGCCCTCGCTGTCCACCCTGGTCTTCCGCTTCATCCCGGCCACCGTCACCGACCCGGCCGAGATCGACCGCGGCAACCTCTACGCCCGCAAAGCCCTGTTCGCCTCCGGCGACGCCGTCGTCGCGGGCACCAAGGTGGGCGACCGCCAGTACCTGAAGTTCACCCTGCTCAACCCCGAGACCAAGGCGTCCGACATCGCCGCCGTCCTCGACCTGATCGCCGGCCACGCCGAGCAGTACCTGGGAGACTCCCTTGACCGCGCTTGCTGACACCACGAAAAAGACCTACGACTTCGTGGGGATCGGGCTCGGCCCCTTCAACCTCGGCCTGGCCTGCCTGACCGAGCCCATCGCCGAACTCGACGGCCTCTTCCTGGAGTCCAAGCCGGACTTCGAGTGGCACGCCGGCATGTTCCTGGAGGGCGCCCACCTCCAGACGCCGTTCATGTCGGACCTGGTCACGCTGGCCGACCCGACCTCGCCGTACTCCTTCCTGAACTACCTGAAGGAGAAGGGCCGGCTGTACTCGTTCTACATCCGCGAGAACTTCTACCCGCTGCGGGTCGAGTACGACGACTACTGCCGCTGGGCCGCGAACAAGCTGAGCAGCGTCCGCTTCGGCACCACGGTCACCGAGGTCACGTACGAGGACGAGCTGTACGTCGTGCGCACCGAGGCCGGCGAGGTCTTCCGCGCCCGCCAGCTGGTCCTCGGCACCGGCACCCCGCCCCACGTCCCGGACGCCTGCGAGGGCCTCGGCGGTGACTTCCTGCACAACTCCCGCTATCTCCACCACAAGGCGGAGCTCCAGCGCAAGGAGTCGATCACGCTGGTCGGCAGCGGTCAGTCCGCCGCCGAGATCTACTACGACCTGCTCGGCGAGATCGACGTGCACGGCTACCAGCTGAACTGGGTGACGCGCTCGCCGCGGTTCTTCCCGCTGGAGTACACCAAGCTCACGCTGGAGATGACCTCCCCGGAGTACATCGACTACTACCGCGAGCTGCCCGAGGCGACCCGCTACCGCCTCACCTCGGAGCAGAAGGGCCTGTTCAAGGGCATCGACGGCGATCTCATCAACGAGATCTTCGACCTGCTCTACCAGAAGAACCTGGGCGGGCCGGTCCGCACCCGGCTGCTCACCAACTCCGCGCTCACCTCGGCGCGGTACGAGAACGGCACGTACACCCTGGGCTTCCACCAGGAGGAGCAGGCCAGGGACTTCGAACTCGACACGCAGGGCCTGGTGCTCGCCACCGGCTACAAGTACGTCGAACCGGAGTTCCTGAAGCCGGTCCGCGACCGCCTGCGCTACGACTCCCAGGGCAACTTCGACGTCGCCCGCAACTACGCCGTCGACGTCACCGGCCGGGGGGTCTTCCTCCAGAACGCCGGTGTCCACACCCACAGCATCACCTCGCCCGACCTGGGCATGGGCGCGTACCGGAACTCGTACATCATCCGTGAGCTGCTCGGCAGCGAGTACTACCCGGTGGAGAAGTCCATCGCGTTCCAGGAGTTCTCCGCATGAGCATCGGCACGTTCACCCTCCGCCCCCTCGACCCCCTGAAGGACGCCGAGCTGCTGCACGGCTGGGTCACCCACCCCAAGGCCGCCTTCTGGATGATGCAGGACGCGAAGCTCCAGGACGTCGAGCGCGAGTACATGCGGATCGCGGCCCACGAGCACCACCACGCCTACCTGGGCCTGCACGAGGGCCGCCCGGCCTTCCTGATGGAGAAGTACGACCCCCGGTACGTCGAGCTGGTCGGCCTGTACGACCCCGAGCCCGGCGATGTCGGCATGCATTTCCTGGTCGCCCCCACCGACCGGCCGGTGCACGGCTTCACCCGGGCCGTCATCACCGCCGTGATGGCGGAGCTGTTCGCGGACCCGCCAACCCGCCGGGTCGTGGTCGAGCCCGACGTCAGCAACAAGGCGGTGCACGCGCTGAACGAGGCCGTCGGCTTCGTGCCCGCACGTGAGATCGACAAGCCGGAGAAGCGCGCGCTGCTGAGCTTCTGCACGCGCGAGCAGTTCGAGGCCGCCCGAGGAGTAGCCGTATGACCCTGTCCGACGCCGTAGCGCACCTCTCCCCCCACCGCTGGGCGCGGGCCAACCGCCTCCTGATCCGCAAGGCGCTCGCCGAGTTCGCGCACGAGCGGCTCATCACGCCGGAGTCCACCGGCGACGGCGCCTACGTCGTCCGCAGCGACGACGGCGGGACGATGTACACCTTCACCGCGGTTCTCCGTGCCCTGGACCACTGGCAGGTCGACGCCGACTCGATCACCCGGCACCGCGACGGGACCGAACTCCCCCTCGCCGCACTGGACTTCTTCGTCGAGCTGCGCCAGGCACTCGGCCTGAGCGACGAGATCCTCCCGGTCTACCTGGAGGAGATCTCCTCCACGCTCTCCGGCACCTGCTACAAGCTCACCAAGCCGCAGATCCCGGTGGCCGAGCTGGCCGGCAGCGGCTTCCAGGCCATCGAGACCGGTATGACCGAGGGCCACCCCTGCTTCGTCGCCAACAACGGCCGGCTCGGCTTCGGGATCCACGAGTACCTCTCGTACGCCCCCGAGACCGCGAGCCCCCTCCGGCTCGTGTGGCTGGCCGCGCACCGCTCGCGCGCCGCGTTCACGGCCGGTGTCGGCATCGAGTACGAGGCGTTCCTCAGGGACGAGCTCGGTGCCGAGACGGTCGAGCGCTTCGACGGTCAGCTCACGGACCAGGGCCTCGACCCCGCCGACTACCTGCTCATCCCCGTCCACCCCTGGCAGTGGTGGAACAAGCTCACCGTCACCTTCGCCGCCGAGGTCGCCCAGCGGCACCTCGTCTGCCTCGGCGAGGGCGACGACGAGTACCTGGCCCAGCAGTCCATCCGCACGTTCTTCAACACCACCCGCCCCGAGAAGCACTATGTGAAGACGGCCCTGTCGGTCATCAACATGGGCTTCATGCGGGGGCTGTCGGCCGCCTACATGGAGGCCACCCCGGCGATCAACGACTGGCTCGCCCAGCTGATCGAGGGCGACCCGGTACTGAAGTCGACGGGCCTGTCGATCATCCGTGAGCGGGCGGCGGTCGGCTACCGGCACCTGGAGTACGAGAAGGCGACCGACCGCTACTCGCCGTACCGCAAGATGCTCGCCGCGCTCTGGCGGGAGAGCCCGGTGGCCTCGCTCCAGCCGGGCGAGTCGCTCGCCACCATGGCCTCCCTGCTGCACGTCGACCACGAGGGCCGGGGCTTCGCGGCCGCGCTGATCGAGCGGTCCGGCCTGGCGCCGAAGGAGTGGCTGCGCCGCTACCTGCGGGCCTACTACACCCCGCTGCTGCACAGCTTCTACGCCTACGACCTGGTGTACATGCCGCACGGCGAGAACGTGATCCTGGTCCTGAAGGACGGCGCCGTCGAGCGCGCGATCTACAAGGACATCGCCGAGGAGATCGCCGTCATGGATCCGGACGCGGTACTGCCGCCGACGGTGGAGCGGCTGCGCGTCGACGTCCCCGAGGACAAGAAGCTCCTGTCCCTCTTCACGGACGTCTTCGACTGCTTCTTCCGCTTCCTCGCCGCCAACCTCGCCTCCGAGGGAGTGCTGGAGGAGGACGACTTCTGGCGGGCGGTCGCGGACGTCACCCGTGAGTACCAGGAGTCGATGCCCCAACTCGCCGACAAGTTCCGGCAGTACGACATGTTCGCCCCGGAGTTCGCGCTGTCCTGCCTGAACCGGCTCCAGCTGCGCGACAACAAGCAGATGGTGGACCTGGCGGACCCGGCGGGCGCGCTCCAGCTGGTCGGCACCCTGAAGAACCCCCTCGCGGAGTTCTGACCCCGTGACGGACGGGCACCCCGGAGTACGGTCCTGCGGGGTGCCCGTCGCCGCGTCAGCTCACGGCACTACTCCGCAGGCCACGGCACCTGCGGCGCCCGGTGGTACCCGATCCCGAGCGCCTCCCACCGCGGTCCCTGCGCGGCGAGCCGCTGCTTGTAACCGTCCCAGCCGTGCGTGGCCCGGGGCGACCAGCCGAGCTCGGCGACGCCCGGCAGCCTCGGGAAGGCCATGTACTCGATGTGGCGGGAGTTCTCCAGGGTCTCCGACCACAGCGGCGCCTCGACGCCCCGCACCGCCGACGCCGGAGCGCCCGGCAGATACGCGCCCGGGTCCCAGTCGTAGGACCGCCGTACGTCGACGTATCCGGCCCAGGACAGCCCGAGGGGGGTCTGGGCGTCGTACTTCATGTCGAGGTAGATCCGGTCGGCCGGGGAGAGGACCAGCCCGGTCCCGTTCCGCGCCGCTGCCGCGACCTGCTCCTTCTCCGCCTGGCCCGTGCCGTCCAGGCCCCAGTACTGCGCGAGCGCGCCCTTGGCCGGGGTCGCGCCGGTCAGCTGATGCCAGCCGACGACCTTCTTGCCGTACTTGGCGACGACCGGCTGCACGCGGTCCATGAACGTCACGTAGTCCTCGTGGCTGGTGGAGTGCGCCTCGTCACCGCCGATGTGCAGGTAGCGCCCGGGGGTGAGCGCGGCGAGCTCCCGGACGACGTCGTCCACGAAGTCGTACGTGATCTCCTTCGGCACGCACAGCGAGCTGAAGCCGACCGCGGTGCCGGTGTAGAGCGGCGGCGCGACGCCGTCGCAGTTCAGCTCGGCGTAGGAGGCGAGGGCGGCGTTCGTGTGGCCCGGCATGTCGATCTCCGGCACGACCTCCAGGTGCCGGGCGGCCGCGTGACGGACGATCTCCCTGTAGTCGGCCTTGGTGTAGTAGCCACCGGGGCCGCCGCCGACCTCGGTCGAGCCGCCGTGGGTCGTCAGGCGCGGCCAGGAGTCGACGGCGATGCGCCAGCCCTGGTCGTCGCTGAGGTGCAGATGCAGCTTGTTGAACTTGTAGAGCGCCAACTGGTCGATGTAGCGCTTGACTTCACCGACGCCGAAGAAGTGCCGGGACACGTCGAGCATGGCGCCGCGCCAGCCGTAGCGCGGGGTGTCCTCGATGGTGCCGCCCGCGACCAGCCAGGGGCCGCTCTGGACGGAGTCCCGCTCGACGGCGGCCGGGAGGAGCTGGCGCAGGGTCTGGACGCCGTGGAACAGGCCGGCGGGGCGGGCGGCGGTGATGGTGACGCCGCCGCGGCCGCTGTCGAGCCGGTATCCCTCGTCGCCGTACGGGCCCTTGGCGAGCCGCAGCCGGATGCCGCCGTCGCCGTGGGCGGTGACGGGCAGGCGGTAGCCGGTCGACGGACGCAGCACGTCCGCGAGGTAGTGCCCGACGCGCCGGGCGTCGTGGGAGCCGTCGACGCGGATGCGGGTGTGCTCGGTGATCCGGTACGGCGGACCGCCGGGGTCGGCGGAGGCGGGGGCCGGTATCACGTCGCCGAGCGGGGTGGGGGCCCCGGGCGCGGGCACCGGCCCCGCCCCGGTGAGGGAGGCGCCCGCCGCCGAGACGAGCAGCAGGGAAGCCAGCAGGCGAAGCGTTCTGTGGTGCAGGAAGCGGTGCTGTCTCACAAACGGTCCCTTCCGGGAGCTCCGACAGGTATGGACCACTCTCTCGCGAGACCGGTGAAACAATCCCCCGCATGGCGGAAATCATCCAGAAGGACGGCACGTGGATCTTCGACGGCGACGCCCTGCGTCTGACCCCCGGACGGGACAAGAACGTCAGTCTGCTGCGCAAGACCCTGGGTGAACTGCGCGTCCCACTGGGCGCGTTGGCGGGCATATCGTTCGAGCAGGGCCGGAAGTCGGGGCGACTGAGGCTGCGGCTGCGGGACGGCGCCGACCCGCTGCTGCAGGCGACGGCCGGCCGGCTCGGCGAACCCCACGACCCCTATCAGCTGGCCGTCGAGTCCGACCGCTACGGCGTCGCCGAGTACCTCGTGGACGAGGTGCGCAACGCGCTGCTGCTGGACCAGGTCCCCGGCGATCCGGTCTCCGGGTATCTGCTGCCCGGCCCGTCCGTCCCGCTGTCGGCCGCCGCCGGGGACGGCACCGCGAGCTTCGACGGCGAGCAAGTCCGCCTGGAGTGGAACTGGAAGACGGAGGACGCCAAGGCGGCCGCCGGCACCCGCACCCTCGCCGTCGGCGACATCGCCGCCGTGGAGTGGCATCCGGCGGCGGGGCTGGAGAACGGATACCTGCGCTTCACCGTGCGCAACGCCCCGACCAAGGCACCGCCCAAGTACGACCCGAACTCGGTCGAACTCTGGGGATTCAAGAAGGACCCCCTGATGGCCCTGATCGCGGCCGCCGTCCAGGCCCGCCTCCCGCACCCGGCCGCCGCGGCCCCGGCCGCCGCCCTGACCGCCGCCGCGCAGGAGCCGGAGCCCAGCGCGGCCGCCCGCGAGGACGACCACGACGCGCTGCTGCGGCGCCTGCGTGAACTCGGCGAACTGCACCGCACGGGGGTGCTGACCGACGAGGAGTTCGCCCTGGCCAAGCAGGCGATCCTGAAGCGGATGTGACCCCGCCCGGTCGATCGCCCGAGGCCCCGCGCAAGCCGCCCTGCCCGAAATCGGGCAAGATTGTTGCGAAAGTGTCGCCGGTACCCCAGGATCTACCGGGTGCACGACGAACTCGTAGATCATCTGACGCGCTCCACGCCCCTGAACCGGGGTGAGGCGCTGCGGGTGATCCAGGACGTGCTCGCCTACTTCGACGAGACGACCGAGGAGTTCGTCCGTCGCCGCCACCGCGAGCTCCAGGCCCAGGGCCTGGTCAACGCGACGATCTTCGAACAGATCGCGGCTGACCTGAAATACCGGGCGGTGGCACCGCCGGAGCTCACACTCCGGCAGCTGCGCCGCATCGTCTACGGCTGAGGAATACATCTATATGTGCGGAATCGTCGGATACATCGGGAAGCGCGACGTCGCCCCCCTGCTCCTCGAAGGCCTCCAGCGCCTGGAGTACCGCGGCTACGACTCGGCCGGCATCGTCGTCACCTCCCCCAAGGCCGCCGGTCTGAAGATGGTCAAGGCCAAGGGCCGGGTCCGTGACCTGGAGGCCAAGGTCCCGGCGCGCTTCAAGGGCACCACCGGCATCGCCCACACCCGCTGGGCCACCCACGGCGCCCCCTCCGACGTCAACGCCCACCCGCACCTGGACGCCGAGGGCAAGGTCGCCGTCGTCCACAACGGCATCATCGACAACGCGAGCGACCTGCGCCGCAAGCTGGAGGCGGACGGCGTCGAGTTCCTCTCCGAGACCGACACCGAGGTCCTCGTCCACCTGATCGCCCGCTCGCAGGCCGAGAAGCTGGAGGACAAGGTCCGCGAGATCCTCCGGCACATCGAGGGCACCTACGGCATCGCCGTCCTGCACGCCGACTTCCCGGACCGCATCGTCGTCGCCCGCAACGGCTCCCCCGTGGTCCTCGGCATCGGCGAGAAGGAGATGTTCGTCGCCTCGGACATCGCCGCGCTGGTCACCCACACCCGGCAGATAGTGACCCTCGACGACGGCGAGATGGCCACCCTCAAGGCCGACGACTTCCGCACCTACACCACCGAGGGCACCCGGACCACGGCCGAGCCCACCACCGTGGAGTGGGAGGCCGCCTCCTACGACATGGGCGGCCACGACACCTACATGCACAAGGAGATCCACGAGCAGGCCGAGGCCGTGGACCGCGTCCTGCGCGGCCGGATCGACGACCGCTTCTCCACCGTGCACCTCGGCGGCCTGAACCTCGACGCCCGCGAGGCCCGCCGGATCCGCCGTGTGAAGATCCTCGGCTGCGGCACCTCGTACCACGCCGGCATGATCGGCGCCCAGATGATCGAGGAGCTCGCCCGCATCCCCGCGGACGCCGAGCCGGCCTCCGAGTTCCGCTACCGCAACGCGGTCGTCGACCCCGACACGCTCTACATCGCCGTCTCCCAGTCCGGTGAGACCTACGACGTCCTGGCGGCCGTCCAGGAACTCAAGCGCAAGGGCGCCCGGGTGCTGGGCATCGTGAACGTCGTCGGCTCGGCGATCGCCCGCGAGGCTGACGGCGGCATCTACGTGCACGCCGGCCCCGAGGTCTGCGTGGTCTCCACGAAGTGCTTCACCAACACCTGCGTGGCCTTCGCCCTGCTCGCCCTGCACCTCGGCCGCACCCGCGACCTCTCCGTGCGCGACGGCAAGCGGATCATCGAGGGCCTGCGCAAGCTGCCCGCGCAGATCGCCGGGATGATGGAGCAGGAAGGTGAGATCGAGGAGCTGGCCAAGGAGTACGCCGACGCCCGCTCGATGCTCTTCATCGGACGTGTCCGCGGCTACCCGGTCGCCCGCGAGGCCTCCCTCAAGCTCAAGGAGGTCTCGTACATCCACGCCGAGGCCTACCCCGCCTCCGAGCTGAAGCACGGCCCGCTCGCCCTGATCGAGCCCGCCCTCCCGACGGTCGCGATCGTCCCCGACGACGACCTGCTGGAGAAGAACCGCGCCGCGATGGAGGAGATCAAGGCCCGCAGCGGCAAGATCCTCGCGGTGGCCCACCAGGAGCAGGAGAAGGCCGACCGGACGATCGTCGTCCCGAAGAACGAGGACGAGCTGGACCCGATCCTCATGGGCATCCCGCTGCAACTCCTCGCCTACCACACGGCACTTGCCCTCGGCCGGGACATCGACAAGCCGAGGAACCTCGCGAAGTCGGTGACGGTGGAGTAACACCCCGGCAGGGCAGGACAACAGGACGGACCCCCGCGTGTGCCACCGCACGCGGGGGTCCGTCTCGTGTGCCGGGAAGCCGCCCAACTCCCCAGCCGGCGCAGCTAGCCCGCGGCCGTCACACCGCGGCCCGCGGCACCGCGTCGCGGAAGTGCCGTCGGCCAGTGCGCCAGCGCCGCGGTCGCCGCGTACCAGGCAACGGCCCCCGAGGCGACGGCGAACCAGCCACCGGCCTTGCCCAGCGCCCCGCTGTCCGCGAACTGCGCGATGGCGAGCAGCAGCAGCGCGACGAAGAACAGCCCGTACACGGCCTGCCCGAGCGTGTCGCCGCCGGCGAGCGTGAGGGTGAGGACGACGAGGGCGAACAGCAGCAGGAACAGGCCCGCCGCGTTGGCGGAGACCTCGGGCGAGACCGCCCAGGTGAACCAGAGCGCGCCGAGGGCGGCGAACGCGGTGCCCGTCCCGGCGTCGCTCTCCCGGAACGCGAGCAGTCCGGCGACGAACAGCGCCACGCCGCCTACGTAGTGAGCCAGTGTCACGGCGTCCGCCGCCGTCACTCCGTCGATCAGTCCGGTGTACCCGAGGCCGACGGCCAACAGGGTCACACCGAGTGCGAGTCGGCCGACGATCGTGGTGGTGCTTCCCGCAGAGACGACGTTGTCCACGGCGGGCTCCCTTCATGCCTGTGCAGTTGTACGGTGACCGGTATATGCCCTTCACAAGAGCACAAACACCTCTACGCACGAGTAGATTCGGGTGGCGCACAAAGGGGACCCGCCCTGCCCACGGGGCATCTCACCTGGGCCAACGGGGAGTTACGGAATGACAACGACAGGGCGCTTGGCGCGCTTGGCCAACCGCCCCGCGACGGAGCCGAAAATGCGCCCCACGAGGCCGTGCGTGGAGCCGACGACGATGGCGTCCGCCTCGTACTCCCGCCCTACCTCCTCGAGTTCGTGGCAGATGTCCCCGCCACGCTCGACCAGGATCCAGGGGACCTCCGCCAGATAGTCCGCGCAGGCGAGCTCCAGACCGAGCACCTCGGTGCGGTGGTCGGGCACGTCCACGAAGACGGGCGGCTCGCAGCCGGCCCACACGGTGGTGGGCAGCCGGTTGGCCACATGGACGATGATCAGGCCCGAACGGGAGCGCAGCGCCATGCCGATCGCGTACGCGAGGGCGCGCTCGGAGGACGTGGAGCCGTCGAAGCCGACCACCACGCCGTGCTTGAAGGCGGGATCACACGCATGGCGTGACTCTTCCGCCGCCAGGGGATCGGCCGCCGTGGGGTCGGCGACCGGCCGCTTGCGGTCCGCGGGTTCGAAGAATTCGTGACCGGCCATGGCTGTCTCGGCGTTGTGATCCTTTATGGGTGGGACGACAGTGTGCGACGGAGCTGTGTCCGGGAATAATCTTCCCAACCCCCTACCCCCAAGGGTACGGCGGCACGCCTCCTTCGCCCAGATCCCGCTCACGTCCGCGACGGGTTCCAGGGAGCATGCACGAGGGGGCGCCCGTAACGCAATGGTTGCTGCCCGGTACAGGCGGTTCGCACAGGATTCACTTGCGCCGGCGCTACGACCGTGCATGGCAGTGACCGACCGGCGCGACGGGCGTTGATCCACGAGAGCCGCCACCACAGGGAGCAGTGATGTCCGCACCCCGCCCGACCCCCGAGACGCGCCCTGGGAGCGCGTCCGGTCCGGACGCGGTGACCGACCTGGTGCGATGGGCCGCCTTCAGTTGCCTGCTCGTCCCGGTGGTCCTCCTGTGGTGCGGCAGTTCCCTCGCCGGCGCCACGGGCTCCGCCGTCGGCCTCGCCGCCGTCACGGCGGTGTGCCGGGCGCTGCTGCGCGGGTCCGAGCGGGGCGCGGCCCGGATGCGCGCCGCGGAGGGCGGGCCGCACCGGGGCCGGCATCAGCGCAGCGGTTCGGGCGCGCACAGGGGTGGGCGGCGCCCTGGCGGGCATACACCGGTCGTCTGACCGGTTTCCGCGCACGCGCCCGTATCTTTTCAGCCAACTTCTGAGGAGTGTGCATCAGCACCTCTCGGCACCCCTCAACCCCCGTTCGACCTGCACGGAAAGGGTCTCAGGGGGCGCGCGCACCCTACGTGGATTGGCCACTGCGACAAGGCGCACTTCCCTGCGCGGCCCGCTAGTGCAACGCTTCGTGATCGAATGCTTCACGCCAAGTTGCCAAGTCGACAATGTGCCGGGTGATGAACTGGCCACGCCGGCACAACCGACACAGTAGATTCGATCTTGAATGTCTACGGCGGGGGACTCGTGCAGGACCGAGGGGAAACGTGCAGGAGCGACACAACCGAGGAGCCGCGACCACCGAGGGGGGCTTAGCAGTATGAGCCACGACTCCACTGCCGCGCCGGAAACCGCGGCCCGGAAACTGTCCGGGCGCCGCCGCAAGGAGATCGTCGCGGTGCTGCTGTTCAGCGGCGGCCCCATCTTCGAGAGTTCCATACCGCTGTCGGTGTTCGGGATCGACCGCCAGGACGCCGGCGTACCCCGCTACCGACTACTGGTGTGCGGGGGTGAGGACGGCCCGCTGCGGACCACAGGGGGCCTGGAGCTGACCGCGCCGCACGGCCTGGAAGCGATCTCCCGCGCGGGGACGGTGGTCGTGCCCGCCTGGCGATCGATCACGTCGCCACCGCCGGAGGAGGCCCTCGACGCACTGCGCCGGGCGCACGAGGAGGGCGCCCGGATCGTGGGCCTGTGCACGGGGGCGTTCGTCCTCGCGGCGGCGGGCCTGCTGGACGGCCGCCCGGCCACCACGCACTGGATGTACGCGCCGACCCTGGCGAAGCGCTACCCGTCGGTCCACGTGGACCCGCGGGAGCTGTTCGTCGACGACGGCGACGTACTGACATCCGCGGGGACGGCGGCCGGAATCGATCTCTGTCTGCACATCGTGCGGACGGACCACGGCAACGAGGCGGCCGGTGCGCTGGCCCGCCGGCTGGTGGTCCCGCCGCGCCGGACCGGCGGGCAGGAGCGCTACCTCGATCGGTCTTTACCGGAGGAGATCGGCGCCGACCCGCTGGCCGAGGTCGTCGCCTGGGCGCTGGAGCACCTCCACGAGCAGTTCGACGTGGAGACGCTGGCGGCACGGGCGTACATGAGCCGTCGTACGTTCGACCGCCGCTTCCGGTCGCTGACCGGCAGCGCGCCGCTGCAGTGGCTGATCACCCAGCGGGTGCTCCAGGCGCAGCGGCTGCTGGAGACGTCGGACTACTCGGTGGACGAGGTGGCGGGCCGCTGCGGCTTCCGCTCGCCGGTCGCGCTGCGCGGCCACTTCCGCCGCCAGCTGGGCTCGTCCCCGGCCGCGTACCGGGCGGCATACCGAGCACGCCGCCCGCAGTCCGAACGCCCCTCGGACACCGACGGCCCGGCGGGCGCGCCTGCGCCGATGACCGGCCCGCCGCAATCCGGCCCGCCGGCTCCGCTGCACCCGGAGGGGCCGGTGCCGATGCAGGCACGGCGTACGGCGGCGGCGAACGCGGTCGGCGCCTCGTCCCTGCCGGGGGACCACGCCCGGGAGGCGTACGCCCGTGCGAGCCTGCCGGGGCAGCGCAGCGGATCGTGACCGCCGCAACGGTGTGACGGAGTCCACAGGGCGCGAACCGCCCCTGTGGACTCCGCCGCCGTCCCGGCGGCTGCACGGCACACCTCACATGCGCATCCCGGCCGTAGGGTGGACGCATGAACGATCGCATGGTGTGGATCGACTGCGAGATGACCGGCCTCTCGCTGTCCGACGACGCTCTCATCGAGGTGGCCGCCCTCGTCACCGACTCCGAGCTGAACGTACTCGGCGAAGGGGTGGACATCGTCATCCGCCCGCCGGACCGGGCCCTGGAGACGATGCCGGAGGTGGTCCGTCAGATGCACACCGCGTCCGGCCTGCTCGCCGAGCTCCCGGCCGGCACGACCCTCGCGGACGCCGAGGACCAGGTCCTCACGTACGTACGTGAGCACGTCAAGGAGCCGGGCAAGGCCCCGCTGTGCGGCAACTCGGTCGGCACCGACCGCGGCTTCCTGCTGCGCGACATGCCCACGCTGGAGGACTACCTCCACTACCGCATCGTCGACGTCTCCAGCATCAAGGAGCTGGCCCGCCGCTGGTACCCGCGGACGTACTTCAACAGCCCCGAGAAGAACGGCAACCACCGCGCCCTGGCCGACATCCGCGAGTCCATCGCGGAACTGCGCTACTACCGCGAGGCCGTCTTCGTACCGCAGCCCGGCCCGGACTCGGACACCGCGAAGGCGATCGCCGCCAAGCACGTCCTGCCTGCTCAGCCCGCCTGAGCGAGCCCGCGCGAGGGGCGCCGCGAAAGCCGTGCGCGAGCACCCCTTCGGACCCTGTACACTTTTTCTCGGCCGGTCGGGGAAACGACAGTAGAACCACCGGTCATGGTGGGTGTAGCTCAGCTGGTAGAGCACCTGGTTGTGGTCCAGGATGCCGCGGGTTCGAGTCCCGTCACTCACCCTGTCGAACCGAGGGCTGATCCCTGAAAAGGGGTCAGCCCTCGGTCGTGTTCCGGTGTGCCTCCGGGTCCGGCAGGACCTTGCGCAGCTCCGCCTCGACCTCCGAGCGTGTCGACCCCTGTTCCCTCGCGTACTCGGTGACCGTCTGCCCCAGGTCGCGGTCGAGGTCACGCCAGGCCCGCCAGGCCGTCTCGTACGTCTCGCGCTGGGGCGCGTTCCAGCCGCCCTCGTGGGTCGGCGCGCCGTAGGAGTCCCGCAGTTCCAGGACCCTCGTGTGCGCCTCGTCCGCGGCCCGCTGTTTCGCCAGAAGTTCCTCGAAGGTGTGTGCCACGCGCGGATCCTATGCACGCCCCGAGGAGCCCGGCGCCCCGACTCGTCCGTCCGGGCGACGCCGCTGACTCACCCGGCGCAACCCTGCGACTAGGACG
Source organism: Streptomyces sp. NPDC047706 (assembly GCF_043204795.1). Taxonomy (NCBI): domain Bacteria; kingdom Bacillati; phylum Actinomycetota; class Actinomycetes; order Kitasatosporales; family Streptomycetaceae; genus Streptomyces; species Streptomyces sp. NPDC047706. Next base: position 204,612 of record NZ_JBIDCW010000004.1, on the reverse strand, counting down.
ACGCCCGCTCCACCAGCTCCGTCGCCAGGACCATCTGCCGCCGCGCCGGCCGACGGGACACCGCCGGGCGCCGGTCGGCGATCTCGGCGAGCAACAGGTCGATCATCCGGCGGCCCATCTCCTCTATGGGCTGGCGGACGCTGGTGAGCGGCGGCTCCATGTGGCGGGCGATCGCGGAGTCGTCGTAGCCGACCAGCGCCACGTCCTCGGGGATACGGCGACCGGCCTCGCGCAGCACCTGGCGGGCGCCCGCCGCGGTCACGTCGGAGGCCGCGAAGACCGCGTCCAGGTCGGGGCAGCGGGCCAGCAGCCGAGTCATCGCCCGTCGCCCGCCTTCCTCGGTGAAGTCACCCGCCTCGATCAGCTGTTCGTCCGCCGGGTGCCCGGCGTCGTGCAGCGCGTCGCGGTAGCCGTCGATGCGCCGCTGGGCGCCGTACACGTCGAGGCGGCCGGTGATGTGGGCTATGCGCCGGCACCCCCGGGCGATCAGGTGTTCCACGGCGGAGCGGGCGCCGCCGTAGTTGTCCGAGTCCACCGACGTCAGGGTCTCCTCCGCCGATCGCGGGCCGCTGATCACCGCCGGGATCTCCAGCTGGCCGAGCAGGTCCGGGAGCGGGTCGTCCGCGTGGACCGAGACCAGCAGGACGCCGTCCACCCGGTGCGCCGCGAGGTACTGGGCGAGGCGCCGGCGCTCCCGGTCGCTGCCCGCGAAGATCAGCAGCAGCTGCATCTCGGTGTCGGAGAGCTCGGCGCCGACACCGCGCAGCATGTCCGAGAAGTACGGCTCCGCGAAGAACCGGGTCTCCGGCTCGGGGACGACGAGGGCGATCGCGTCGGTGCGGTTGGCGGCGAGGGCGCGGGCGGCGGTGTTCGGGACGTAGCCGAGCTCGGCGACCGCCGCCTGGACCGCCGCGCGGGTCGCGTCGCTGACCCGGGGCGAGCCGTTGATCACCCGGGAGACGGTGCCGCGGCCCACGCCGGCGCGCGCGGCAACCTCCTCCAGGGTGGGCCGGCCACCGCTCCGGCCCCGCGCTCCGTGGCTTGCCATGGGCTCCGCCTTCCGCCGCCGTTCCTCACGCTGGCCTGGAAATCTAACAGTCCCGTGTGCGGGGGTGACCCGCACCGGCCGCGCCCCGGAGAGGGGCCGGAACCCGTCGCCCGCACGGGCCGCAGCGGACTCTCACGTTCCAGTTAACAGCCCGATAACTGAACACATCTGCCGCTGTCCGCTCCCTTGACACCCCTGCGGGAACCGACGACTCTTCAACACATCACTGGTGGGAGCGCTCCCACAGTACCTGACACCTACACAACCCGCACGTTCCCCGCCCGAGCCGCAGCGCAACACATCACGGGCCCGACAACGCAGTTGGCCGGGGGGTCGGCACGTCAGGGCAACAGGAGGACGCAATGCGAGCACGTAAGTCGGTGGTCCTCGCGGCCATCGCGACGCTGGGCGCCGGGCTGCTGGCCGGCTGTGCCGACGACGGCGGCGACGAGGGCGGCTCCGGCTCGTCCGGCGGCGGCGAGGGCAAGACCACGATCACGCTGGGCCTGTTCGGGACGATGGGCTTCAAGGAAGCCGGCCTCTACGACGAGTACATGAAGCTCCACCCGGACATCACCATCAAGGAGAACGTCACCGAGCGCAACGAGAACTACTATCCGGCGCTCGTCAACCACCTCACCACCGACAGCGGCCTGATGGACATCCAGGCCGTCGAGGTCGGCAACATAGCCGAGGTGGCGCAGACCCAGGGCGCCAAGCTGCTCGACCTGTCGAAGTACGGCAAGGAGAGCGACTACCTGGAGTGGAAGTGGAAGCAGGCCGCCACCCCCGAGGGCCAGACGATCGGCCTCGGCACCGACGTCGGGCCGATGGCCATCTGCTACCGCAAGGACCTGTTCGAGAAGGCCGGTCTGCCCACCGACCGTGAGGAAGTGGGGGAGCTGTGGGCGGGCGACTGGGAGAAGTTCGTCGACACCGGCCGCGACTACCAGAAGAACGCGCCCTCCGGCACCACCTTCATGGACTCCCCCGGCGGCCTGATCCAGGCCATCCTCAGCAGTGAGACCGAGCGGTTCTACGACTCCTCCGGCGAGGTCGTCTACAAGACCAACCCGGCGGTGAAGTCCGCGTTCGACCTGACCGCGGCGGCGGCCGAGGACGGACTGGTCGGCAACCAGACGCAGTTCCAGCCCGCCTGGGACACCACCATCGCCAACAGCAAGTTCGCCGCGATGTCCTGCCCGCCGTGGATGCTCGGCTACATCAAGGGCAAGTCCAAGCCCGACGCGGCAGGCAAGTGGGACGTGGCCGCGGCTCCCAAGTCGGGCAACTGGGGCGGCTCCTTCCTGGCCGTGCCCAAGTCCGGCAAGAACGCCGAGGAGGCCGCGAAGCTCGCCGCCTGGCTGACCGCGCCCGAGCAGCAGGCCAAGCTGTTCAAGGTGCAGGGCAACTTCCCGAGCACGCCGCCCGCGTACGAGATGGACGAGGTCAAGAGCGCCAAGAACGACATGACCGGTGACGCCCCGATCGGCGAGATCTTCGCCGAGGCCGCCAAGAGCGCCCCGGTCCAGGTGATCGGCCCGAAGGACCAGATCATCCAGCAGGGTCTGACCGACAACGGCGTGATCCTGGTCGCCCAGGGCAAGTCCGCCGAGGAGGCCTGGGACACCGCCGTGAAGACCATCGACAACAACCTGGACCAGTGACCCGTATGACCACTGGGCACGACACCGCCGCCGCGTCCCCCGTCAAGGAGGGGGGCGCGGCCCCGGCCCGCCCGGCCGGTGCGCCGGTCTCCGAGCAGGAGCGGCGGCGCCGGGCCCGGCTGTCCCGTCGCTGGCAACGGGACATGCGCTACAGCCCGTACGCCTTCGTCTCGCCGTTCTTCCTGCTGTTCCTCGCGTTCGGCCTGTTTCCGCTGGTCTACACGGGGTGGGCCTCGCTGCACCAGGTGGAGCTGACCGCCCCCACCGACATGAACTGGGTGGGCCTGCGCAACTACACCCGGATCTTCGACGACGACTTCTTCTGGAACGCGGCCCGCAACACCCTGACCATCGGCGTCATCTCCACGGTGCCGCAGCTGCTGATGGCGATGGGCCTGGCCCACATCCTCAACTACAAGCTGCGCGCCTCGACCTTCTACCGGGTCGTGATGCTGGCCCCCTACGCCACCTCGATCGCCGCCGCGTCGCTGGTGTTCGTGCTGCTCTTCGGCCGCGACTACGGCATGATCAACTGGGCGCTCGGGGCCGCCGGCTTCGACCACGTCGACTGGCAGAACGACAAGTGGCCCTCGCAGATCGCCGTCTCGACCATCGTCATCTGGCGCTGGACCGGCTACAACGCGCTGATCTACCTGGCGGCGATGCAGGCGATACCGCAGGACCTGTACGAGTCGGCGGCGCTGGACGGGGCGAGCCGCTGGCAGCAGTTCCTCCATGTGACGCTGCCGTCCTTGCGGCCGACGATCCTGTTCACCGTCGTCGTGTCGACGATCGGCGCCTCCCAGGTGTTCGGCGAGCCACTGCTGTTCGACGCCAACAAGGGCGCCTCGGGCGGGTCCCAGCACCAGTTCCAGACACTCGGCCTGTACCTGTACGAGCAGGGCTGGGTCAACCAGCACCTGGGCCGCGCCTCCGCCATCGCCTGGACGATGTTCCTGATCCTCATCGTGATCGGGATCGTCAACTACGTCATCTCGCGCCGGCTGCGCGCCAGTAGTCAAGGAGACCGGCCGTGACGACGACACTCACCAAGCCCCCCGCCGGGCGGGCCGAGCGCCCCCGGCGGCCCAAGGCCGCGCGCGCCGGCGGGACCCTGCACGCCGGGCCCGTCGCCTACGCGATCCTCGCCCTGTTCACCGTCGGGTCGCTGTTCCCGCTGGTGTGGACGGCGATCGCGGCGTCCCGGGACAACCAGCGGCTGGCCGAGACGCCGCCGCCGTTCTGGTTCGGCTCGAACCTGATGGACAACCTGGAGATCGCCTGGAAGGACGCCAACCTCGGCGAGGCCTTCCTCAACACCACGATCGTGGCCGGGATCTCGGCGGTCACCATCGTGGTGCTGTCGACGATCGCCGGGTTCGCCTTCGCCAAGCTGCGGTTCCGGGGCCGGAACGCGATGATGCTGATCGTCATCGGCACGATGATGGTGCCGCCGCAGCTCAGCGTGATCCCGCTGTACATGATGGTCGCCGAGCTGGACTGGACCGATCAGCTCCAGGCGGTGATCCTGCCGTCGATCGTGAGCGCGTTCGGTGTGTTCTTCATGCGCCAGTACCTGCTCCAGGCGCTGCCCGACGAGCTGATCGAGGCGGCGCGGGTGGACGGCGCGAGCAGCTGGCGCGTGGTGTGGCACATCGTGTTCCCGGCGGCCCGGCCCGCGATGGCGGTGCTCGGCATGCTGATGTTCGTCCAGACGTGGAACGACTTCCTGTGGCCGTTCCTGGTGCTGACGCAGACCGGCAACCCGACCGTGCAGGTGGCGGTCGCCGGTCTGGGCCGCGGCTACACCCCCGACCAGTCCCTGATCATGGCCGGCGCGCTGCTCGGCACGCTGCCGCTGCTGCTGGTCTTCGCGATCTTCGGCAAGCAGATCGTGGGCGGCATCATGCAGGGCGCGGTCAAGGGCTGACGTCCTCTCGCCCCAGGGGCCGGGTCACCGCCGCCTCGGCCCCTCTTTCTCTCGACCTCCTTGGGAGCGCTTCCATGCCTGAACCCGAATCGCCGGTCTCCTTCCCGCCCGACTTCCTCTGGGGTGCGGCCACCTCCGCGTACCAGATCGAGGGCGCGGTGCGGGAGGGCGGCCGCACCCCGTCCATCTGGGACACCTTCAGCCACACACCGGGCAGGACGGCCGACGGCGACACCGGTGACATCGCTGTCGACCACTACCACCGCTTCCGCGAGGACGTCGCGCTGATGGCCGGGCTGGGCCTGACCGCGTACCGCTTCTCCGTCTCCTGGTCGCGGGTGCAGCCGACGGGCCGCGGCCCCGCCGTCCAGGTCGGGCTCGACTTCTACCGGCGGCTGGTGGACGAGCTGCTGGCGGCCGGCATCAAGCCGGCCGTCACGCTCTACCACTGGGACCTGCCGCAGGAACTGGAGGACGCGGGCGGCTGGCCGGAGCGCGACACCGCCTTCCGGTTCGCGGAGTACGCACAGATCGTCGGCGAGGCACTCGGTGACCGGGTGGAGCAGTGGATCACGCTCAACGAGCCGTGGTGCAGCGCCTTCCTCGGCTACGGCTCGGGCGTGCACGCCCCCGGGCGGACGGAGCCGGCGGCCGCGCTGCGGGCGGCCCACCATCTGAACCTCGCCCACGGGCTGGGCACCTGCGCGCTGAGGTCGGTGATGCCGGCCCGCAACGCGATCGCGGTGTCCCTCAACTCGTCGGTGGTACGGCCTGTTTCGCAGGACCCCGCGGACCTGGCGGCGGCCCGGAAGATCGACGGCCTGGCCAACGGAATCTTCCACGGCCCGATGCTGCACGGCGCCTACCCGCGGACGCTGACGGCCGCGACGGCGCCGGTGACGGACTGGTCGTTCGTCCAGGACGGCGACCTGGCCGCCGCCCACCAGCCGCTTGACGCCCTGGGCCTCAACTACTACACGCCGGCGCTGGTCTCGGCCGCGGACTCCGAGGCGAAGGGCCCGCGGGCCGACGGTCACGGGGCCAGCGCCCACTCCCCCTGGCCGGGCGCGGACGACGTGGCGTTCCACCAGCCTCCGGGCGAGCGCACGGAGATGGGCTGGACCATCGACCCGTCCGGCCTGCATGAGCTGATCATGCGGTACACGCGCGAAGCACCGGGCCTGCCGCTGTACATCACCGAGAACGGCGCCGCCTACGACGACAAGCCCGACCCCGAGGGCCGCGTCCACGACCCGGAGCGCATCGCCTACCTCCACGGCCACCTCGCCGCGGTCCACCGGGCCGTCGCGGACGGCGCCGACGTCCGGGGCTACTACCTGTGGTCCCTGATGGACAACTTCGAGTGGGCGTACGGCTACGGCAAGCGGTTCGGCGCGGTCTACGTCGACTACGCGACGCTGGAGCGGACGCCGAAGTCGAGCGCCCTGTGGTACGCACAGGCGGCGCGCTCGGGAACGCTGCCGCCGGTCGCGGGGGTGTAGCCGGGGGCGAGGGGAGCAGGCCGGGGCGCGGCACCGGTGGGAGGAGTGCCGCGCCCCGGGGTCGGGGGTCACTCGTAGGCCGCGAACGCCTTGGAGAAGGCGAACTCTTCCTGGTCGACCGAGCCGCAGGTGGCGTCGGCCGCGGGCTTCGGGCCGCCGGGGCACGCCTTGTCCCGGGTGCCCGACCACACGGACAGCCGGCCGAGGCCCTTCGGCGAAATGCCTGATCGAGACGGGGTCCGGGGAGTTTATGGTGCGCTTAAGGAAGCGATCCGGAGCGGTTGACCGTCGCGCTCGGTCTGCCCGGTCTGCGGCGTCTCATGGCCCCTCGGTGACTGCGCCGCCCGGGCATCCGCTCACGCCCGTCCAGCTGGATCCAGATCCGCACCTCGGTCCCGCCCAGCACCGACGAACCGATCCGCACGTCACCGCCCGTCGCCTCCGCGAGCCGCCGCACGATGTCCAGCCCGAGTCCGGTCGACCCGTCGCTGCCGGAGCCCCGGCCGCGCGCCATCGCAGCCTCGGGGTCGGCTATGCCGGGCCCCGCGTCGGAGACGAGCACGATCACCGCGTCCTCGCCGTTGTGCACGTCGACCGCGAAGGCGGTGCCCACGGGGGTGTGCCGGAAGACGTTGCCCAGCAGGGCGTCGAGGGCGGCGGCGAGGTCGGCGCGGGCCACGGGTATGCGCACCGGGCGGTCCACGCCGGCCGTGCGCACCTTGCGGCCCTCGTCCTCAGCCAGCGCCGACCAGAACGCCATCCGCTCCCGCACCACCTCCGCCGCGTCGCACCCGGCGCCCGGACCGGCCGCGGTGGTCTGCGGCTTGGCCTCCCGGGCGGTCCGGATGATCGTGTCGATCTCACGCTCCAGCTGGGCCACCGCGGCCCGGGTCTGCTCGGCGGCCGGCCCGTCCCCGAGGGAGGCCGCGTTCAGCCGCAGCACGGTCAGCGGTGTCCGAAGGCGATGGGACAGGTCCGCCGCCAGTTCCCGCTCGTTGGCCAGGAGCTGGACGACCTGGTCGGCCATCGAGTTGAACGCCACGGCCGCCAGCCGCAGTTCCCGCGGTCCTTCCTCGGGCACCCGGGCGCCCAGCCGGCCGTCCCCCAGCTCGCGCGCGCCCTTGACCAGCCGCTGGGCCGGCCGCACCATCCGCGCGCCCAGCCGGTCGGCGACCGCGACCGAACCGACCACCAGGGCCAGCCCGACCCCGGCCAGCACCGCCCAGGCCGTACCCACGCCTTTGGCGACCGCCGCGTCGGCAATGAACACCTCGACCACGGCGAACCTGCCGGAACTCAGCGCGACCGGCTGGAGCAGTGCCGAACCGCCGGGCGCCGCCGCCGTCGAGGCGCGGCCGGTCTCCCGGGTGGCCTCGATGTCCGCGTCGGCGGCGCGCTGCCGCCCGAAGCCGACGGCCTGCGTGCCGTCGCCGCCCGGTATGTGCAGGGCCACGACGTCGCCGGAGCCCGCGGCGGCGACGGCGCGTTCGAGCTGCGCACGGTCGGTGGTGATGGACAGTGCCGGGGCGATCTCCGCCGCGTCCCGCTCCGCGCCGGAGAACGCGCGGTCGCGGGCCATCTCCTTGATGACCAGGCCGAGCGGCACCGCGAAGGCGAACACGACCATCGCGGTGACCGCCAGCGAGACCTTGACCAGTGCCCATCTCATGGCCGCGCCTCCGCTCCCGGCGGCTCCAGCTTCACGCCGACGCCGCGCAGGGTGTGCAGATAGCGCGGCCGCGCGGCGGTCTCCCCCAGTTTCCTTCGCAGCCAGGACAGATGGACGTCGATGGTCTGGTCGTCCCCGTAGGACTGCTGCCACACCTCGGCGAGCAGCTCCCGGCGCGACACGACGACGCCGGGCCGCCCGGCGAGGAAGGCGAGCAGGTCGAACTCGCGCCGGGTGAGGTCCAGTCGTACGCCGTCCAGCTCGGCCTGGCGCCGCCGCGGGTCCACCGTCAGTCCCCCGACCCGCAGCACCGGGGAGGGCGGGGCCTCGCCGGCTGCCGCGCGGGAGCGGCGCAGCACGGCGGCGATCCGGGCCGAGAGGTGCTCGACGGAGAAGGGCTTGGTCAGATAGTCGTCCGCGCCGTCGTTCAGCAGCCGGACCACCTCCGCCTCGTCGTCCCGGGCGGTGGCGATGATCACCGGGACGTCCGTGATGCCGCGCAGCATCTTCAGGGCCTCGGAGCCGTCCAGGTCGGGCAGGCCGAGGTCCAGGATGACCACGTCGAAACGGAAGTGGGCCACCTCGCGCAGGGCCTCCAGCGCCGTACCCACGCTGCGCACGGTGTGCGCGGCGTCGGTCAGATGCCGGATGAGCGCCGAGCGTACGAACTGGTCGTCCTCGACGACGAGAACACTTGCCATGCGCCGCACCGTACGCCATGCGGGGGAGCCGGGTCCGGCGCCTGTGGACAACCCGCGGCCTGTGGACAACTCACGTGCCGCGGTGACCGGTGGGACAGCGGTGGCGTGGGTGAGGCAGTATGGCCCGCGATGCTCAGAGGAGTCGTACACGTACTGGCTTGGTCGCTCGCCACGGGCGCGGCGACCACGCTGTCGTGGTGGGGTGTCCACTCGGTCATGGCGGGCACGGTCTACGACCCACCGCGCGCGCTGCCCGTCACCGCAGCCGGCACGACCACGCCGGAGCCGGAGCCGGAGCCGACCGCCGCGAGCACGCCCCGGCCCGAGCCGTCGGGGACCCCGGGCGCCCCGCCGGCCACGCGGGGGCCGGTCACTGCGGCCACCGCGAGCAGCGGCCCGAGCCCGGAGGCGCCCGCCTCCGCCTCCGCGTCGGGCGAGGTCAAGAGCTACGCCACCGAGGGGGGCCGGGTCGTCTTCGACATCGGCGAGAGCTCCGCGGCGCTGGTGTCGGCGACCCCGGGCGCGGGCTGGTCGATGCAGGTGTGGAAGACGCAGACGTGGATCCGCGTGGAGTTCGCGGCGGGCGCCGAGCGGGTGTCGGTGTTCTGCACATGGCACGACGGCCCGCCGCGGGTGGAGATCGGCACGTACTAGCCCGCGTGCGGCGCCCTTGCCCCAGGCCCCGTGCCCGGCGCCCGGCATCGGGCGCCCGGTCTTCCGTGCCCCGTGTTCCGTGCCCGGCGTTCGGCGTTCAGCGGAAGACCGACGGTGGAGGCGCCGGTGAGGCGACCGCCGCGGCGTCCGTCACCGGGGTGGCGCCTCCCGTGAAGTCGGTGAGCCTGCTGCCGTGTTCGACGCGGCCGGGGTGGGGGTCGGAGGCGGCGCGGCGGGTCAGTTCGGTGATCGGGAGGGGATGGTCCGAGGCGACGAGGACCGCGTTCCCGAACCGCTTGCCCCTCAGCACGGCCGGGTCGGCGACCAGGGCGAGCTCGCTGAATCGTGCGGCGGCCGTGGCGATCTGGGCGCGCAGATGGGCGAGCGGCGGGCCGTCGGCGAGGTTGGCGGTGTACAGCCCGCCGGGCCGCAGCGCCCTGCGGACCTCGTCGAGGAACTCGGTCGAGGTGAGGTGGGCGGGCGTACGGGCGCCGCTGAACACATCGGCGACGACCAGGTCCGCCCAGCCGTCCGGCACCTTGCCGAGCCCCTCGCGGGCGTCCGCCGAGCGCACCCGGATGCGCGCGTTCGGCGCCAACGGCAACTCGCGGCGCACCAGTTGGACAAGGGACGCGTCGCGTTCGACGACCTGCTGGGTGGAGCGGGGGCGGGTGGCGGCGACGTAGCGGGCGAGGGTGAGGGCGCCACCGCCGAGGTGCACGGCCTGCAGCGGTCTGCCGGGGGGCGCGGCGAGGTCGACGACATGGCCGAGACGCCGCTGGTACTCGAAGAAGAGATACGCAGGGTCGTCCAGATCGACGTGCGACTGCGGGGCGCCGTCGATGAGCAGGGTCCACGCACGCGCCCGGTCCCGGTCCGGGATCAACTGGGCGAGCCCGCCGTCGACGGTCTCTTCGACGGCTTCGACGGCGGCCTGCACCCGCCGCGGCTTCCTGGACCTTCCCACGCAGCCATTATCGGGGGGTACGGCGGCATCGGCTCAGCCGGCGGCGGCGCGGGGGCCGGCGCGGGCGTCAGCGGCAGTTGTCCGCCGCCTCGATCGTCCGTGCCGCCTCGCCCAGTGCCCGGCGCAGTACCGCCGGGTCGGTCGCCGGCTCGGACTCGCCGGGCGGCAGCAGCCAGGCCGAGCCCGGGAGCGACCCGGGGCCACCGGCCGGCGGCTCGGCCGCCAGGTTCAGTCCCCGTCCGTTGGTCTCGGTGCAGGTGCTGCCCGGCATGTCCCACCCCGCCGCCGTCCCGGGCGGGACCACGAAGCAGAGGGTGTCGCAGCCGTCGTCGTGCAGGACCGGGCCCACGGCCTCGATCTCACCGCGCCGGAGAATGTCCACTGCCTCCAGCCCCTGCCGGGCGGGAACCGTCACGAGGTCGCACGCCGGCAACGGCGTACAGGAAGCAGTGCTCCGGCTGGTCTCCATCCCGGCCTCCACCACGGAAGTCCTCCTTGGGCGAGCAGGCCGGGAGTCGGGCGGCTCCCGGTCCACCGGGTTCAACGTCCGACGGCGTCAACGGCTACGGAGGAAGTGCGCCGCAAAGGATGGCAGTTCATGGCAGATCCTGGATGAGATATCCGGTTTGTAGCCAAACGCAGCGTGCCGTGCCCGTCACAGCAGGTACGTTCTTGCCCGCCGGAATCAGGGCATCACTTGGATAAATAGTTCAACTCACCCTTAACCGGCATGGTTCGACGGTTCGCATGAGAGGACCCGGCCATGACGTCGTCAAGCGCGACCTCGTCCCAGCCCAACCGGCCACCGCGGCCGAACCTCGCCTTCCGGCGCCTGCGCGGCAGGCGTTCACCTGCCGAGTTCGCCGCGGCGGTGCGGCGCGCCGCGCGCGAGATCGGCGAGCGGGTCAGCTGTGACGCGCGCTACATCGGCCGGGTGGAGGCGGGCGAGATCCGCTGTCCCAACTACGCCTACGAGCGGGTGTTCCTGCACATGTTCCCCGGACGCACGCTCACCGACCTGGGGTTCGCGCCCCGCTCGTCCGTTCGCGGGCGCGGTCGCGGGGCGCGGCCGGACGAGGACACGCCCCCCGCGCGCTCCCAGAGCACGGCGCAGAGCACGAGTGAGACGCACGGGGCGGGCGAGCCGTATGACACCACGCAGGACCCGTACGACACGCACATCAACTACGAGGAGAGCGACGTGCTGCGTCGCGCATTCATGACCGGCGGAGGCGCCACCGTGGCCGCCGCCTCGCTGAGCCCCTTCGGGCTCGCACTCGACGCCTCGGCGGCGGAACCTCCCGTGCGGCGCGCCGGGTCGAGCGACGCGGGCGCACTCGAAGAGGCCGTCCGCAGAATCAGGTTGCTCGACGACCGGCACGGGGCGGACGGGTTGTACCGGCGCGCGGCGGCTCCGCTTCGCGCCGCGTACGCGCTGCTGGACGCCGGCGCGACACGGCAGGCGACCGCCGACCGCTTGCATTCCGGCGCCGGTGAACTGGCCATCTCCGTGGGGTGGCTGGCGCACGACTCGGGCCGGTTCGACGACGCGCGCTCGCACTACGCGGAGGCGCTGGCGACCGCGCGGATGACCGGCGATCCGGCGCTGGAGGCGCACGCCTTCTGCAACACGGCGTTCCTCGCGCGGGATGCCGGCCGGCCCCGGGAGGCGGTTCGGGCGGCGCAGGCCGCACAGCGGATCGCGCGGCCCCTGGGGTCGGCGCGGCTGATGTCGCTGCTGGCGCTGCGTGAGGCAGGGGGATGGGCGGGGCTCGCCGACCGCACCGGATGCGCCCAGGCGCTCACCCGCGCGCACGCCCTGTACGACCGGGGTCCCTCGGACGCCGACCCCGAGTGGATGACCTTCTACGGAGAAGCCGAACTGGAGGCGCTGGAGGCCCAGTGCTGGTCGACGCTGGGCGACTGGACCCGGGCGTCACGGCACGCGCGGCGGGCCGCGCATCTGCAGGATCCGCACTTCACCCGGAACATCGCCCTCTACACGGCCGAACTCGCCGACGACCTCGCGCGCGGGGGGCGGCCCGACGAGGCCGCCGCAGCGGGGATGCGGGTGCTGGACCTGCTGGACGAGGTCCAGTCGTCGCGCATCCAGGCGATGCTGGCGGGGACGGCGCGGGTGCTGCTGCCGCACCGGCGGGCGTCCGGGGTGTCGGAGTTCCTCGAACGGCACGCCTCCTCGCCACGAGGGGTGTGACGCGGGCACGGGGTGCGGGACCCGGCGTGGCACCCCCGTACGACTACCCCGCCAGGTGACCCATGTCGTTCCAGCTCTCGATCGCCGGCTCGCCGTACGCCCAGCCCAGCACGGACAGGGATGTCGGGTTGAGGCGGATGCGGGCCGCGAAGTCGAGGGGGAGGTCAAGCCAGCGGGCGCCGATCGACCGCAGGATGTGGCCGTGCGCGAAGACCAGGACGTCGCGGTCCCGCGAGCGGGCCCAGGCGACGACCTCGTCCGCGCGGGCCGTCATGTCGGCCGGGCTCTCGCCCCCGGGGACACCGTCGCGCCAGATGAGCCAGCCGGGGCGGCGGGCCTGGATCTCGGCCGGGGTCAGGCCCTCGTACGCGCCGTAGTCCCACTCCAGGAGCGCGTCCCAGGTGCCGGCCCGTGAGCCGAAACCGGCCAGCTCGCAGGTCTCCCGCGCGCGGGAGAGCGGGCTGGTGCGGACCTCCACGCCGCGCAGCCCGGCGTAGGGCGCCTGGTGCATGCGTTCGCCGAGGAGTTTCGCGCCGCGCCGCCCCTCGTCGAGGAGGGGTATGTCGGTCCTGCCGGTGTGCTTTCCGGCCAGCGACCACTCCGTCTGCCCGTGCCGGGCCAGCAGGATGCGCGGTGCCATGAGGGGACGGGGCCTTTCCTTAAGAAGAACTGAGGCGGAACCTCTCCATCATCGCGCACCTCCTCCAGGGGCAACCCGGGGGGCGATCCCGGCGTCTATCAGGGCCGGAAGGGCACCCGCAGGGCGCAGACACATACACCGTAAAGTGGTACGACCGGCCGCCGGGCCGAGGGGCGCCGCGACAAGAAGGGGGAGGGCGATCGGATGCCGCACGCCGAGAAACCGGGCATCGAGGCGGCCCCCCACCCCCGGTTGCGCTGGTGGTCCGAGCTGCCGCTGATCCTGCTGGTGTACGCCTGCTACTCGGCGGGCCGGCTGCTCGCCCGCGGCGACGCCACCACCGCCGTCGACCACGGCCTGGCGATACTGCGACTCGAGCAGGCCCTGCATCTCAATGCCGAGCATCCGCTCAACCGCCTGTTCACGCGCGAGGCGTGGATAGGCGTACCGGCCGACTTCTGGTACGCGTCCCTGCACTACCTGGTCACGCCCGCGCTGCTCATCTGGCTCTTCCGGTCCCGGGCGGTGCGCTACCGCGCGGCCCGCACCTGGCTGATGACCTCGACCTTCATCGGTCTGGTCGGCTTCACGCTGATGCCCACCTGCCCGCCCCGGCTGCTGTCCGCCGGGTACGGCTTCGTGGACACGATGGCCCAGTACAGCACGTACGGCTGGTGGGCCGGAGAGGCGAGCGCGCCACGCGGACTGGGCGGCATGACCAACCAGTACGCCGCGATGCCCAGCCTGCACGTCGGCTGGGCGCTGTGGTGCGGGGTGATCCTGTGGCGGTACGGCGGGACACGCCTGGCCAAGGCCGCCGGGGTCGTCTATCCGCTGGTGACCACGATCGTGGTGATGGGCACCGCCAACCACTACTTCCTCGACGCGGTCGCGGGCGCCGCGGTGATGGGCGCCGGGCTGCTGCTGACGCCGTACGTGATGCGCGCCTCGAACCGCGTGCGGACATCGCTGACGGCCCGCCTCGCACCGGCGACGACGGACTCCTGGGCCACTCGGGCCTCGGTTGTCGGTGGCGGATGTCAGACTTCGGCGGGTGAGCGAATTCCACGGCAGCGCGAGTCGCGGTCCGGATCAGGAGCCGAGCCGAGTGCCTCCCCCACGGACGCGGGGGACGGCGCTCCGGCACCGGCTCGCTGAGCTGCGCGGTCCCGACGTCCCGGCCAAGGCGCTGGACGCCCGCGCCCTTGCGGCCCTCGCCGCCAACCCGGGCTGCAGACGGCGCGCGATCCTCGACGGCGCCGGGGTGAACAAGGCGGCGCTGGCCGGTGCGCTGGGCTCGCCGCCGGCGTTCGGGCAGTCTCAGTTCGCCTTCATGCGCGGCAACGCGTTCGAGGCGCGCGTCAAGGCGGACGGCGGCGCCGACCTGCTGCGGCTGGCGCACGAGAAGCTGGACCCGGGTGCCCAGGCCCCCGCGCAAGCGCGCTTGCCCGAGTTGTCGGCCGTCGGTCCCGAGGGCCGTGCCGCGCGTACGGCGCCGGCACTGCGCGAGGCCGTCGAAGCCGGCGGCTGGACGCTGCTCGACCATCCGATGCTCGCGCTGGACGTCGCGGGCTCCCCCGCGTTCCTGGAGCCGGACGCCGTGGTCGTGCACCCGGACGGCACCTGGACGGTCGTCGAGATCAAGTCGTTCCCGATGCTGGACGGTTCCGCGGATCCCGCGAAGGTGGGCGCCGCCGCGCGGCAGGCGGCGGTGTACGTGCTGGCGCTGGAGGAGGTCGCCGCCCGCATGGATCCCGTCCCGCCGGTGCGCCACCAGGTCCTGCTGGTCTGCCCGAAGGACTTCTCCAACCTGCCCACCGCCTCCGCCGTCGACGTGCGCAAGCAGCGCGCGGTCACCCGGCGCCAGCTGACCCGCCTCACGCGTATCGAGGACATCGCCGACGCGCTCCCCGAGGGCACGTGCTTCTCCCCCGAACTGCCCGCCGACCGGCTCACGGCCGCGGTGGAGTCGGTTCCGGCGATGTACGCGCCCGAGTGCCTGTCCGCGTGCGAGCTGGCCTTCCACTGCCGGGAACGCTCGCGCGCGGGGGGCGCCGTGACCTCCCTCGGCCGCTCCCTGCGCGCCGAACTGGGCGGTCTGACCACCGTCGAGGAGATCCTCGCGGCGTCCCGCGGCGAGCTCGGCGACCCCGGCGACCCGGCGGTGGCCGCCCTGCGCCGGGCGGCCCGGCTGCGCGCCGAGGCGCTGGGCCGGCAGCACCCCGGGTCACCTCCTGCACAGCACCCGGGGACGCCCGCACCGGGGCCCGCCGGGACGCCCGCCGCACAGCCCTCGGGGACGCACGGGCCGCAGCACCCCGACGCACCCCGCCGGCGTGCCGAGGGCCCGGAGGCCGCCCGGTGTCGCTGATCTCCACCCTCGCCCGGCTCGAAGCCGTCGGCGCCGGGCGCGCCCAGCCGGCCGCCACCGTCCGGCACCGGCACCTGTCCGAGCGCCCCCTCGTCCTCGTACCGCTGACCACCGCCGGTGAGGCGGGTGCCCCGCTCGGCGCGCTGGTCGGCACCGACCGGGACGCGCCGCGCCTGCTGGCCGTACCGCAGCCACGCGACCGCGACCTCCGGTTCACCTTCCTGGCCGAAGTGGCCGAGGTGGTCCTGCCGTACCTCGACGCGCACGCCGAGAGCGTGGAGGCGGCCGAGCGCACCGAGACCGACCCGGAGACCGGCAAGCGGGTCAAGGTCGAGGTGGAACTGTGCGCGGACGCCCCCCAGTTGATCGTTCCGAGCCGCCCGGGCATCGACCTCGTACGGCTCCTGGGACGCTCGATGCGCTTTCGCCGCACGGCGGAGCAGGACCCCGGGACGCCCCATCCCGCGCCGCCGCGGGTGCCGCTGCTCGGCCGGTGGCTGACGCACTACGGGGAACGCGCGCGGGTCCCCGGCTCCGCACTGCTGCTCGCCCTGACGGACGTGCTCTCACGGCACTGGGCGACCGGCCAGTCCAGCCTGGAGGACCAGCACCTGGGCGCGCTGCTCGCCTGGATCGACCCGCCGGAGGGCAGGACGGGCGCCGAGGCCGCCCTGCGAGCCGAGCTGGACAGGGACGGGAAGGGCCAGCTCCTGTGTCCGCCGGCGGGACCGGCCACCGACCCGGCGTTCGACAACAAGCTGCTCGCCCCGGCCATCGATCGCTACGACCGGGCGCGCACCGCCCTCGCCGCCGCCGAGGACGGCCTGGAGGCGGACGACCGGCTCGGGGACGTCACCGCCGCCGAGCGGGAGATCCGCGCCCTGGTCGAGCGGGTCACGCGCCCCACCTGGGACGCGGTCTGGCGGGGCCTCGACCTGTTGCGGGAGCTGCCCGAGGGGGCGCGGGTCGAGGAGCGCTGGACGCGTGACCGCTGGTCGTTCACCGGTCATCGTGACCGGGTGCTCGCGGGCGAGCCCCCGCAGCCGCGCCGCGACGACGCGGTGACGGCGGCGAACAAGCTGGCCGCGCGCGAGCGTGAACAGGCGCGCCTGGAGGCCCAGGAGGCGCTCGACGATCCGCTGGTGATGGCGGGGCGGCGGCTGTCCGGGGAGGCGTTCGCCGGCGAGGTCACGGATGTGGTCATGGCGTACAGCGAGGGCAAGCGGCCCAGCCCGCGCCCGCTGGTCACCGTCCGCACGGACGACCGGCCGCACCTGGGCGAGCGTGCGAAGGTGTACCGCTCGCTGGGCGGCAAGCCACAGGCGGCCGAGTTCGTCGCGTACGAGGACGAGGGGGCGCCGGAGGACGCCGCCGGGCCCGGCGGTAACGGCGGGCCCGGGGGTCACGGCGGGCCCGGGGGTCACGGCGGGCCCGGGGGTCACGGCGGGCCCGGCGGTAACGGCGGGCCCGGCGGTAACGGCGGGCCCGGGGGTCACGGCGGGCCCGGGGGTCACGGCGGGCCCGGGGGTCACGGCGGCGGGCTGCTCGTCCTGCGGATCCTCGACAAGATGGGGCGCGGCAAGGAACCCGAGGCCGGGTCCGTGCCGGAGAAGGGCGACCGCGTGTGTTTCACGCTGTTCGAGCACGAGCAGCGGGGCGGCGCGAAGCTGCCCGACCCGGAGGAGACGCCGTGGACGCACGGCGGGCCGCCCGGTGAGCGGACCGGTCCGGAACCCGCCGATCCCGTCACCGAGGAGGACGTCCTGTGACCACGGAGACCGCCTTCGACCCCGGTGCCGCGGCGGCGCGCGCGACCGGCGCGATCCTCCACGACACCCTGCACGGCCCGCACCGCGGTGTCGTCGTCGACTCCCCGCCCGGCGCCGGCAAGTCGACGCTGGTGGTGCGCGCGGCGCTCGAACTGGCCGGCGCCGGCCGCCCGCTGATGGTCGTCGCGCAGACCAACGCCCAGGTCGACGACCTGGTGCTGCGGCTTGCCGGGAAGGACCCCGAGCTGCCGGTGGGCCGCCTGCACAGCAGTGACGCGGACCCGTACGACAAGGCGCTGGACGAGCTGGCGAACGTACGGAAGTCGGCGAAGGCGGCGGACCTGACGGGGCTGCCGGTGGTTGTCTCCACGGCCGCCAAATGGGGTCACGTGAAGGTCGACGAGCCGTGGCGGCACGCCATCGTCGACGAGGCGTACCAGATGCGGTCGGACTCCCTGCTCGCCGTGGCCGGGCTGTTCGAGCGGGCGCTGTTCGTCGGTGACCCCGGGCAGCTGGATCCGTTCGCGATCGTGGGCAGCGAGCAGTGGGCGGGGCTGTCGTACGACCCCTCGGGGTCCGCCGTGACGACCCTGCTCGCGCACAACCCGGAGCTGCCGCAGCACCGGCTGCCGGTCTCCTGGCGGCTGCCCGCCTCGGCCGCGCCCTTGGTCTCGGACGCGTTCTACCCGTTCACGCCGTTCCGCAGCGGCACCGGTCACGGTGACCGGCGGCTCACCTTCGGTGTCCCGTCGGACGGCTCCGGGCCCGACCGGGTGATCGACGAGGCGGCGGAGTCGGGCTGGGGCCTGCTGGAGCTGCCCGCCCGGCACACGCCGCGCACCGACCCGGAGGCGGTGCGGGCGGTGGCGGCGGTGGTACGGCGGCTGCTGGACCGCGGCGGGGCGGCTTCGTCGGACCGCTCGCCGGAGCCGACGCCCCTGACCGCCGGCCGGATCGCCGTCGGCACGGCCCACCGCGACCAGGCGGCGGCCGTCCGGGCGGCCCTGGCGGAGCTCGGTGTCCACGAGGTCACCGTCGACACGGCGAACCGGCTCCAGGGCCGGGAGTACGACGTCACGGTCGTGCTGCACCCGCTCTCCGGCCGCCCCGACGCCACCGCCTTCCACCTGGAGACCGGCCGCCTGTGCGTGCTGGCCTCCCGCCACCGGCACGCGTGCGTCGTGGTCTGCCGGGCCGGTGTGAGCGACCTGCTGGACGACTACCCGTCGACGGAGCCGGTCCAGCTGGGGACGGCCGTCAAGTTTCCGGACGGGTGGGAGGCGAACCACGCCGTGCTGGCCCACCTGGCCGGGCACCGGGTGGGGTGGCGACCGTGAGCGGCGTCACGGCCTGCGGCCGCGCACCCGATTCCTGGCCTCAGGGCGCCCTTGCGCGGGCGCGAGAGAATTGAGGGTGGCCCACCCTGGACGGTGGTGCCGTCGGACACGTACGAGGAGGAGATGAGGACATGGCGGAGCCCACGCCGCGTCGGAACCAACCGCGGCTACGCCCCGCGCCCCTGCTCTTCGAGCCCGCGGAGGCGGCCTCGGATCCGGAGCACTTCTTCGATCTGGAGTCGATCGACGACCCCCGCAGGCTGCTGGCCCGGGCCACGGAGCTGACGCAGGCGTTCCGGGCCGCGGCCGACCGGGCGGTGGAGTTCCAGGCCATGGCGGCGGCCCAGCTCGCCGATCCGCGCCGGTTCGACCGGCTGACTCCGGCGGACATCGCCGAGCAGGCCGAGTGGACCGAGGACTACGCCAAGAAGATGGTGGAGTTCGGCCGCGATCTGCTGCGGGGCGTCGACGCGCGGGGCCCGGATCCCGTCTGAGGGTCCACCCTCTCGGCATATGCCAGCCGGGCAAGGTACCCCTTCCGGCCCCCTCCTGTCCCGGTTTCCGGCAACCCAGGGGAACGGGGCGTTCACTCCCGGTACTTGTAGCTGCCATGAGCAGCAGCACACTGACCTCGGACGGCGCGGCCTGGCTCGCCTCGGCAGGAACGTATCCGCGCAGCACCCTCGCGTTCTGGGAGGAGCGGCCGGACGCACCTGTGGTGCTGCCCTGCGGTTCCGCCTTCGACGTCGTGAGCGCGCCCGCGATCTTCGGGCGCCGGATGCTGGACCGGCTGTGGGACGACGGCCCCGGTTCCGGGCCGGTCGCGGTGTTCCGGGGCCGGATGCTGCTGTTCGCGGCGCCGGGCACGGCGCAGCGGCTGCCGTCGCTGCTGGAGTGGGAGGAGTGGGGGTCCGCGGGCGCGGGGCCCCCGGGCCGGACGGCCGCCGTCCCGCCGCTCCTCTGCCATGGAACGGGCGACGCGGTCACGGTCCCCGCCCCGGCCCCCACCGACCCCGAGGCGGCGTCCGGCTCCCGCTGGCTCGTCGCCCCCGACACCCTTGACCCGTGGCTCCCCGGCCCGGAAATCCTGCTCTGGGCTGCCGTCCGGGCGGCCCGCCCAGCGGTGCGGATATCGATTTTTCCTCCCCGCGACCAGGGTGCTAAGGTCTACGACGTCAGCAGGCGCCGCTAGCTCAGTTGGTTAGAGCAGCTGACTCTTAATCAGCGGGTCCGGGGTTCGAGTCCCTGGCGGCGCACGACGACGATGGCGGGGGGGGGGGGGGGGGGCCCCCCCGCCCCCCCCCCCCCCCCCGGGGGGGGGGGGCGCCCCCCCCCCCCCCCCCCCCCCCCCCCGCCATCGTCGTTCCTGTGCGGCCTCGCCCTTTCGGCCTCACTCTCGGCGTCGGCCACCCGTGGCCGTCTGCCGTGAGGTCACCCGGTCACCCGTTCGTGATCTTCACCGTCCATCCTCCCGACGCCGTGCGCCCCTCCACGTCCACCCGCACCGCGGTACCCGGCACGGTGAAGCTCTCCCCCAGCGCGACCGGCGCGTCCGCGAGTGGGGGGTAGACGGACCCCTCCCAGCACGCCTCCGTGTACGGGTGGGCGTCGATCACCTGGACCGGGCCGCCGCCGGACTCGGCGCCGGCGTGGACGCGGTAGACGAGGACGCCCTGCCGGCAGCTCTCCCGGTCGTTGCCGACCGAGCCACGGGCCTCGATGGCGAGGGCGCTGTCGGCCCCCGTGCGCACCACCGCCAGCTTGGTCCCGCGTCCCGCTCCGAAGGCGGGGGCGCCGGCCGGGGCGGTGGCCGGCACTCCGGGTGCCGCGCCGAGCGACTCCAGCGTCAGCCGTACGGGCCGGCCGCCCTGCACGCAGACCACCTGCCGGGGCTCCAGCCAGCCCAGCTTCCACTTGTGCCAGCCGAACAGGTCCGGGGCCAGCCCGAACTGGCTGCCCATCAGGTCCCAGTCACCCACATGGGTGTCCCAGTCGCCCTTTCCGTCGTCCGGCCGGTGATAGAGGTCCGGAAGGTCGAACACATGGCCGGTCTCGTGGGCGAGGACGAGCCGGTCCGGCGGGTGGTTCTCGAACACCGTGACGATCCGGCGGATCTCGGTGCCGTCGGCGCGCAACGGGGTGTCCAGGTTGACGACCTTCGTGGCGTCCGAGTCGACCCCGGGGGCGTGCGGGTCGGCGACGAAGTACACGACGTCGTAGCGCGAGAAGTCGACCTGACCGTCGGCGACGGCGAGCGCGTCACGCAGATAGGCGGACCGGTGCGCCGCGGCCCAGTCACGCTGTATGGCGTACGCCGTGGAGGGCCTCGGCATGCGGATCCAGTGCGGCACCGCGTGGGGCTGGAGGCGGAACTTGCCGTAGGAGGCGCGTTCGAAGTAGCGGCTGGTGGCCGGGAAGTGGTCGGCGCTCAGCTCGGCGGGGGTGGTCAGCGGGCGGGAGTCCGGGAAGGACAGGAAGACCATGACCGCGTCCAGCGTGCCGGCCGGCCGCGGGTAGGCGGCGTTCCAGGTGTCCAGGCCCTCGGAGTGGTGAGCCTGGGTGCGGGTGAGGGCACAGGGTCCGGCCGCGAAGGGCTCCGCGACCGAGGGGCAGGCGATGAGGGAGGTCGCCGCGACCGCCGACAAGGTGGTGAACACGGCCGCGGTGCTGCGCAGTCGGGGGCGGGCGGCGACGCGGCCGAGCCCCTGGAAGGCCTCACGGGTGCGTTCCCCCAGGGGCAGCTGGCGCGGCACATGGACCTCCGGATGCGGTTCGCGGGACACCGCATCCAGACTGTGTGAATTTATTGTTGTATGCCCTGTTTGCCTGCACCGGACGAGTGAGGGTGCCTGACTCCGAACGGGTCACGAAAACCGGCCGACACCCCCGAACCGCTCACGGACCGTCACAATCGGTCGGGGCGCGGGAGAACCGGGCCCCAGGCGGGCAGAAACGATCTGTCAGGAGGGCGGGTCGTTCCGCGCGTGTTCCGCGACACTGGACAGTGGGCTGCGAGCGGCGGGAGCGGCCCTCTATGATCGGCACACTTTCCTGACCCTTTCCTGCCCGGACAGAGATCGAGCAGAGATCGAGCAGATCGAGTGCACTGCGGGAGCGAGCGGTGAGCGGAACGTCCGAAGGGCCGGCGCCCGCGGCAGACCTCATCGGGCCGGCCGTCACAGACAGTAACCATCAGGCGTCGCGAGGTACCGGGCCCGACGCCTCCGACTCCTATCGGTCCGCCTTCGCGACCGCGCCACTGGCGATGGCCGTCGTCGACCGCGAAGGCGTGGTGGTCAGCGCCAACGCGGCCCTCACCGACCTGCTGGGCGCCGGTCCCGGCGAACTCGGCGGACGGGTCGCCGCCGACCTGGTCGACCTCGCCTCCGACGCCCGCACCTGGCACGCGTATCGCGAGCTGCTGCGGGGACGGGAGGCCAGACTGCGGTGCAGCCGGCGGCTGAAGCACCCCGAGGGGCACAGCGTCTGGGTGCAGGTCACCGTCGAGCCGCTGCGCGACGGCGCCGGCGGCGTGCTGCTGTCCGCCGCCGACATCAGCGCACGGCGTGAACTCCAGGGCAGGCTGCGGCACTTGCAGATGCACGATCCGGTGACCCGGCTGCCCAACCGCACACTGTTCTTCGAGCGCCTCTCGGCCGCCCTCGACCTGGAGTCGTACGAACGCGGCGGCACCGGCCGGGTCGGCCTGTGCTACCTGGATCTGGACGGCTTCAAGGCGGTCAACGACACCCTCGGCCACCGGGTCGGCGACCGGCTGCTCGCGGCCGTGGCCGAGCGGCTGGGCCGCTGCGCGGAAGAGGCCGGCTGGGGCAGGGGCAGCACACCGCTGGTGGCCCGGCTCGGCGGGGACGAGTTCGCGCTGCTGGTCGAGGACTCCACGGGCACCGAGCAACTCGCGGAGCTGGCCGAGTCGGTGCTCACGGCCCTCCAGGAACCCTTCGATCTGGCCGGTCAGCGGCTGTCGTTGTCGGCGTCGATCGGGGTCGTGGAACGGCAGGCCGCCGGCACCACCGCGACCGGTCTGATGCAGGCCGCCGACACCACGCTGTACTGGGCGAAGGCGGACGGCAAGTCCCGCTGGACGCTGTTCGACCCCGAGCGCAACGCGCATCGCATGACCCGCCAGGCGCTCGCCTCCACGCTCCGCCCGGCCATCGACCGGGGCGAGTTCGTCCTGGAGTACCAGCCGCTGGTCGGCATGGCCGACGGACGGCTCAGCGGGGTGGAGGCGCTGGTCCGCTGGAACCACCCGCAGTTCGGCATGCTGACGCCGAATCGGTTCATCGGATTGGCGGAGGAGGACGGCGCGATCGTCCCGCTGGGCCGCTGGGTGCTCGCCACCGCCTGCCGTCAGGCCCGCCGCTGGCAGCTCGAACGCCCCGGCGAGCCGCCCCTGTTCGTCTCCGTCAACGTCGCCGTACGCCAGGTCTGGGACTCCGACCTGGTCGCGGACGTCGCCGAGATCCTCGGCGAGACGGGGCTCGCCCCGCAACTGCTCCAGCTGGAGCTCACCGAGTCGGCGGTGATGGGCTCCGCGGGCCGCCCGTTGCAGGCCCTGCAGGCGCTCAGCGACATGGGCGTCCGCATCGCCATCGACGACTTCGGCACCGGCTACTCCAACCTCGCCTACCTCAGCAGACTGCCGGTGTCGGTGCTGAAGCTGGACGGGTCCTTCGTCCGGGGCTTCCAGTACGAGGACGCGGGCACCCACGCCAGCCCGGCCGACGAGGTCATCGTCGAGGCGATGATCCAGCTGGCGCACCGGCTGGGGCTGACCGTCACCGCCGAGTGCGTCGAGACCTCCTCACAGGCCGGCCGCCTGCGCCGGATCGGGTGCGACACCGGGCAGGGGTGGCTGTACTCCCGTCCGGTGCCGCCCGACCGCATCTCCGAACTGCCGGCCTGCCCTTACGGTCAGACGGTCGGCAACCCGTAGGCGTCCGCGACGAGTTCGTAGGAACGCAGCCGGACCTGGCCGGTGTGCGCGTTGGCGGTGAGCATCAACTCGTCGGCGCCGGTGCGCTTGTGGAGGTCGTCCAGGCCCGCGCGCACCTCGTCCGGGGTGCCGTGGACGACGTTGGCGTTCCAGGAGGTGACGAACTCCTCCTCCAGCGGGCTGAACTCGTAGGCCTCGGCCTCCTCCGGCGTGGGCACGAGGCCGGGCCGTCCGGTGCGCAGCCGGATCATGCTGAGCGCGGCGGCGCGGACCTGGCGCCGGGCCTCCTTGCCGTCCTCGGTGGCGAGCGCGGAGACGCCGATGAGGGCGTACGGCTCGTCGAGCAGGGCGGACGGCTTGAAGGACTGCCGGTAGAGGTCGAGCGCGGGGAGGGTGTTCTGCGCGGAGAAGTGGTGCGCGAACGCGAAGGGCAGGCCGAGCAGGCCGGCCAGCCGGGCGCTGAAGCCGGAGGAGCCGAGCAGCCAGACCGGCGGGCGGTGCGGTGACTGCACGCCGCCCGGCGAGGTGGCCTGGACCGGGCCCGGGACCGCGTGGATACGGCGGTAGGGGTGGCCGTCGGGGAAGTCGTCGTCCAGGAACCGGGTCAGCTCGGCGAGCTGCTCGGGGAAGTCGTCGGCGCCCTCGTCGAGCCGGCCGGAGCGGCGCAGGGCCGCCGCGGTGGCGCCGTCCGTGCCGGGGGCTCGCCCGAGGCCCAGGTCGACGCGGCCGGGGGCCATGGCTTCGAGGGTGCCGAACTGTTCCGCGACGACGAGGGGCGCGTGGTTCGGGAGCATGACGCCGCCCGAGCCCAGCCGTATGCGGCCGGTGTGCGCGGCGAGATGGGCCAGGATCACGGCCGGGGACGAGGAGGCGACGCCCGGCATGGAGTGGTGCTCGGCGACCCAGTAGCGGTGGAAGCCGCGCCGCTCCGCGAGGCGCGCGATGTCCACGCTGGTGCGCAGGGCCTCGGTGGCGGTACTGCCGGCGCCGACGGTGGCCAGGTCCAGGACGGAGAGGGGGACGGGTGCGGTGCCGTGGGCTGTGCCCCGGACCTCCTCTGTGGCGCCTTCGGACACGGTGGGGCCTCCTGGGTGGGGTGACGTTCGCCCCGAGGACAACGGGCGGGAGGGGTGGGCTATTCCTGGCCGGGCTCCTGACCGGCGTGCGTGCGGGCGGGGGCCGGTCGTCCCGGTCGTGATCGCCGCGCCGGTGGCAGTACCGTGTGAGGAGGTGGGGCGCGGCGTGGGAGGTATGGGCAGGTGATCAGGCCTTGACCGGTACGAACGCACGCCCTGAGCCCGGCGACGGCGGCTGGGCGGCGCGCCTGCACGGCATGTGGCAGGTGGCTCAGGACATCGCCGACGTGACGGACATGGCGCGGTACGTCTACGCCGAGGTGCTGGCCGAGCCCGGCGTCGTGGCCGTGACCGGCACCCGCTGGCACGGGGGCGAGCTGCTCTACCTGCGCAGGGCCACCGTCGACCGGCCCGTCCCCGAGACCACCCGCGGGCCCGCGGGCACGCTCCTCGCGGGCCCCGGCCGCCGGCCCGCCTCCCCCGCGGCCGCGCGGCCCTGCGCCGCACCGGTCGTGCACGTCCACGACCTGTCGGCGGCCGACGACGACTTCGCGCCCGACGCCGCGGAGCTCGCGGCCGCCGGCGCCCGGTGGGCGCTGGAGGCCCGGTTCCGGCTGGGCGACGGCGACGGGGACTGGGCGGCGTTCTCCGCCGGGCTCACCGAGTGGCCGGACCCGGACGCCGGGCTGGCCGGCAAGCTCGTCCAGGTGGCCGAGATCCTCGTGGCCAGCCATCGCCGCATCATGGAGTACCGCGCGCACGACCGCCGGCAGATCGAGGACGCCTTCCTCGCCGAGGCCTCGCTCCAGATGGACGCCAGCCTGGACGTCGAGGAGACCCTCGGCCGCGTCGCCCGGCTCGCGGTGCCCGCCGTCGCCGAGGGCTGTGTCCTGCATCTTCGCCGGCCGGACGGGCACCTGGCTCCGGTGGCGTCCGCGCACGTCGCGGCCTCCGTGCAGCCGTGGCTCGACGACCTCGCCCGCGACGACCCCTGGCTGGCGGCGCTGCGACGACGCGCCGTCGACGACGGGGAGAGCGTCGTCCTCACCGGGAACGGCCTGACCGGCGGGCCGTTCGGAGCGGCCGCCGGGGGGCCGGGGCGCGGGGTGCGAGCCGTGACCGTCAACCCGCTGCGCGCCCGGGGCAAGGCGATCGGCACCCTGACCTTCGTCTACCACCGGGACAGCTCGGAGGTCGCCAGTGCGCGTCTGCTGGGCGACCTCGCCCAGCGCGCCGCCCTGGCCATCGACACCACCACCGCCTACGAGCAGCGCCGCCGCAACGTCGAGCTGCTCCAGTACCAGCTCCTGCCCAGCGCGCTGCCGCAGTGGCCCGCCGCCGCACTGCACGCCGCCTACGAGGTCGCCGACGCGTCCCTGGACGTCGGTGGTGACTTCTACGACGCCGTCGTCGACCGGGACGGCCGCCTGGCCCTGGTCATCGGGGACGTGTGCGGACGCGGTGCGGAGGCCGCCGCCATGACCGGCATGGCCCGGCACACCCTGCGCACCCTGCTGGAGGACAGCACCCCGCCCGCCCGCGCGCTGGACCGGCTCAACGCGGCCCTGCACGGCCAGTCGGCCAGCCGGTTCGTCACCGCTCTGATCGCGCTGCTCACCCCTACCGGGCGGGGCGAGTGCGCGGCGGAGGTCGTCGCCGCCGGGCACCCCCGCCCGATGGTCAGGCGAGCCGACGGGCGGGTGGAGGAGATCGAGGGCGCCGGGGTGTTCCTGGGCGTGCTGCCCGACATAGGTGCCGAGCCCACGCGGGTCCAGCTCCGCCCCGGGGACACGTTGGTGATGTTCACCGACGGCCTGACCGAGGCGCGCTCCGCGGAGGGCGTCATGTTCGAGGACCTGCTGCCGCAGGCCGTCCGGGAGTGCGACGAGGCGCCCGACCCGGCGGCCGAGCTGATCGCCCGGGCGGCGAAGTTCCGCGCGACGGGCAACGACGACACCGCCGTACTGGTCGTACGGCTGGAAGGGACGCCGTGAAGCCGCAAGCCGACGTCGGACGCATCGACCAGGGCAGCGTCCTGGTGGTCGAGGACAGCCCCGAGGACACCGAGGCGATCGAACGCGCCCTGCGCCAGACCCACCCCGACCTGCGCACCGAGTTCGTCAGCCGCGGGGACGGCGTGGTCGACTCGCTGCTGGCGCGCCAGGAGCTGCCGGGGCTGATCCTGCTGGACCTCAACATGCCGGGCGCCGGCGGGCACGCCGTGCTGGCGGCGATCCGGTCCCGGCCCGAGCTGAGGGATGTCACGGTCGTGGTCTTCACCTCGTCGACCTCCCCGGGGGAGGTCGACGCCTGCTACGCGGCGGGGGCCGACAGCTACATCTACAAGCCGGTGAACTTCGCGCTGTTCCGGACCGTGCTCAAGGGAGCGGTCGACTACTGGCGGCAGTCCCGCCCAGCGTGAAGCAGAACGCCGTGCCCCGGCCGGGCGTGCTGTCCAGCCACATCCGGCCACCGTGCCGCTCGACGATGCGTTTCACCACCGCGAGGCCCACACCGGTGCCGCCGCCGCGCTCCGTCGCTCCGTGCAGGCGCCGGAACAGCTCGAACACCTCCTGCTGCTGTTCCGGTGCGATGCCGATGCCGTTGTCCCGCACGACGATCACGGTCTCTCCCGCCTCCCCCGGCCCGGCGGACACCTCCACCCAGCGGTCGGCGCCGTCGCGGGCGTACTTGGCGGCGTTGACCAGGAGGTTCACCAGGATCTCGTGCAGCCGGTCGGGGTCGGCCGTCACCCGTCCGAGCGGGCCGCGCCGCAGCGTCACCCGCTCCTCCTCCAGGCGCGGGCCGGCCACCTCGAGCGCCGCGTCCAGCACGCCGCCCAGGTCCACCTCCTCGACCCGCAAACCGGCGCGGCCCAGCCGGGCGAAGTGCAGCAGGGAGTTCAGCAGCGAGTCCATGCGGTCGGCGAGCCGTCGCATGGTGTGCAGTCTGCGCAGGGTGGCGTCGTCCAGGGCGGTGGCGTCCTCGATGGCGAACGTCGCCGCGTTGGAGATGCCGCGCAGCGGCTCCTTGAGGTCGTGGGCGGCGACGTGGGCGAAGGAGTCCAGGTCCAGGTTCGTGGTGCGCAACTCGTCGTTGAGCGCCGACACGGCGTCGGCCTGGCGCAGCACCAACTCGGTGAGCAGCCGCCACAGTTCCCGTGCGGCGGCCTCGTCGCGGGCGGACCACGGCAGGCTCCGGCCGCGCATCGTCGCCCGGAACACCGCCGACGAACCGCGCGGCGTCAGCCGCTCGCCGCGCGGCCCCACCCGGAGCGGGGCCGCGGGGTCCGCCGCCCACTGCCGGGGCGCCGGGCGTTCCCCGCGCGACCAGGCGAGGAAGTCCCCGGACCGGCTGAGCGCCACCATCAGGACGCCCGCCGGACCGTGCCCTTGAGGCCCTTCCCCTTGAGGTCCGTCCCACGCCAGTTCCCCGGCCGGCACCTCCGCCAGCCGGTCGGTCGCCCACACCGCGCCGGGTGTCAGCGCGGCGGCGCGTCCGGCCAGGGCTCGCACCAGGTCCTCCGGAAAGCCGGCGCCGCCGGCCACAATCCGGCCGCCCCGGCTGAGCAGGACGCCGTCGGCACGCAACAGGTCGGCCACCGGCCGGACATGCTCGGCGAACCGGTCCTCCAGCCCGTGCTCCAGCAGCCGGGCCACCGACGCGGCCCGGCGTCCCGACTCGCTCAGGGCGTCCGACCGTTCCCGTTCCTCGATCAGGGCCAGTTGCAGGGAGAAGGCCGTGCCGAACATCTCGCAGGCCGAGCGGACCTCGGGCGGCAGGCGTACGGGACCGGCCCCGTGACAGGCGATCAGGCCCCACAGCCGCCCCTCCCGCAGTACGGACACCGACATCGACGACCGCACCCCGATGTTGCGCAGGTACTCCAGGTGGAAGCCGGACACGGTGCGCAGGGCCGCCTGTGACAGGTCCAGCGGCGCTCCGGTCGCCGCGCGCACCGGCGGGTGCAGCCCCACGGTGGTGTCCTCGACGTCGCAGATCACCCTGATCCAGTTCTCCCGGTACAGCCGCCGGGCCTGTGGCGGGATGTCCGTCGCCGGGAACCAGAGCCCCAGCCAGGGCTCCCATCCCGGGGTGACGTCCTCGGCCACGACCTCGCCGGGGCCGTCCTCCTCGTCGAAGCGGTAGACCACCACGCGGTCGAAGCCGGTCAGCGCCCGCATCTCGCGGGCCGCGATCCGGCAGCAGTCGGCGACGGTGCCGGCGCCCCGCAGCCCGGCCAGGGCTCGTCTGATGCCCTGGTAGAAGGTGGAGAAGCCCGGCGCGCCACCGGTGCGTGGCTCGAACTCCAGTACAAGCAGCCCGTCCCGGCGGTGCGCGGACACGTCGACCTGCCCGTCCGTCGGCCACCCGTGGCCTGCCACCACGGGGAAGGCGACCGGCACCTCGTCGTCCGCGGACGTGCCGCGCACCGCCTCGTCGTAGTGGGCGGCCGGCAGGACACGGGTGACGGGCCCGCCGACCAGCGCGGCGGGCCCCACCCCGAACATCGCGCCGGTGTTCTGCGATGCCACCTCCACGAGTCCGGTGGCGGGGTCGACCGCGACCAGTGAGCCGTAGGACTGGATACCGCCCAGGAGGTGGATGGGCTCGCGCACGCACTCCGACAGGTCGAACCCGTCCGACACGGCGGCCTCCGCCGCCCAGGCCCGCTCCGACAACCACCGGTCCGCCACGCCGCCGCCCTCGCTTCCCGTCCGGATGCCCGCCGGGTACCGAGGGTGAACCTACCCGGCACCCGCGACCGACGCGGCCCGCGGACCCGGCGGGGAGCCCTGTGCCTCCCGCGTACCGCGCGTGGTGCGCACGCCGGGGAGCTGGGGTACGATCATCATGCCTGCCCAGGGGTCAGTCCCCGTCGGCGGGCAGTGCGTTGGTGGTCCAAGGAAAGACGCCCCGCTTCCTGCGGGGAGATGCAGGTGCAAGGCCTGCCCGGCGCTCCAGCGAGGAACCCCGGCTCCGCCTCGGCGGGCCGGGGTTCTCCCGTTCCGGATCACCGGAGCTTGGCCTCCTGCGCGTCGATGACCGCGGTCGGCTGCGCGGTCTCCTCGCCCCGGCCGGCCGCCGCGATGTTGAAGGACGAGAACCCGGCGAGGGTGGTGCCCTGCCGGAAGACGACCACCTTGGTCTCCGCAGGGGTGCCGCCGTCCGTCTTCGTGCCCACCGTCCAGGCGACGGCGTCCTCGCCGACCGCGAGCTTCTCCTCGGTGACCTTGGTGACCTGCTGCTTCTCACCACCGACCGCCATGGAGAAGCCCCCGGCGCACTTCTGGCCGGCCGCCCGGAGCGCGGCGAGGTTCCGCTCCGCGCCGTCGGCGTCGTAGGACCACAGGGAGGTCATGGTCTTGGTGATGTCGAGCGAGTCGAGCATGGCCGCCTCGGCCTCCTCCTCCGTCATCTCAGCCAGTTCCTCCATCGAGGGCATGCCCTCGCCGGCCGCCTTGGAGTTCTGGGTGACGAGCCGCTGGGCGCTCGCCGCCGGCTCGCCCGCCGGCAGGGCGGACAGCGCCTGGGCGACGGGCTCGCACTCCGCCTGCTCGACGGAGAGGGTGGCGGGGTCGAAGAGGTCGGCCTTGCCCGGCTTCTTGACCTGGTGGTCCTTGAGGTCGGCCATGGCGAGCGCGAGCTTGTCCAGCTCGGCGGCGGTCAGCGCCTTCGCCGCCGCCTCGGTGGACCCGGCGCCGCCCTTCGCCTCCTTGTCGCCGGCCTCCGCGCCGGCCTGGTCGCCTCCACCGCAGGCGGTGACCACGAGGGCGAGGACGGCCGCGGAAGCGGTCAGTGCGGTACGGCGGACAGCGGTGGCTCTCATGGTTCTTCTCCCGGTTCAGTGCCCCGCGCCGAGGTGCGGCGCGGGGTCCACGGGATCAAGACCACCCTGACCGCGACAAGGTTGTACCGGGCAACCACCTCGTCGGCGGGCCCCTCACACCTGCACGATCGGCTCCTTGGTGAACAGGGCGCCCAGCTCCGGGGCGTTCACCCGGCGGTCCGCGAGCCGCAGCGCCTCCCAGACCGTGACCTGGTTGGCGGTGAGGACCGGCTTGCCCAGTTCCTTCTCCAGGGCCGGGATGTGCGCGGCCGTGTGCAGCGCCGTGTCCGGCAGGAGGAGGGCCTGCGCGTCGGGCGCGTCGGCGGCGCGGGCCAGCGCGAAGACCTCGGCCTCGCCCCAGGTGCCCACCTCGGCCGCGGTGACGATCCCGGAGCTGCGGACGCCGCTCACCTCGATGCCGGCCGCCCCCAGGAAGTCCACGAAGAGCCGGGCCACGTCCTCGGGGTAGGTCGCCCCGACCGCGACCCGCCCCGCACCGACCTCCCGTACGGCGTGCACGAACGCGAAGGACGTCGAGGACGCCGGCATGCCCGCGGCCTGGGCGAGGGTGCGCACCTGCTCGTGTGCGCCGTCCCAGCCGTGCACGAAGCTGCCGCTGGTGCAGGCCCACACGACGGCTTCGGCACCGGCGTGCCGCAGCTCCTGCACGCCGGCCGCGAGCCGGGCCGGGGCGCCCATCTCGAGCAGGGCGTCCACCCGGTGGGCGTCCTCGCCGATGTCGGTGTGCACCAGGTCGACCCGGATGTCGCTGCCCAGGAGCTGTTCGATGCGCGGATAGTCGTCCTCGGCGGAGTGGCCCGGGTAGAGGAATCCCAGTGCTGTCATGTCCAGCCTTCCTGCTGCTGCTCTTCTTCCGGCACTACGGCGCCGGGGGTGTCCCCCGGCAGTACGGGGCCGGTGCGCGCCGCCGGATCGATCAGCGCCTGGTACGGCCCCACCGCACGGGTACCCAGTCGGCGCAGCGCCGCCCACATCGTCACTTGGTTGGCGGAGATCACCGGTATGCGCAGCTCGGCCTCCAGTTGCGGGATCACGTCGTAGGTCGGCAGGTTGGTGCAGCTGATGAACAGGGCGTCGGCGGCGCCGCGCACGGACTGCCGGGCCATGTCCACGACCTCGCGGTACGGCACCTTCCAGATGTGCCGGGTCAGCCCCATGAACGCGCAGCCGGTGACCGCGACGCCCGCCTCAGCGACATAGCTCTCCAACGCCCGCGTCACCGACACCGTGTAGGGCGTCACGAGCGCCACCCGCCGGACGTCCAGCTCGACCAGCGCCTCCAGCAGCGCACCCGAGGTGGTGATCGCCGGCACGTTGCCCGCCCGGCTCATCGCCTCGCACATGGCGCGCTCACCGATCACGCCGCCGACGAAGCTGCCCGAGGTGCAGGCGTAGCCGATCACCTCGGGCTCGACCGCGTTCAGTGTGCGCACCGCCTCGCTCAGCGTCTCGTGCTCGCTGACCAGGCGGGCGAGGTCCAGGCTCACCTCGACCGGCACGTAGGGGGTGCGGGTGACGTGCAGGGAGACCTCGTCGGGCACCCAGCGCCACAGTTCGCGGTCCAGCGCGAAGTCGAAGGGGGCGACGACACCGATTCCGCGTTGCGGAGCCGGTCCGCCGAGAAAAGCGACGTCCATGGCAGGCACCGGCCTCACGCTCGGAGACGAGTGGGCAACGGATCGTGGGGAACGCCCGTGTTGACGACGGTAGGTTCGGGTGCGAGCGTGGTCAATCCGCCTGGATCACTCCCAGGTCAACAAGCGGTTAAACCCCGTTGACATGTCGTCACCGGCCGTCGACCCACGGTCGGCCGCCCCCGCGAACGGCTGGAGAAACGGCTGCTCATGCCCACCCCCACCCTGCTCGTCCTGGACGCCGAACCGCTCCCCCGGCTGGGCCGCCTCACCGGCCGCGCCCTGATCGAGCACACGGACGCCGCGGCGCTCGCCGAGCGGCTGCCGCACGCGGATGTGCTGCTCGTGTGGGACTTCACCTCGCACGCCGTGCGGGAGGCCTGGCCGGGCGAGGGGCCGCGGCCGCGCTGGGTGCACACCGCGAGCGCGGGCGTGGACCACCTGATGTGTCCGGAACTCGCCGCGTCCGGCACCGTGGTGACGAACGCGCGCGGCATCTTCGACCAGCCCATCGCCGAGTACGTCGCCGCCCTCGTGCTGGCGATGGCGAAGGACCTGCCTCGCACGCTGGACTTCCAGCGGGAGCGGATCTGGCGGCACCGCGAGTCGCAGAAGGTCACCGGGGGCCGCGCGGTGGTGGTCGGCTCCGGCCCGATCGGCCGGGCGATCGTCCGCACCCTGAAGGCGCTCGGCGTCACCACCGCTCTCGTCGGCCGCACCCCGCGCACCGGCGTCCACGGCCCCGGCGACCTGGACCGGCTGATGTCCCGGGCCGACTGGGTGATCTCTGCGGCGCCGCTCACGGAGCAGACGCGGGGCATGTTCGACGCCCGCCGCTTCGGGATGATGCAGCCGTCCGCCCGCTTCGTCAACGTCGGCCGGGGGCAGCTGGTCGTGGCGGACGCGCTCGCCGAGGCGCTCGCCAAGCGCTGGATCGCGGGCGCGGCCCTGGATGTCTTCGAGGCCGAACCCCTGCCGCCGGACAGCCCGTTGTGGCAGGTGCCGAACCTGATCGTGTCCCCGCACATGAGCGGCGACACGGCGGGCTGGCGGGACGAACTCGGTGCGCAGTTCGTGGAGTTGTACGAGGCGTGGGAGGCGGGCCGGCCGCTGCCGAACGTGGTGGACAAACAGCGTGGGTATGTACCCGGACACTGACGTTCCTGGGAGGGTGGATGACCGAGCTCACCGAGCTGACCGCCGTACGGCTCCTCGACGGTTACCGCAAGGGCGAGTTCAGCCCCGTGGAGGCGGCCCGCGCGGCGCTGGAGCGGGCCGAGGCGATCCAGCCGGAGGTGAACGCCTTCGTCCGGCTGACCGCCGAGGACGCGCTGCGCCGTGCGCGGGAGTCGCAGGAGCGATGGCGGCGCGGTGAGCCGGACGGGCTGCTCGACGGGGTGCCGGTCACCGTGAAGGACATCCTGCTGCTGCGCGGCGCCCCGACCCTGCGCGGCTCCCGCACGGTCGATCCGGCCGGCCGCTGGGACGAGGACGCCCCCTCCGTCGCCCGGCTGCGCGAGCACGGCGCGGTCTTCCTCGGCAAGACGACGACACCCGAGTTCGGCTGGAAGGGCGTCACGGACTCGCCGCTCAGCGGGGTGACGCGCAATCCGTACGACCCCGCGCGCACCGCGGGCGGCTCCAGCGGCGGCGCGGCGGCGGCCGTGGCGCTGGGGGCGGGGCCGCTGGCGCTCGGCACCGACGGCGGCGGCAGTGTGCGCATCCCGGCCGCCTTCTGCGGCATCTTCGCGCTGAAGCCGACGTACGGGCGCGTGCCGCTGTACCCGGCGAGCGCGTTCGGGACGCTCGCGCACGTGGGGCCGATGACCCGGGACGCGGCGGACGCGGCGCTGCTGATGGACGTGATCGGTGGCCCGGACTCGCGCGACTGGTCGGCGCTGTCGGCGGCGTCCGCGCCCTTCTCCGACGGCCTGGTGGGCGGCGTGCGCGGGCTGCGGGTGGCGTACTCGCCGTCGCTCGGGGGGCAGGTGGCGGTGCGGCCCGCGGTCGCGGCGGCGGTACGGCGGGCGGTGCAGCGGCTGGCGGAACTCGGCGCGTACGTCGAGGAGACCGACCCCGACCTCACCGACCCGGTGGACGCCTTCCACACGCTGTGGTTCAGCGGGGCGGCCCGCGTCACCCAGCGTCTCGGGCCGGAGCAGCGCGCCCTGCTGGACCCGGGGCTGCGGGAGATCTGCGCGCAGGGTGCCCGCTGCTCGGCGCTGGACTATCTGGCCGCGGTGGACGTCCGGATGGATCTGGGCCGGCGGATGGGCCGCTTCCACGACACCTACGACCTGCTGCTCACCCCGACCCTGCCGGTCACGGCGTTCGAGGCGGGCGCCGAGGTGCCGAAGGGTTCGGGGCACCGGCGGTGGACGGGCTGGACCCCGTTCACCTACCCGTTCAACATGACCCAGCAGCCCGCGGCGACCGTGCCCGTCGGGACGGACGGGGACGGCCTGCCGATCGGGCTGCAGCTGGTGGCGGCCCGGCACCGGGACGACCTGGTGCTGCGGGCGGCACACGCCCTGTACGAGGCGGGTGCCGCCGCCGCTGTCAGGCCCGCCGGAAGCTGAGCGTCTCCCCGGCCGCGCCGGTCCGCCACAGGTCGTTGCAGGCCTCGGCCATCGCGGGCAGGCCCTCGACGATCTGGCCCCAGACGATGCCGGGGACCCAGCCGACGTCGGCGTTGAGCAGCAGGTTGTTGCGTTCGTAGAAGAGCGCCAGGTCCACGAGGGTCGTACCGGCGCGGACCTCGCGGTCGTAGCCGTAGGCCTTGGTGCCCAACTCCGTACCGGCGAAGGCGAAATAGCACAGATCGCCCGGAATGGGGGTTACGGTCGGATTTTCGAGGGGTGGCTCGGATGCCGCGAAGGGCGGGAAGAGGGCGTAGATCTCGTTGCGGGCGTACTTGGCGTGGTAGACCTCGCCGGACAGCGGCAGGGCGTCCCAGACGGCCGCGCAGGTGACCGGCGCGCGGTCGTCGAGCAGCCGGGCCGTGCAGGTGACGGCGCGTTTGTCCAGCGAGACCTCGATGTAGCGATCAGCCATGGGTTCCATGGGAGTGCCCGGCGGCGGCGCGGTCAAGGGGCCCTGCCGCCGGGCCCGTGTCGGTGCGGGGCTCGAAAAGACCGGCATAACCCGCGTGCGGTCGGGTAGCCGCGCGCCCATGGCTCCACCACACAGAGGCCCGACTGACACCGACCACATATCCGAACCGACTCCGGGACCCGCCGCCGGGCCCGCCCGCCGGTCGCTGCTCGCGGGGGTCGCGGCGCTCGGCGCGCTGGGCGCCGCCGGCTGCAGCCGCGTGGCCACCGCCTCGGACTCGAACGGCGGTGACCTGCTCGGCCGGATGCGGGCCGCCGGCGTCGTACGCCTGGGCATCGCGGGCGAGATCCCGTTCGGGTACATCGACAAGAACGGCGAACTGACCGGCGAGGCGCCCGAACTGGCCAAGGCGATCTTCAAACGGCTCGGGGTGGACCGGGTGCAGCCCGTGCCGACCGAGTTCGGCTCGCTCATCCCCGGCCTGAACTCCCAGCAGTTCGACGTCGTGGCGGCCGGGATGTACGTCACCCCGGAACGCTGCGAGCAGGTCATCTTCGCCGACCCCGACTACCAGATGCCCGACGCGTTCGTCGTGCGCAAGGGCAATCCCATGGAGCTGCGCGACTACAGGTCGGCGTTCGCGAGGAAGGCGCGGATCGCCACCGGTACGGGCTACGCCCAGATCGAGCACGCCGTCGAGGCCGGGTACCGGCGCGGCGACATCCTGATCGTCCCCGACCAGGTCGCCGGGCTGAACGCCGTCGAGGCCGGGCGGGTCGACTTCTTCGCCGCCACCGCCGTCACCTCCCGCATGGTCGTGCGGGGCTCCGCGAAGGCGGAGGCGACCAGGCCCTTCACCCCGGTCATCGACGGCAAGCCGCAGCTCGCCGGCGGCGCCTTCGCGTTCCGGCCGAACGAGACGAAGCTGCGCGACGCCTTCAACGTGGAGCTGCACAGGATGAAGAAGAGCGGCGAGGTCTTCCGGATCCTCAGGCCGTTCGGCTTCACCCGGGCCGAGATGACCGAGCTGACCGCGAAGGAGCTGTGCGGCGGATGACCTCGGGACTCTGGGAACTGGTACTCACGGGCACCTGGACCACCGTCCAGCTGCTGGTCCTCAGCGCGCTGCTGGCAGCGGCCGTGTCCTTCACCGTCGGGATCGCGCGCACCCACCGGCTGCGGCTCGTGCGCTTCGTCGCGGGTTTCTACACGGAGGTGTTCCGCGGCACCTCGGCCCTGGTGATGATCTTCTGGGTGTTCTTCGTGCTGCCGCTGGCCTTCGGCTGGCAGCTCGTGCCGCTGTGGGCGGGCACCCTGGCTCTGGGGCTGACCTACGGGGCGTACGGCTCGGAGATCGTGCGCGGCGCGCTGAACTCCGTCGACCCGGCGCAGCGTGAGGGCGCAATCGCGCTCAGCTTCACGCCCTGGCAGCGGATGCGGCTGATCCTGCTGCCGCAGGCCGTGCCCGAGATGGTCCCGCCGTTCTCCAACCTGCTGGTCGAACTGCTCAAGGGCACCGCCCTGGTGTCGGTCATGGGCATGGGCGACCTGGCGTTCAGCGGCAACCTGGTGCGGCTCGCGCTGCAGGAGAGCGCGGAGATCTACACGTACGTACTGCTCATCTACTTCGTGATCGCGTTCCTGCTCACCCGCCTGATGCGCGGTCTTGAGCGCCGACTCAAGGCGGGGGTGGCCCGATGAACTGGGACTGGGGAGCCGTCCGCGAGTTCATGCCGCAGTTCTGGGAAGGCCTGCTCGTCACGCTGCAGGCGCTGGTGCTGGGTTCGCTGATCTCGTTCCTGCTGGGGCTGGTGTGGACGCTGCTGATGCGCACGCCGACCCGCTGGGTGCGCTGGCCGGTCGGGGCGTTCACCGAGTTCGTGCGGAACACGCCGCTGCTGGTACAGCTGTTCTTCCTCTTCTACGTGCTGCCCGAGTGGGGCCTGGCGTTCTCCGCGCTGACCACCGGTGTCTTCGCGATCGGCCTGCACTACTCGACGTACACGATGCAGGTCTACCGGGCCGGTATCGAGGCCGTGCCGACCGGGCAGTGGGAGGCCGCGACCGCGCTCAGCCTGCCTGCGGTCCGGACGTGGCAGGTGGTGATCCTGCCGCAGGCGGTCCGCCGGGTGGTGCCGGCGCTCGGGAACTACGTGATCTCGATGCTGAAGGACACGCCGCTGCTCATGACGATCACCGTGCTGGAGATGCTCGGGCAGGCGCGGCTGTTCTCCCAGGAGCACTTCCGGTTCGTCGAGCCCATCACCGTGATCGGCGTGGCCTTCGTCCTCGTCTCGTATCTGGCCTCCGTACTTCTGCGCACCCTGGAGCGACGTCTTGTCCGTTGACACCAACAAGCAGCCCACCGACGGCAACCCGGCCGGCGCCACCCCGCTGGTCCGCCTGGAGCAGGTGACCAAGCGGTTCGGCGACAACCTCGTCCTCGACCACCTCGACTTCTCGGTCGACGCGGGCCGGCACGTCACCCTGATCGGGCCGTCCGGATCGGGCAAGACCACGATCCTGCGGATGCTGATGACCCTGATCAAGCCCGACGAGGGCACGATCACCGTCGGCGGTGACCGGCTCTTCCCCGCGCCGGAGAAGCAGGTCCGGGAGATCCGCAAGAAGATCGGGATGGTCTTCCAGCAGTTCAACCTGTTCCCCAACATGTCCGTGCTGCGCAACGTCACCGAGGCGCCGGTCACCGTGCTCGGCCTGCCGAAGGACGAGGCGGAGGCCCGCGCCCGGGAGCTGCTGGAACTGGTGGGCCTCGCCGACAAGTGCGACGCGCGGCCGTCCCAGCTGTCCGGCGGGCAGCAGCAGCGGGTGGCGATCGCGCGGGCGCTGGCGATGCGGCCGCAGGTGCTGCTCCTCGACGAGGTGACCTCCGCGCTGGACCCGGAGCTGGTCGCGGGCGTGCTGGACGTGCTGCGGGACATCGCGCGCAGCACGGACATCACCATGCTGTGCGTGACCCACGAGATGAACTTCGCCCGGGACATCTCCGACCAGGTCCTGATGTTCGACTCGGGGCGGGTGATCGAGTCGGGCCCGCCGGAGAAGATCTTCGGCGACGCCGAGCACGAGCGGACGCGGGAGTTCCTGAGCGCGGTGCTGTGATTTTTTCCGCCCGTCACACTACGCGCCAGTAGAGTCACCCGAGGTCCGGGCGGCGGGGCATCCCGGCGGCATATGCCAGCTGGCTACGCGCCTGCTGGGAGGGTCGTCATCTCGTCAACTGCCGCTCACTACCGGCCTCTTGCCGGTTATCGTGGAGAGCGAGAGCAGGCCCAGGACGGAAGCGAGCGAGCGCAGGGGGACACCGTGGCGCTGAAGCACGAGCCGACCGCGCCGTACCACTCGGCGCAGGACGCGCTGCGCGTCCTGGAGACGGTGGCACGGCACTCCGCCGGTGTCACCGTCACCGGGATCACCCGCCGGACCGGCCTGCGCGCGGACCGGCTGGACGGCCTGCTGCGGATGCTGCGCCGCGAGGGGTACGTCGACCAGGACGCCGAAGGGGCCTACGTCACCGGTGCCGCGTTCGCCCGCCTCGGCTCCGCGCACCAGCACGACGCGGCCCTGCGCGAGCAGCTCCAGCGCACCCTCGACCGGCTGCGGGACTCCGTCGGCGCGGCCGTCTACATCAGCCGCTACCTCGACGGCGAGGTCCGGGTCACCCAGTACGCGGCGGGCCCGGCCACCCCGGCGGTCAACGAGTGGGTCGACTTCCGCTACTCGGCGCACGCCACCGCGGTCGGCAAGAGCCTGCTCGGCCAGCTGGACCACGACGGCCGCCGCGACCATCTCGCCCGGCACAAGATGGCCCGCCTCACCTCGCGCACGATCACCAGCGACAAGGTGCTGCTCTCCCGGCTGGACGCCCAGCCGCCCACGGTGCCGGTGCTCGACCTCCAGGAGTACGCGATCGGCACGGTGTGCGCGGCCGTCCCGATCACCGCCGGTTCCGCGGTGGGCTGCCTGGCACTGTCACTGCCGGTCGAGCACGCCCACCGGCTGCGCGAGGCGGCGGACACCCTGAACCGCAACGCGGCCCCGGTGCTGCTCTCCCTGGCGATCTAGACCGATCCAGACCCGTGGGGGTGGTCAGGACCACCCCCGCGGACCGGGTAGTATTTTCTACGTCGCCGGCCGCGGAACGCGGGCGGCGGGAGTCACGCGCCGCTAGCTCAGTTGGTTAGAGCAGCTGACTCTTAATCAGCGGGTCCGGGGTTCGAGTCCCTGGCGGCGCACAGCACAGGAGCCCCTCGCGGAAGCGGGGGGCTCCTTCGCGTCCCGGATGTGCTCAGAACGTGACGTCCGAGCAGGCGTAGAACGCGTTGGCGGTGTCGGCGATCGTCCACACCGCGACGATGACGTGCCGGCCGCTGAGCCCGGACGGCAGGGTGCCACTGTGCGAGAGGGTCTGCGGCGGACGCTGACCGTTGTAGGGGACCGTGAGGAACGGGGTCAGGTTGAGGTCGGACCGGGCCAGGTTGTGGTTCTGGTTCCAGCCCGGCTTGGTGACGTAGTACTTGAAGTCGGTCGTGGCGTGCATGGCGGTGAACTGCCAGCGGAACGTGTAGCTCTGGCCACCGTTGACCTTGGTCGCCGGCCAGGCGCCGCCCGACGGGGTGCGCGGGCTGTCGAGCTGGGCGAACGGGGTGTTGTTGCCGGAGCAGATCCGCCCGTCGGCCGGCCCCGAGGAGGGGAAGCCCTTCGGGCCCTCGACGCTCTGCGGCTCCCACTGGATGTTGCCGCAGTTGGTCACCGTGCCGTTCTGGCAGAGCTTCTGCCGGCTGATGGGCAGGTCGGTGTAGCCGTGGCCGCTGGCTCCGCCGGAGGAGAGCACCAGGGCACCGGTGGTCGCCAGACCCACCATCGCGGCGGACAACTTGGTCTTTCTGCGCATACTGCCGCTCCTGGAGAACGTGGGGGAAGTTCACTGAGCTTGCAGGTCTAGACCAAGGCTGAGTTTATTGCTGCGAGTTGAACATGTCCATACCAATCAGTGGCCTGTTTCTGCCCGGCCCGCGCAGAACGCCACCGTCAAGTCCTTCACCAGCACCTTGCGTTCGTGGTCGTCGAGCGCCACCAGCCCTCGCATGGTCAGCCGGGTCACCGTGTCCTCCACCGAGTCCACCACCGACGTCAGCACGCTCGCCCGGTGCTGGGCGTCCAGCGCGGCGATCCGGCGGCGGTGCATCACGTCGGCCACCTCCGGGGCGTACTCCACCCGCACCGGCCGCACCGAGAACACCTCGAGTCCCACCGGCGTCGCGTCCGCCGCCACCAGCCGGGTCAGCGCGTCGGCCGCCGCGTCCACCGCGGGCTTCGCCGCCCCGGGCATCTCCACCGGCACCCGCGCCAGCGCCGCCTCCACGCAGACCCGCAGATACGTCTCGTGGTCCTCGACCGCGAGCACCGCACGCGCGGTGTCCCGCACCCGCCACACCACCAGCACCACCACCCGCAGCGCGACCCCGCTCCCGTCGGCCGCCGGCATCGGCTCGCTGCGCCAGTGCCGCAGCCGTACGTCGACCCTGCGGCGCAGCAGCAGCGGATTGACCCACATCAGACCGGTCCGCCGCACGGTCCCCCGGTAGCGGCCGAACATGCCCAGCACCCAGGCCCGCCCGGTCCGCCCCCGCGCCAGGCCGCCGACCCCGAACAGGCCCAGCGCCCCGGCCCCCGCGTACGCCGCCCACAGCGCAGGACCGGGAGCGGCCCCGGCGGCGGGCAGCCCCAGCGCCGCCGCCACCGCCGGCGGCATCGTGCCCGCCCACCACGAGGTGGCCGCGCACCCGGCCGCACCGGCGGCACCGGCGAGCACCCCCACCGCCGCGGGCATCACCCGCGCGGGCCGCTCCACCAGATCGGGGTCGACGTGCGGCACCGGGCGGGCCCGGGCCGGAACCGGGCGGCGCAGCCGCGGCTGCTCGCCCGTGCCCTGCCGGCGGCCCACCACGGCCGGCCGCAGCTGCACCGACACCGGGTCCGGGTCGTCGCGGAAGAGCAGGTGGACGGGGATCTCCGTGGTGGCCTCGGTGTGGATCACCCGGGTGGGCCGGGCCGGAGCCGGCGGGGCCTGCTCCGCTCCCCCGGGGTCGGGGGTCTGGGGAGTGGTCGTGGTCATGCGTGTCTCCAGCCTCCGCGCCAGATGCGTACGTAGGGGATCAGCGGCTCAGGAGAAGAGCCGGCGCCAGGTCTCCGGCCCCGGGAAGCCGTCGGCGGCGCCGCCCCGCCAGCCCTGGGTGCGCTGGAATGCCTCGACGCCTCGCCGGTCCGCCTCGCCCCAGCGCGGGCCGGGCCCGTTCGGGTAGTGCCTGCCGAACCCCTTCTTCACCAATTGCCTGCCGAGCTGGGTGATGTACGGGTTGTTCGCGCCGGGCCGGAACATGGCACGCCCCGGGTAGCCCGGCACCCCGTGCGAGGCGGGCTGGCCGGGCCCGGCGTGGGGTGCCGGGGCCCGCTTGTCACCCTGCTGCGCGTCGGCCGGGGGCACTGACGGGGTCTGGGGTGGCGTCTCGGGAGGAGTCACGGGCGGGGTCTCCGGTGGGGTGGCGGGCGGGGTCTCCACCACGCCCTTGTAGCGATACGGGACGTAGCGGGCGGAGTTGCTCCAGTAGGCGTACGGGGTCACGGCCCGGCGGGCGTGCGGGCTGGTCGACTCGTAGGCGATGTAGGACGTCCGGGTGTGGTCGCTCCAGCCGCCGAAGAGCACGACGTGGGAGCCGTTCTGCGGGTTGTCCTGGTTGTGGAACAGCAGCATGTCGCCGGGCTGGAGCTCCGCCTTGGCGATGCGGACGCCGAAGGTGTGGAGGGAGCCGGTCCACTCGTTCTGCGGCAGGCTCCAGGCCATCGAGACGTAGCCCGAGCAGTCCTGCCGGTAACCGTCCGACCAGTAGGAGGTCATGCTGTACGGCACCTTCGCGTCGACCCACCTCTGGGCGCGCCTGATGATCTCCTCCCGGGTGATCCCGGGCGTCTTCGCCGCGTCCGACGGCTTGACCGGCGTCCCGGCCGGGCCGTGCAGCGGGGCCGTCCCGCCCTGGGGGGTCCCCGGCTCGTCACCTGCGGGAACGCCGGGCCGGAGGGGAGCGTGGACGGCGGCGACGGCGGGCGCGATCTGCCCTGCGCCGAGGGCGGCGGAGGTCATGGCGGCGAGGGCGAGGGCGCGGCGGGCGGCGGGGTGGGCGAAGGGGCGGTGGGGGGCGGAACGCGGGAGCAGGCGGCGCCAGTGGGCGCATCCGGGGCAGTCGCAGTCGCTCGCGGGATCGATTTCCTCGAACACCGGGGTCTCCATGCGATTCCCCTCACACTCCAGGCGAGATCTTCCGGGCCTATGCACGTTGATCAGTTTCACAACTGTGTTCCGGGTGCGCATGTTGACGGTCCGAATGATGTAAGGCCCCCCACCCCGGGCCCGGCGGGCCGCCCCGCGGTGGCCGGGAGCACTCCCGGAGGTCATGTAGAGTTAACGACGTCAGCAGGCGCCGCTAGCTCAGTTGGTTAGAGCAGCTGACTCTTAATCAGCGGGTCCGGGGTTCGAGTCCCTGGCGGCGCACTCGACGAGCGAGGCCCCTCACATCGGTGAGGGGCCTTCTTCATGGGCGGAGCAGGGTCCTCCCCGGTTATGGCCGGTTACCCTCTGGCCATGGCAGCGCGTGACCTCCAGGAGAGGATCAAGAAGCTCATCGTCGACCGCCGGCTGACCTCCGGGGCGCCGCTGCCGACCGAGCCCGAGCTGATGGCGTTCCTCGGGGCCTCCCGGGTGTTCCGCTGGGACTTGAGCTTGCCGACGGCGTACGTCAGCAGGGCGTACCGCTCCTCGTGGAACTCGCCCGGCGTGCAGCCGTCCACCAGGTGCAGCAGCGCGTCGGGTTCCAGGATCACCGTCGCCGAGCGGTCGCCGACGCCCCGGGCGACGCCGTCGATCCAGGCCCGGTAGGCGTTGCCGTCCGCGGCGCCGCCTTGCGAGTACTGACCGCAGTCGCGGTGCGGGATGTTGTAGAGGACGAGCAGGGCCGTGCGGTCGGCCTGGGCGGCGGCCCCGGTGAAGGCGCGCGCCTCCCGCTCCGGGTCCTCCGGGCCGATCCACTCACCGGTCGGCTGCTGAGCGATCTTCCGGATCTCGTCGGCCTCGGCCCTCCTGCCCTCCCGCGCGTAGTCGGCGACCTGCCCGGCCGCGTTGCCGTGCGGGTTGACCCAGAACGGCGAGTCCTGCTCGGGCTGTTGGGTGATCGCGGCACCGGCGGCGCCGTCGCCGTCCTTGCCGCCGTCGCCGTCCTCGCCGCCGGACGAGCAGCCCGCGATGAGCAGTGCCGCCCCAGCACCACCGCGGTCGCCCGCACTCCGGCCGCCCCCCTGCTGCCGTACGTCCAACTCCCCCTTGGGTGCACCGGTCCGCAAGGCCCAATCCTGGCATACGTCGCGTTGCTCCCACGAGGTCGCCTTCGGACCCGGCCGTGAGCTGTTACAGAGCGGTTCCGGTGAGGTACGCCGAGACGACCACGTTCGCCGTGTAGCTGCCGGTGGCCCGGTCGAAGGTGCCGCCGCAGGTGATCAGCCGCAGCTCGGCGCGCCCCGGCTTCCGTGCGCCGTAGGCCTGGTGGGCGTCGAAGTCGTCCCGGCCGAGGACCGTGACGTCCTCCACGGTGAACTCGGCGATCCTGCCGTCGTCCCGGACGACCCGGACGGTCTGGCCGGGGCGCAGGGCGCCGAGTGCGTGGAAGACGGCGGGGCGGGTCTCCGTGTCGGCGTGGCCCACCATCAGCGCGGTGCCGGCGGTGCCCGGCTCGGCACCGGCGCCGTACCAGCCGACGACTCCCGGCTGGTCGTACGGCGGCGGGTCGGGCGCCCCGTCCGCGTCGAGCCCTCGGGTCACGACCGGTGCCTGGACGCCGAGGCCGGGGATGTCCAGGCGCTGGGGCCGCGCGCCTTTCAGGGGCTCGGCGGCGGGCGGCATGGCGGCGATGGGCGGGCGGCCCACCGCCGCCATGTCGCCTGTGGCGGGCGTGGTGAATCCGTGCCGTACGTCGGTCACCTCACGGCCCCACAGCCACAGCCCGAGCAGCAGCAGCGCCCAGACCACGCCCGTGGCCAGCCGTCCGGTGCCGGTGACACCTTCCCGGGAGGACATGAGCGGTCAACCCGTCCTGCGGTCGCGGCGGCCGCGCAGGCCCATGACGGCGACACCGGCCACGCCGGCCAGGACCAGTCCGGTGACGGTGTGCGCCGCGTCGGGTCCGGCCTGCCGGGCGTCCTCGGTGGCGAACTCCGCGGCGGCGCCGCCGCCCGCCTTGACGGGGGCGACCGGTGAGGCGTGACCGGACGGGGGCGCGACGTCCGACGGGGAGGCCGCGGCGCCGGCGAGGGTGAGCGGGGCGGTGATGGACTTGGGGCCGTCCTCGCCTTCGCAGGTGACCTTGACCTCGTAGGAGTGCTCGCGGCCCAGCGCGGAGCGGACGCGGGTCTCGCCGGTCAGTGTCCCGTCCGAGCCGCTGAGCCGGGCGTCGCTGACGAAGGCTGCCGAGGTGGCGGCGCCCGACCTGCCCGTGCAGCCGGTCACCCGAAGCCCCAGCTCGCTGCCGGGGGACGGGACGGAGGGGCTGACCGAGACACCGTCGTCCGCCGCGTGTGCCGCCGGGGTGAGGGGTGCGGCGGCAGCCATGACGACCGTACAGAGAGTGAGTCGCAGTGAACCCATCGTGAACCTCCAGACTCCTGGAGACTCCCCCGCACGCTCCGCCCCCGCATCCTCAGCGGGGGCGGAACTACTCCGTCCGGGTGGGTTTCACCCCGAGATGACCGGCAGGTGGTTTGGCGCGGCTACACCCGCTCCACGAGGTCGGCGATCGAGTCGACGATCTTCGACGGCC
The DNA here is from genome assembly GCF_043204795.1 of Streptomyces sp. NPDC047706. NCBI lineage: Bacteria > Bacillati > Actinomycetota > Actinomycetes > Kitasatosporales > Streptomycetaceae > Streptomyces > Streptomyces sp. NPDC047706. The sequence goes on along the minus strand of NZ_JBIDCW010000004.1, from coordinate 159,686 downwards.
GGTACGGGAAGTCCTCGACCTGCCCGGGCCGGGTCAGGCCGGTGAGGACCAGGAAGGTCTGCATGCCGGCCTCCATGCCCGCCAGCACGTCGGTGTCCATCCGGTCGCCGATCATGGCGCTCGTCTCGGAGTGGGCGCCGATCGCGTTGAGACCCGTGCGCATCATCAGGGGGTTCGGCTTGCCCGCGAAGTAGGGCTTGCGGCCGGTGGCCTGGGTGATCAGCGCGGCGACGGCGCCGGTCGCGGGGAGCGGTCCCTCGGTGGAGGGGCCGGTCTCGTCCGGGTTGGTGCAGATGAAGCGGGCGCCGCCGAGGATGAGCCGGACGGCCTTGGTCATGGCTTCGAAGGAGTACGTCCGGGTCTCGCCGAGGACGACGTAGTCCGGCTCGTGGTCGGTGAGGATGTACCCGATGTCGTGCAGCGCGGTGGTCAGGCCCGCCTCGCCGATCACATAGGCCGAGCCGCCCGGCCGCTGGTCGTCCAGGAACTTCGCCGTGGCCAGCGCGGACGTCCAGATGTTCTCGATCGGCACGTCCAGGCCCATCCGGCGGAGCCGGGCGTGCAGGTCGCGCGGGGTGTACATGGAGTTGTTGGTGAGCACCAGGAAGGGCTTGCCGGACTCCCGCAGCTTCTTGATGAAGGAGTCGGCGCCGGGGATCGGGACACCCTCGTGGATCAGCACTCCGTCCATGTCGGTGAGCCATGAGTCGATGGGCTTGCGTTCTGCCATGTGCGTCGATCACTCCTGGCGTGGTGCGAAAAGGCGGGGGCGCCGGAACCGCGGCGTACCGACGCCCCCAGCGTAGTCAGGACTGGGTGATCCTGACCCCGTCGATCACCCAGTACCAGTTGTTGCCCGCCGTGTAACGGAAACGGACGCGGGCCGTCGTGGTGCCGCCGGGGATCCGCAGGGAGGGCAGCACGCTCGACCGGTTCGTGGCGATGGAGGCGCCGAGGACTACGAGCAGCGGCAGGGCGAACAGGGGCAGGAAGAGGAGGAGGAAGACGGCCCACACGGTCCACTTCGATCAGCCGGTCGAGCCGCGCCTTGACCGCGTAGTACTTGGGGATGCGGCCGTGTTCCGGGATGCCGTGGCGGACGGGGGCGCCGGGGGCCTGGTCGTTCGGGTAGTCCAACCAGGGATCGTCGCACGGGCGGCACCCGGGCTCAGCGGCGCCTGCGCACCATCACCAGGGCGGCACCGGTGACGATCAGCAGGAAGGAGGTCGCGGCGAGGGCGCCGCGGGGGGTGGTGAGGCCGGTGCGGGCGAGTTCGTCGGCGAAGGAGAGACCGCTGTCGGGGGCGGTGGACGCCGCCGCCGAGGGGTCGTCCCCGTCCGCCTCGGCGCTGCCCTCCGGCTCGGCGCTGCCCTCCGTCTCCGTCTCCGACTCCGCCCGCACCCGGAACCGGTAGTCGTTCGACTGCCCGACCCAGTCGCCGTCGTCCTCGCGCCGCTGCACGACGGCCGCGTTGGCGGTGACGTCGTTCGCCACGGCGTCGGAGGTGAACGCCAGCCGTACCCGCACGCTGAGGGTCCGCCCCGGCTGCACGGTCAAGCCCGCGAACCCCTCGTCGAAGACCCCGACCAGCTCGTCCCGGTCGGTCCGCTCGAACCGCACCGCGCGGGGCCGCGCCCCCTCGTAGAACTCCAGCCGCGGCTGCGAGGGCGTCAGCGCCCGCTCGCCGTCGACGAGGACGACGACCGGGTGGATGCCGGTGCAGGCGCTGCGGGTGGTGTTGCCCAGCTCGATGGACCAGGTCCCGAACCCGCCCCCGGCCTCGTAGGACCCCGGCCCGCCGACGATGCGCGTGGTGATCGGGAACTGCCGGTCGTCCGCGGCGGCGCACTGGGGCGCGGGGACCGCGTGCAGGGCGCGCGCGGCGGGCGTGTGCGCCGGCGGGACGGACGGTGTGCGCACCGGCGACACGGACGCGGGGAGCGTGTGCACCGGCGATACCTCCGTGCGAGCCGCGTGCACGGGCGACGCGGCTCCACCGAGGAGGGTGGCGGCTGCGGCGAGACAGAGGGAGACGGGCGTGCACAGTCGCATGTCTCCATTGCGCGCCGCCCGCCTGCGGCTCGGCGAGAACACCGCGCCGTACGGCCCAACAGGTCCGCCCGATCGGGCAGACCGGCCACCGCGCTCCTGCGGCTACGACGGCGTCGGCAGCGTGAGGATCTCGGCTCCGTCCTCGGTGATGGCGATCGTGTGCTCGCTGTGCGCCGTCCGGCAGCCCGTCGCACTGCGCAGCGTCCATCCGTCGGCGTCGACGACGAGCTCGGCGGTGTCGGCCATGACCCACGGCTCCAGCGCCAGCAGCAGTCCGGGGCGGAGTGTGTAGCCACGGCCGGGTCGCCCGGTGTTCGCGACGTGCGGGTCCTGGTGCATCGTCGACCCGATGCCATGGCCCCCGAATTCGGTGTTGATCCGGTACCCGGCTTTTCCGAGCACCGTGCCGATGGCGTGGGAGATGTCGCCGACACGGGCTCCGGGGCGGGCGGCGGCGATCCCTGCGGCCAGTGCGCGCTCGGTCGCCTCTATCATCGCGATGCTCTCCGGGGGCCGCGCATCGCCCACGACGAAGCTGATGGCGGCGTCAGCCGCGGTGCCGCGCCTGGAGACGGCGAGGTCGAGGGTGAGCAGGTCGCCGTCGGCGAGCGTGTGGTCGTAGGGGCGGGCGTGAAGCACCGCGTCGTTGACTGCCGTGCAGATGTGGTGGCCGAACGGGCCGCGTCCGAAGGACGGCGCGTAGTCGACGTAGCAGGACGAGGCCCCCGCCTCGGCGATCATGGCCTTGGCCCACCGGTCGATGTCCAGGAGGTTCGTGCCGGCCGAGCACCGGCCCTTCAGTGTCTGCAGGATGTCTGCGACCAGGGCGCCGGTGTCCTTCGCCCGGGCCAGCAGGGAGGGGTTCAGGATCTCGATCATGTGCCACTTTCCTCGCGGAACCAATAACTATACCGGTAAAACTATACCGGTATTTGAATGGCGTCCGTGCGCCGGCGGCGGGGCCGTCGGCGGTCCGCTCCGCAGGCCGGGACGGTGGCGGTGGCGGCTCCGTGAGGGCCGGTGCGTGGCCGGGAAGGGTGAGGCCGGCGATGGCCTGCCGAGGGCGCGCCGGCCGGCCCCTCACATCCCACCCCGCCCGAACAACGGCGCCAGCAGCAGCTGTGCCGCGCCCTCGGCGACCACGCGCCGCCCGCCCTCCGCGATCCGGACCGGCACCGCGTCCTCCCCGGTCCGCCGGGCGCGTTCGTCCAGGACTCCGGCGACGCCGCGGGCGAACGGCTCCGGCTCGGCAGCGACGACGCGGCCGCCGAGCAGCACGAAGTCCACGTCGAGGAGTGCGACCAGGTTGCTCGCGCCGACCCCCAGGACGCGCGCCGCCTCCGCCACGTCCCCGCGTGCCACGGCGTCGAGACACAGCGCCTCGAGGCAGCCGCGGTTGCCGCACCCGCACACCGGCCCGTCCAGCTGCACGACCTGGTGCCCGAACTCCCCCGCCTGGGTCCGCGCCCCGCGGTGCACCGCGCCCCCGATCACCAGCCCGCACCCGAGGCCCGCCGCGAAGTGCAGGTACGCGAAGGATCCGCCCCCACCCGCCACGGCCAGCCGCAGGGCGGCGGCGTTGGTGTCCTTGTCGACGACCACCGGCAGCCCCAGCCGGCGTCCCAGCACCTCGCGCAGCGGAAAGCCGTCCCACTCGGGGAACCCGGTGACCCGGTGCAGCACCCCGTGGACATGGTCCAGCGGACCGGGCAGGGCGATTCCGGCCCCGAGCAGCGAGCGCACCCAGCCGGCCCCGGCACCGCCGAGGACCTCCGTGACGAGCCCGGCCACGTCCCCCACGACGATCTCCGCTCCCGCCCCGAGGTCCATCTCCGTGCGCCGCTCCTCCACCACCGTGCCGGCCAGGTCGACCAGCACCACGCACAGCTCGTCCCGGTCCAGGTGCACCCCCACGGCATGCCCGGCGCCCGGCACCAGCCGCAGCACCGTCCGCGGCTTGCCTCCGGTGGACACGAGGCGCCCCGCCTCCGTCAGCAGCCCCTCGTCCCGCAGCCGGGCGGTGATCTTGCTGACGGCCTGGGGTGTCAGTCCGGTCCGCTCGGCGAGCTCCAGCCGGCTGACCCCCTCCGTCCCTGCCCTGCGCAGGAGTTCGAGGACGAGCGCGGCGTTGTGACTGCGCACCGCCGGCAGGTTCGCCCCCAGTCGCACATCGGGCCGCGCGCCCCGCCCCGCGCCCGCTCCATTGGTGGTGTTCGGCCTGTTCACGTTCCTATTGTCCCCTCCGCTTGCACTTTGGCAACAGCGTTGCGAAAGTGGATGCATGACTGGCACACCCCCTGGCCCGCCCCTCCGCGCCGGCCTCGTCGGCTACGGGCTCGCGGGCTCCGTCTTCCACGCCCCGCTGATCGCCTCCACCGAGGGCCTCGCCCTGGACACGGTGGTCACCTCGAACCCGGAGCGGCAGCAGCAGGCCCGCGCCGAGCACCCGGGCGTGCGGGTCGCGGCCACCCCGGACGAGCTCTTCGCGCGCGCCGGCGAACTGGACCTCGTCGTCATCGCGTCCCCGAACCGGACGCACGTCCCCCTCGCCACCGCCGCCCTGAAGTCCGGACTGCCGGTGGTCGTCGACAAGCCCGTCGCCGGCACCGCGGCCGAGGCCCGCGAGCTGGCCGCCCTCGCCGACGAGCGCGGCCTGCTCCTCTCCGTCTTCCAGAACCGCCGCTGGGACAACGACTTCCTGACGCTGCGCCACCTCCTGGCCGAGGGTGAGCTGGGCGACGTATGGCGCTTCGAGTCCCGCTTCGAGCGGTGGCGTCCGCAACCCAAGGGCGGCTGGCGGGAGTCGGGGGACCCCGCGGAGATCGGAGGTCTGCTCTACGACCTGGGCAGCCACGTCGTCGACCAGGCCCTGGTCCTCTTCGGCCCGGCCACCTCCGTCCACGCCGAGGCCGACATCCGCCGCCCGGGCGCCGAGACGGACGACGACACCTTCATCGCGCTCACCCACGCGAACGGCGTCCGCTCCCACCTCTACGTCTCCGCGACCACCGCCCAACTCGGCCCGCGCTTCCGGGTGCTGGGCTCGCGGGCTGGTTACGTCAAGTACGGCCTCGACCCGCAGGAGGCGGCGCTGCGTGACGGCCGGCGTCCCGGCACGACCGCCGACTGGGGCACGGAAGTCGAGTCCCTGTGGGGCCGCGTCGGCTCCGGCGAGTCCCCGCTGAGCGGTGGCGGCCGACCCGTGCCCACGCTGCCCGGCGACTACCCCGCCTACTACGCGCGGATCGCCGCCGCCCTGCGCGACGGCGCCCCCAACCCGGTGACCGCGCTGGAGGCGGCCGCCGCCCTCGACGTACTGGAAGCGGCCCGCCGTTCGGCCCGCGACGGAGTGACGGTGACCCTGTGACACACAGCCACGCGAGCGCGACGACCCCGAAGCTCACGCCGGAACTCACGCCCACCGTCGAGGAGCTGGAGGCCCAGGAACGCCGCCTGGTGTTCCGGCGTTTCACCTTCGCCGACGCCTGGGCGCTCGGCTCGCTGCTGGTGGAGCTGGCCCGGGAGCGCCAGGCGCCGGTCGCCATCGACATCCACCGCGCCGGCCAGCAGCTCTTCCACGCCGCCCTGCCCGGCTCCACCCCGGACAACGACGCCTGGATCGCCCGCAAGCGCCGCGTGGTGGAGCGCTACGGATCCGCGTCGTATCTGGTGGGTGCCCGTTTCCGGGCCAAGGGCACGACGTTCGAGGAGTCCTCCCGGCTGGACCCGGACGCCTACGCGGCGCACGGCGGTTCCTTCCCGATCACCGTGGAGGGCGTGGGCGTGATCGGCTCGGTGACGGTGTCCGGCTTGCCGCAGCTCCAGGACCACCGCATCGTGGTGGAGGCGCTGGAGCACCTTCTGGGCGATCAGGCCTGAGTCCGCGGGATTATCCCGAGCGGCCCAGCTGTAAGGCGCGGACTCCGGCGGCCGGGGGCTCCGACCCAGCCGGGGGGTTACGTCCCCGGCAGGGTTGCGCCACCCCGGCGGGTGTTGGGCCACGCCACCCGGGCGGGGGCCCGCCGCCCACATCCGCTCGCAGGGCCCCGATACGCCGCCCGGGGCCGGACACCCGGCGGGCGCCCGGCGCGCCATCCCGGCGAAGTTGGCTCACGCCACCCCGGCGGGCACCCGCCGCGCCACCCAGGCGGACCGAACGCCCGGCGGGCGCCTGGTGCGCCATCCCGGCGAAGTTGGCTCACGCCACCCCGGCGGGCACCCGCCGCGCCACCCAGGCGGACCGAACGCCCGGCGGGCGCCTGGTGCGGCACGCCCACCTGCGGCTGCGCCACCCCGGCGGGGGGCGCGGCCGGCATCCGCTTGCGAGGGTGCGCCACCCCGGCGGGGGACGCCGCCCGCATCCGCTCGCGAGGGTGCGCCACCCCGCCTCAGGCGTCCTTCAGCTCCTGCCGCTGCCGCCCCAGCCCCTCGATCTCCAGCTCGACCACGTCCCCGGCCCGCAGATACGGCCTGGGCTCGGGCTGCCCCATCGCGACACCCGCGGGCGTACCGGTGTTGATCACATCGCCCGGATACAGGGTCATGAACTGGCTCACGTACCGCACGACCTCCCCCACGGAGAAGATCTGCTCCGCGGTCGTCCCGTCCTGCTTCAGCTCCCCGTTGACCCACAGCCGCAGCGACAGCTTCTGGGGATCGGGGACCTCGTCCGCCGTCACCAGCCACGGGCCCAGCGGGTTGAACGTCTCGCAGTTCTTGCCCTTGTCCCAGGTCCCGCCCCGCTCGATCTGGAACTCCCGCTCGGACACGTCGTGCGCCACCGCGTACCCGGCGACATGCGCGAGCGCCGCCTCGGCGGACTCCACGTAGCGGGCCGTACGGCCGATGACGACCGCCAGCTCCACCTCCCAGTCGGTCTTCCGGGACGCCCGCGGCACGAGCACCGTGTCGTTCGGGCCCACGACCGTGTCCGCGGCCTTGAAGAAGACCACCGGCTCGGCGGGCGGCTCGGCGCCGGTCTCCCGGGCGTGGTCGTGGTAGTTCAGGCCGATGCACACGATCTTGCCGATCCGCCCCAGCGGCGGCCCGGTCCGCAGCCCCGCCGCGTCCAGCGCGGGCAGCTCCCCGGCGTCGGCGGCCGCACGGATCCGGTCGAGCGCCGCGTCGTCGGCGAGCAGCGCACCGTCGATGTCCGGCACGAGTCCGGACAGGTCCCGCAGCACGCCTGTGGCGTCGAGCAGCGCGGGCTGTTCCGCCCCGGCCGTTCCGACTCGCAGCAGCTTCATGGTCACAATCTCCCTCGATCGTGGGGCGCCCGCCGACGTGTGCAGCCATCGGAGGACTGGTCGATCGTCCAAGGCAGCGGTCCAGTCCGCAATACCCCGTTCACGTACTGGACCGTAGGGAGGCCCGCGCTCACCGGTACAGCACGACCCGCTCCACCGCGCTCCACGTCGTGCTGGTGACCACGTAGAGGGCGGCCGCCAGCGGCACCACCGCCACGGTGACCAGCGTGAAGAAGGACATGAACGGCATGACCCGGGTGACGGCGCCCAGACCGGGCAGCTGCTCCGCTTCGTCCGGCACGGGACGGCCGGCGGCCATCATCCGCCGCGTACGGCGGTAGTTGAACACCGCGACGACCGCGACGACCGCGAACAGCCCGACGTACACCAGGCCCACCGCACCGAACGGCCCGCCGTCGCCCAGCGCGTCCAGCCACCGGTCCCCCAGCGGCGCGCCGAGCAGCCGATGGCCGAGCAGGGCGTTGGCCTCGCCGCCGATCGTGGGGTTGGAGAACAGGTGGTAGAGCAGGAAGAACGCGGGCAACTGCAGCAGACCGGGCAGGCAGCCGGCCAGCGGTGACACCTTCTCCTTCGCATGCAGCTCCAGTACGGCCTGCTGAAGCCGCTCGGGATTCTTCCGGTACTTCCTGCGCAGCTCGGCGATCCTCGGCTGCAACTCGGTGCGCGCCTTCTGCCCGCGCGCGGACGCCCGGGACAGCGGCAGCACCAGCAGCCGTACGAGCGCGGTGAACAGGACGATCGCGGCGGCGGCCGCGGAGGCGTGGAACAGCGGCTGGAGCAACTGGGCGAGCTGCCCGACCAGGTCGGCGAAAACGGACATGGGTGAGCCCTCCGTCATGGGTCTCGTCGTGCCGGAACAGGGAATGGCGGCATGACGACCCGCGCGGGGTCACGGTGTGGTGGGGGTGGGTGGTGCGGCGTGCCCTACGCGACGGTCGTCAGGAGGGCGTGTCCGGGCGCTCGGGGGCGGGTGCGCCCCTTGGCGTCGGGGTCGCGCTGCGCCAGGAAGGCCGTACGGCGGTCCCGGTCGCGGATGGCGGTGCGCACCCGCGTGGGCGGCACGGCGGGCGCGCAGCGTGCGGCGACCAGCGTGCAGACGGCGAGCGCCGACCCGGCCGCGGCGGTCGCGGCGAGCGCGACGGTGGCGGAGAGGGTGCCGGCGTCCAGCAGCGCCAGGTCGAGGAAGAGGATCAGGAGCAGGACGGCGGGGCGCGGCCTCGCGCACTTCCGGATCATCCCGGCTCCCCTCCCTCGCGCTGTCGCCGCTGTTCGCGTGTCCGTTCGTTTATACCTCACCGCGGGCGCGTGGAAAGGAGCGTTCCCCACACCACCAGGCGGTACTTGGACGTGTACACGGGCGTGCAGGTGGTCAGGGTGATGTAGTACCCGGGACCGCGGTAGCCGCGGCCGGGATGGACGAGGCTGCGCGGCACGGGCCGTATCACCGCGGTGTCGTGGGCGGAGGTCTGCGCGAGGGTCTGGTCGACCGCGTACGTGTACACCGCCGACCGTGTCTCCACGACGATCCGGTCACCGCACGACGGGCTCGCCATCCCCAGCAGGTTCCCCTCACTGTCCCGGAACCAGGCGGCACGCTCCCCGCGCGCCCCCTTGCTCAAGATCCTGGGCGGGCAGCCGCGATGACACGGCCCCCGGCAAGGCCGGGGGCCGTGTCATCCATACCCTCACTGTGCCGCAGCCGGGCGGCGAGGTCCTGCGGGCGGCCGGAGACCGGCCTCTCCTTTGTCACCACACGGCAGTACGGTGTCCCCCATGCGCCCCGACACGCCTGCCGAGAACGTCGACCACACCACCGAGGCGGCCCGCCTGGAGCGAACCGCCGGCCTGTACCCCGAGGACGCCGAAGCCCTGCTGCTGCGGGCCGCGGCCCACCTGGAACTGTCCGGCGACCGCCCCGCCGCGACCGCGCTCTACGACCGCCTGCTCACCTCCGGGGACAGCGTGGAGAACCCGTACCTGGTCCGGGCCCTGAAGGCCTCGAACCTCTGGGAGTACGGCCACGAGGCCGAGGCCCGGGCGATCATCGACGGCATCCGCACGGCGTCCCCGCGGGACGCGGCACCCTGGGTGATCGTCGCCGAGGCCCTCGAAGCGCACGACGAGCTGGAGACGGCACAGGAGGTCTTCACCGAGGCCACCCGCCTCCTCACGACGGACGGCGCGCGTCCCCCGCAGCCCGTCCACCCCCTCTTCTTCGGCCGCCACCGGGTACGCCGCATGCTGGGCCTCGCCCACGACGACTGGGACATCCTGGCCGACACGCTCCACTCGATGCCGGTCTCCCTGGACGAACTCCACGACCCGAAGCGCGTATGGTCCCTGGGCTCGGACAACCCGGCGGAGCTGGAGGCGGAGATCTCCCGCCTCCGCGCCGAACTGGGCGCCTACCGGGAGGCCCTCTCCCGCCCCTTCCCCGTGGCGGTCCTGCACTGGCCGGCGGGCGAACTGACCGAACTCCTGACGGCGTACCCCTCCCTGTCCGCGGAGTACCCCTCCCACGAGGAACACCTGTCGACCATAGAGACGTCCCTGCGGGAACTGTCCGCCTCCGGCACACCCAACCTGGGCGTGGTCACCGGCACGGTCCCCTCCTACGAGGCCTTCGCGGCCTCGGAGGGCACGACCCCGGACGACACGACCCTGCTTCCCCAGTACGCGACGACCCTCGCGGCGCGGGGCCGGGCGGTGGCCTGGCCGCCGGAGTCGGGGGCGGCATGCTGGTGCGGGTCGGGGCGGGCTTATGGGGAGTGCCACGGCACCCAACACTGAGACCCTGACATCGCCCCACCGTTTGGTTCCGGCTCGTGGAAGGCAGACCGGGTACACGGGGCGCAGCGCATGACGCTGCCTTCCGTGATGAAGGCCGCACAGGCGCGCTGTACCGCCACCCCCACACTGCACGGCACCCGCACCCGGCGATACCCGCCACCACGCATCCGCAGGTCCCGGAGACCCCATCCCTGGGCCGCCCGGCCAGGACGAACACCGCGGTGGAGGGGCGAGTGTCAAGAGTGGAGCGAAGCGGAATCGGCGAAGCCGACGCCCGAAGGGCGCTCTTGACACTCGCCCCGGAACCGCCAACCTCGTGAAAGGCGGGCGGCCGTGGGCGCCTTGAAGCCAACGATCCTTCCAGTGCCCTGGAACGGCAAGACACGGTCACCCTCACCGAGACGCCGGCAGAATATTTTTCGTGTCAGACGCCATCCCCTCCTCAGCCGCCGTCTCAGCCCGCATGAGTCGCCAAGGCCGTCGGGACACGGCTCCCGAGGTGGCGGTGCGGCGGCTCCTGCACGCTTCGGGGCTGCGCTACCGAGTGAACGTCCCTGTGCCAGGCATGCCTCGTCGCACCATCGACATTGTCTTCCCCAGGGCCAAGCTCGCGATCTTCCTGGACGGCTGCTTCTGGCACGGCTGCCCACAGCACGCAACGCAACCGAAGTCGAACGCGGAGTGGTGGCGCGTCAAGCTCGACAAGAACATGTCCCGCGACGCCGAGACCACCGCGCATCTGGTTACGGAGGGCTGGACGGTACTGCGTTTCTGGGAACACGAATGCGTCGAAGAGGTGACATATCGAATCACGGAAACCCTCGCATCGGGGAAGGGGATCGCCGGTACGACGTGAGCGGCGGCAAGTGAGACCAAAGCCCACATGTGCCCTTTTGTCACTTATCGCGGCAATTTTTCTGCAGGATTGCGGCAGAGGTCATGCTGTCGCGATGAAATGTGGCACCGATTGATTCATCAACGGCTCTCAACCAATAACGTATGAGGATCTGAAGGTGGGGGTGCCATCTGGCGTCTCAGGAGCGTTGACGCCCGCATCGGGCTGTCACTCGATCGAAGGCGACCTGGGACCGGACGGCTGGACGAACGAGAGCGGGGCGGTCGACCTCATGACAGGCGATTTCGACGCGAAGTACGAGACCTTCCAAGCACTTCTGGAGATGTTTCCTCCCTCGGAGGCCGTGAAGCGGCTGGAGGTGCTGGGCGTCGAGCAGGAAGTCATCGAGAAGATACGTGAGCGGCACGAGCAGCAGACGATCCGCATCAAGGAGCTTGAAGAGCCCCACGCGGTGGTCATGGAGAACCGTGACACCTGGTACACGGGGCCTCAGACCAAGGACAAATGTTGGCCGGCGATCGTGAAGCTTCTACTGAAGGACGGCTGGCCCGCAGAACCCGCCATCCAAGATCTCGATGATTCCTCCACCCGAGTCGTCTCCCTGCTCAATCACCCGAAGGAGAGGATGTTCTCCACTCGGGGCCTGGTTGTCGGATACGTACAGTCCGGGAAGACGACCAACTTCACGTCAGTCATGGCCAAGGCCGCGGATCGCGGCTACAAGCTCTTCATCGTCCTGGCCGGCATACACAACGGGCTCCGTCGCCAGACGCAGGCCCGCTTGGTGCAGCAGCTCGTGGAGCCCAACCCCTCGATGTGGTCTCAACTGACCGGCTTGGACAAAGACTTCACCCCACAGGAGAACCCGGCCTCCTACTTCGGGAAGAGCAACAAGACACACGTCCTGTGCGTGGTGAAGAAGAACGCCACCGTGCTTCGCAAACTCGCCCGATGGTTGGACAAGGCATCGGACTACCTGAAGGACTGTCCCGCACTGATCATCGACGACGAAGCCGACAAAGCCACCGTGGCCACGAAGTCCATCAATCCCCTGATCCTCAACATCATGAGCAGCCTGCCACGTTCCGCGTACGTCGGTTACACAGCGTCTCCGTTCGCAAACCTGCTCATCGACCCGGGCGCCGAGGACCTTTACCCCCGTGACTTCATCGTCAATCTACCCAAACCCAAGGGCCATTTCGGCACCGAGGTCCTCTTCGGGCGCTACGCGCTCGACGGCGAGGACCAGGAAGACGTCGACGACGGCTTCGACATGATCCGCTCGGTGCCTGTCGACGACATACCGTGCGTCCGTCCGGAAACGAAGGCCGACGTCGAAGGTTTCGAGCCCGTAATCACCGGCACCTTGAGAACGGCAATCGAGTACTTCTGGCTGGTCACAGCCGCCCGCCGCGTCCGAGGTACAGGCAACCCGCACAGCACGATGCTCATCCATACCAGCGTCAACACGTCTGTGCACAACAGCTTCAAGCGACCCCTGGTACACCTGCTGGAAAGAACCGCCAGGTCCCTCACCGACGATGCGGCTCTCAACCGTCTGCACGCCCTCTGGGACGAAGAGACAGCTCGCGTCGCCGCGGGCGACTTCGACGAGAAGAAGGTGCCGTTCGACTCGCTGCTGGCCGAGTTGCCCGGTGTGTTGAGCAACTGCAGGATCATCATGGACAACTCCAACAGCGAGGATCGCCTGGACTACGAGAACGGCACGGTGGTGGCGATCGCTGTGGGCGGCAACACGCTGTCACGCGGTCTGACCCTCGAAGGTCTCTCGGTCAGCTACTTCGTCCGTGCAGTGTCGGCTTACGACACGCTGCTTCAGATGGGGCGGTGGTTCGGCTTCCGGAACGGATACGCGGACTTGCCGCGGATCTGGATGACAGACGAGTTGGCGGAGTGGTTCCGTCACCTTGCCACTGTCGAGACCGAGATGCGCCGCGACATCGACATCTACATGACCGAGGCCGAGACTCCGCTAACCTTTGCGGTCCGTCTGCGCACGCACCCCGCCCTTCGCGTGACTGCTGCCGCCAAGATGCGTTCCGCTGTCACTGCGGCCTCGTCCTATGGCGGCAGACGTGTCCAGACCCACTACTTCCACACCGACGCAGAGTGGCTGCGCGGGAACATCTCTGCCGCTCAGGAACTCGTTGCAGCCAGTGTCTCCAGTGCCATCCGCGTCGAGAACCGAGCAGTTGAAGGCCGGTACATCCTCCGCGACGTCCCTTACGACGTCGTGACCGACTTCTTGTCCTCGTACCGGTTCCACGAGAAGTCTCCCGAGAATGACTCCGACTTGATCAGTGCCTATATCCGGAAGCGGGTCTCGACAGCCGGTTCTCTACGCCGATGGAATGTGGCAATCGTTGGTAACCCTCAGGGTGAGCCATTTTCCTTCGCACCCAATGTGACGGTCGGCCGCAACGTCCGTGCGCGCCTCAACACCAACCCCGGCCCCGGCTCGGTCGACATCAAGACACTCATGAGCCGTCGCGACGCTGCGATCGACCTTCCTGGCGACACAGCGAAGCTGAAGGAAGACGCGATCATGAAGGCGCGCCGCACACATCTCCCTCACACAGGGCTACTGGTGCTGTATCCCATCGACAAGGTTTCCGAGCCCAGGCCGGCCAAGAAGACTCGTGTTGCCCTGAACGCGGATGAGCATGTGATCGGGGTCGGCCTGGTGTTTCCGGAGCCTGACCAGGACAGCGCCGTGGAGAAGTACCTCTCGGCCGACCTGTCCGGGGTGCGGATCGAGGACGAGGACCTCAGCCCCCTTGAAGGCGAGGACGCGTGAGCGACGAGGGCCTTCGAAGGCTGGCCGAGCGACACTGGGCGGCGCTCGAAGCCCAGCCGGCCACTGGCGAACACCGCTTGCGTGTCTCTCAATTCCCCTTCATGACTGATCAAGGTTCCCTGGCGGCAGCGGTCGACCATGAAGGGCACCGCCACCTACTTGTGCCCATGGACTCCCACCGCAAAATACGTTCAGGTCTCGACGGTCCGGTCCTCTACCTGCGCAAACGCCCGTTGGAGGACAGGGATACGTACCAGACCTACGCCGATCTGGCCTGTCTTCGCAATGATGTGAACGACCTGTTCACCGGATTGTGCGTCGACGTGTTGAGTACGGTAGAGAAGTCCCCTGAGAACCCCGTCAAATCCCTGTATCGGGTCCTTGACCGCTGGAAGGCTCTGTTCCAGACGCAAGGACCGGGCTTGAGCCCTGAACAGATCGCCGGCCTGTTCGCGGAACTGCTCGTTCTCCGCAAACTTCTTCAGCGCGATCCCAGTGCTCATCGGCTCTGGCTCGGCCCGAGGGGCCATCGCCATGACTTCTCGACAGGTACAACGGCCATCGAGGTCAAGGCTGGAACCAGCGCGAACGGTCGAAGGCCCCGCATACACGGCCTGGACCAGCTTGAGGCCCCGGTGGACGGAAGTCTCTGCCTGGCGTGGTACACCCTGCACCGCACCACCGCGTCGAGCGAGGGCATCGGCTTTGTGGACCTGATCCAGCAGGCCGTTCAGCGGTGCGACGACGAAAGCTCTTTGCTCGGTCTACTCGCGGAGGCCGGCTACCGCCACATCGAGGCCGACCGTTACCGGGACGCCCGCTTCACCGTCGTCGAGGAGAAGTGGTATCGGGTCGGCCCCGACTTCCCCGGACTGACCAGCAGCGCAATGCTCGCAGCTGGCTTGTCCGTCTCGCTGATGGACGTCGAGTACACCATCGACCTTTCCGGTGACACCGCCGGTGCTCTTACGCCCGACGAGACACTCCGTGTAATCAACCGCGTTGTACAGGAGTCACCGTGAGGGAACCTCGCTGGTATTCACAGCCCTACCCCCCTGAGGGGGCCAGTGCAGCCGAGGGCATTCGCAACCAACTCGGGCGCCCGGAACTCGACCTGCTGACCATTCTGGTCAGAGAATCCGCTCAGAACAGCTGGGATGCCCGAATCCCCGGCTCTTCCACACCGATCGAGTACAGCATCGATCTGTGGACGGTAGGTCCGGCACATGCCGGAACATGGCGCACGCTTCTCCAGGCAGGCGCCCCCGGTGGAATTGACAAGTTCCCGCTACAGGATTCACTCAGGCTTGGCGTCTTGCGTGTCCTGGCCATCTCCGATCGCGGGACTCGTGGGCTCGGCGGGCCGACACGCGCCAACGACGCGGTCGGACCGGACCGTGACTTTGTGTCCTTCATCCGCAACATCGGTGAGCCCCGGGACACCGCCCTCGGTGGTGGCACCTACGGGTTTGGCAAAGGAATCTTCTACCTGGTGTCGAAGTCGGGGACGGTCTTGGTTCATTCCCGCTGTCGAACCGCGAAGGGTGACCTCCAAACCCGCCTCATCGGCTGCACGCTGTGGAAGAGCTACGTGACGGAGGAGGCGGAAGGGAGCCGCAGATACACCGGCAGGCACTGGTGGGGCGACACCTCCGGTGATGTCGTCGAACCGTTGGTCGGCCCCGATGCCGAGGTGATGGCCCAGCGTCTCGGTCTGCAGCCCTTCGCGCCTGAAGAAACAGGGACGACTGTCGTCGTCATCGACCCCAACCTCGATGAGTTGGCGCCGGCGGAGGCAGCCGACTACCTGGCTGACACGATCGCATGGCATCTATGGCCCAAGATGATGGCAACGAACGACCGGCCTCCCGCCATGCGCTTTTCCGTCACCTGCGACGGTGTGCAGCACCCCGTACCGGATCCTCGTACCACCCGGCCTCTCAACATGTTTGTGGCGGCATACGAGCAAATGGCAGGCTCTGACGGTCGGGACCTCGAGTGCAAGAAGCCAAAGAAGCACCTGGGCAGGTTCGGTCTCGTGAAACGCATCCTGCCGCCGCTCGAACCGACGCGGGCCCAGCGCATGCTCAGCATCGAAGACTTGATCCATCACGTCTGTCTGATGCGCCCAGCGGAACTTGTTGTCACCTACCGCCCCGGGCCCAAGCCGCCGAGTGCCAATCAGGGATACGCGGGCGTCTTCCGAGGGGACGAGGCCATGGACGATGTCTACGCCAAAGCGGAGCCGCCCACGCACGATGCCTGGAATCCGCACTCGCTCGACCGTCCCGAGAGCACCTATATCCATACGACATTCCGCCGCATCGACGATGCTCTGCACGGGCTGTTGTCCCTCGGCGGAGGCGTACGTCCCGGCGCCAGCAACGTTGCGCTAGGCGCTGCCAGTTCACTCTTCGCCGGACTGGTGGGCGGAGCCTGGGGAATCGGTGGCGCGACCGACTACGCAAAGCCGGGGAGCACTGCCGTACGTCCCCCCAAGGCCGACGAAACAGAAGGAGGCCTCCACCGAGCTGCGACCCGTGGCCGTGTTGCGCCAGGACATCGAGCGTCCGAAGTACTCGACATCGAGGGGACCGGCGACGCCCACGGCGACAGGAGGTCGGCCACTGCGGTGGTCGGGGATGATCTGCCAAGCCAACGCCGTCGACCTCGGGTCCAGTATGTCGGAGAGCCCTACTACGACGACCGCGATCACAGCTCTGTGCTGGTTCAAGAGTTCCGGCTGCCCGTGCCCGGGCCGCAGCGGGTACGAATCGATCTGGCCGTCACTCTGCCCGGCACCGGTGGCCGCGAGACCGACCCTCCCCTTGGGGCGAGCATGCCTGTGCTCGTCGGGTGGGAGGACGCCGACGGGCACGTCCACGCAGAGGATCCGCACGTCATCGAAGGCGGCGAATCCGTCTGGCGGGCCCTGGTGCGACCAGCTCCCGACACGATGACCGAGATCGGTATCAAGGTTGAGGCGGTGCAAGCTTCATGACCCGGCGCGTCCTGCCCTACCGCGCTCCGGCCCAGAACGTCGTCGCCGTGGAGGCGTGGCAATTGGTCGTCGAGGACGGCGCAGTACTTCTGCCCGAAGCTCTCCCGGACTGGGACTACCAGATGGACCTGCAGTTGCGCAGGACTGTCCGTGTCGATCTCGACCGGGCACGGCAGGAGTCGGGGCTACCGCCGGATGCGGTGCTCGCGCTGTCGACCGTGTGGACTGCCACGGGATCCAACCTGAGCGGCCCCGCTCAGCACGCCGGCTTGACGGAAGCCGGCGTGACCACGATTGAGTTCGACTTCTGCCTGCGCGGTGCTGACCTGGGCGGACTACTTCTGCTCGACACCGCGCTGCTGCTTGCCGAGCGTCGGAGTGACGGCCGGCCCTCCTCGCCCCGGCGCGCCGGGTCCATCCTCTGGAGTGATCGCGAAGCTGTCCGTCTCCAGGGCGATGCGCCGCAGTTCCCCATGGCAGTCATCGACTTCGCCCGGACGTCCTTTCCCGAGGACGCGGCCTGGCACCTTCAGGTCAGCGGTGGCCTCGAAAGCGCGACCATGGGGTCCCTGCTGTTGCTCGTCAACGAACGGAATGCGGTCACTGCGACAGCATTCCAGAACGCAGCCAGGCCTCGTCCGGTGGATCGGATCGTGCTTTCGGCAGTCTATGCGGACGCCGCCCGCGTCATGGTCGAACACGCCCTGGCACACGAGGACTTCACCGAAGAGTCGGACTTCCCCGACGGATCGTTGGGGGCCACCCTGCTGAGTCTCTTCGACCAACTTTTCACCGGGCAATCGATCGCTGACATCCGACTGCGCCAAAGGCAGTCGCCGGCGCTGTTCGCGTCGGACATGCAGGCGGCCGTCAAGATATTCGAGGTGTCATGATGGGATTCCTCTACCCACGGTTGCTCGCCGAACAGGCCAAGCCCCTGTTCGACGAGTATCGCGCTCTCACCGTCGCCGAACTATCTCAGCGAGTCGCACTTACCCACGAATCCTGTGTTTACGTGGCCACGGGCGGTGATCGTATCTCTGCGACCCGACTCAGAGAGTTGCGCGAAGGCGTCCTGGACCTCGCCAAGCAGAGCGGTTTTCCCGAACAATCGGACCGCACAGGAAATGCTGAATTCGATCTGCGACTGGCAGCCCTACTACATGCCGAAATGGGCATGGTGCCTGCAGAGGCAGCCTCACGAGATGTCTGGGCCTTTCTCGCCCTAATTGCACTTCCGGACATTGCCTTTTGGCGCTATCCCCAACCCCCGAAAGATCGAATCCTCGGCACAGATCTGACACGACACGTTTTCGGCCGGCTATGGTGGCGGGCCCAACTGGTGCGCTCGCCGGGCCATCCAAAGCCTTACCACGCGCTCGAGATCCTCGGAGAGGCCGCGTTCGACCAGATCTACGCACGTCGCACAGCACTTGGCGGGAGCCCCCATCTGGTCCGGGCCATTCTGCGCGTGTGGGCAGATCTGGATCTAGAAGGTCTGAATGAAAGGGAAACCCTTCGCGACTTCCTCAAGCGACTGCTGCGCCTCGCCCCCTTCGTGCTCTTCGACGGCATTGGTGAGCAGGCCCTGGAAGACGAGTTGCGCACCGTTGCCAGGGAGTCCGTCGACGCGCAGCGAGGCAGTCGCTCACCAACAACAGTCCCGCCTGCAAAAACTGCGGTCAGAACTGGCCCGGCCGACGTCGGGAGCATCTCATTCACGGCTGCAGCACCCGGAGCAAGTGAGCCCTCCCGAGCGATCCTCTCGGAACCCGCGCCACGCCGATTCACGTTCGTCGAAATCTGCGCCGGCGCTGGCGCCCAGGCTCTCGGTCTGGAAGTCGCCGGCTTCGACCCAGTACTCCTGATCGACAGCAAAGCCGATGCCTGCTTCACCATCGATCTCAACAGGCCCGCCTGGGACGTGGTCTGCATGGACATCGCACAATTCAGTCCGAGCATGCGGCCCGATATTCTCGGGGTTGATCTCCTCAGCGGTGGATTGCCCCGTGTCAGATCCTCGGCGTCGGTTGGGCGCATCGAAGACTCGGAAGAACGTCGAGCATTTCGAGCCGCGGTCGGAATTGTGCACGAGATCAAACCGAAGGCCGTGCTCTTCGAGAATGTGCCCGATCTTGTTCACAGTCCCGATTTTGCAGCGGATCGCGAGTGGATGGAGGAGGAACTGCTGCAGGAAGGCCTACAAGCGACTTGGCACGTCCTCAACGCGGCGGACTTCGGCGTACCGCAGAACCGCAGCAGCGGCTTCCTCGTGGCTCTGCGTGATCCGCATTTCTCCCGCTTCGTGTGGCCGGCTCCGAGAACGTTGATCCCTTCCACGGTCGGTCAAGTTCTCGGCCCTTCCATGTCCGCGCGCGGATGGCCCGGCGCGGAACTTTGGACGAGGACCGCCGATCGCCCAGCACCCGCCTTGGTGGGCGGCTCCGACAGACGAGGAGGCGCAGACCTCGGCCCCACGGGCAGCAAGAAGGCCTGGGCTGCCCTCGGCGTGAACGGCAACAGCCTCGGCGATGAACCCCCCGCTGCGGACTTCCCCATTGACGGCCAACCCAAGCTGACCGTCGAACAAGCCGCCATGATTCAGGGGTTCCCGTCGGACTGGAAGCTCTTCGGGGGCAAGACGTCCAGGTACCGTCAGGTAGGTCATGCAATGCCTCCCCCTCTGGCTACAGCTGTCGGTGAGGCCATCGCCGACGCATTCCGAGGATAAGATCTCTCCATGCCCAAGCCCCGCCCCCGCGCTTCCGAACCCATCAGCGTCGTCGACCTGTTCAGCGGCTGCGGGGGCTTCACGCAGGGGTTTCACGACTTCCGTCCTGCGGGGAACGACACAGACCCTCCCGTCTTCCACAGTGTCGCGGCCGTAGAGCACAACCCTGCGGCAGCCGCGACGTACGCGGTGAACTTCGGCAGCCTCCGACTGGACCAGCGCGTGCCCGAAGCGCATGTCCACGTAGGGGACATCGAGCACTGGCACCCGACGCCAAAGGCGGGCGACGCGGAGGTCGTCATCGGTGGGCCTCCCTGCCAGGGCTTCTCAGCCCTGAATCGGGCACGAAAGGGCAGTGAGCGCAATCGCCTGTGGGAGGAGTACGTTCGGATCGTCGCGGCGATCCGCCCCAAGGTTTTCGTCATTGAGAACGTCGATCGTTTCCTCAAGTCCGACGAGTTTCGCAACTTGCTCAGTGAGACAATGCCGGGGGGACGCCTTGCCGAGTACCGACTTGTCGATCCGCCCGGGCACGAGCCGAACGACACGGAGGAAGAGAAGTACAAGCGTTACCTCCTGAACTCTGCTGACTACGGTGCAGCCCAGGCGCGCCGTCGTGCCATCGTCATCGGAGTGCGCCGCGACATCGACAACGGGCGCAGGATGACATATCCACACAAGAGTCATCTGCGCCGCCCGAAATTCCCCCCTTCTTCAACCACACCACTTGATGGAATCCACACAGGCGTACCGTACTGGGAAACCATCGATGAGATCTTTCACGAGTCGGCGGAGCGCTCCATTCAAGGGACCGAGCTTCCCGACGGTAAGGAATTCGTCCCCGAGATCAATTCCGTCATCGCCGGAATATTCAGCACTTCCGATCTCCACTTCGGGAGAAACCCCGAACCACTTTCGCGAGCCCGATATCTCGCCATTCCTCCTGGAGGGAACCGTAAGGATCTCCGGGACAAGTGGTACACCGTGGACGAGACCGGCGAGGTGCACATCTTCACTTCACCGAATCCTGCGGGAGTCCGCACACCCGTCGAACCTCTGTCGACCAAGAGCTGGGACAGCCATAACACCGGGACTGGAGACGTCATGGGCCGACTCCGCTGGGGTCAACCGTCGGTCACCATCCGAACGGAATTCTTCAAGCCGGAGAAGGGCCGCTACCTCCACCCGGAGCAATCCCGACCGATCACGCATTACGAGGCAGCGCGGATTCAGGGATTTCCGCTGAGCTTCCGCTGGTGCGGCTCGAAAACTGAGATCGCCACACAGATCGGTAACGCCGTTCCGGTACCGCTCGGCAAGGCAATCGCTTCCGAGATCTACTCCTATCTGCGCGGGTGATGAAGCTGCGCGGTCCTCACAGGCCCGAGAGTGGCGGGATCGGAATGCTGCGACAGGAAGGGCCAGGACTGTCCCACTGCACGAAGGCAGCTCCGCGCTGCGTCCAGACGGGCAGTGAGCCACCACATGGACAGCGCATCCGTCGCTGGTGACGCACAGGGAAACGTTTGCGGGGACGTCCACGAGCGTGGAGCAGAGGTCTCGATACGCTGCCCCCATGATTCGCGCAGTAGTCTTCGACGTCGGTGAGTGCCTGGTGGACGAGACCAGGGAGTATGCCACGTGGGCCGACTGGCTAGGGGTGCCGAGGCACACGTTCCATGCCATGTTCGGGGCGGTGATCGCGCAGGGGCGGGACTACAGGGAGACGTTCCAGGAGTTCCGACCGGGATTCGACCTCTACGCGGAACGAGAGAAGCGTGCCGCCGCCGGAAAGCCGGAGACCTTCGGGGAAGTGGACCTTTACGCTGACGTGCGGCCTGCGCTCCGGCGGCTGCGGGCCGACGGACTGTGGCTCGGCATCGCCGGAAACCAGACTGTGCGAGCCGGACACATCTTGCGCGAGCTCTTCACCGATGACGTCGACCTGATCGGTACGTCCGACGATTGGGGCGCCAGCAAGCCCGACCCCGAGTTCTTCGAACGGGTCGCTGCGGCCGTGCCCTTCGAGGCCGGCGAGATCCTGTATGTCGGTGACCGTTGCGACAACGACATCAGCCCGGCCCGAGAGGCGGGTATGCATACCGCGCTCGTGCACCGCGGGCCGTGGGCCACGATTCAGTGGAACACCGCCGAGGCCAGGGAACTTCCCACCTTCCGTGTAGAAGGACTCCTGGAACTGGCCGACCAGGTGGGTCGCGTCACCGACCCAGCGCGCTGAGCGTCGTCGACCAGTCGTACAGGCGGTCATCGAGATCGCGGACACAGCGCTCGTGCTGGTGCGGCGTGAGGGCACGGCGAACCTCGCGTACGCGGTCCATACCAGTCGCGTACCAGGTGGTGGCCAGCTGATCGAGGGCCAGGCCCGCGTACTCGCAGGCCTTCTCGGGATTCCCGGACGCGGCCTCGACGGCTGCCAAGTCGCCGTACACGACGGTGCGCTGCTTCTCCTCCCCGGGCGACATGGCCTCCAGGGCCCCGATCAGCGCTTCGCGGGCCTGTGGAAGATGGCCCGCGAGCAGTTGGGTGTTGCCCTTGAACGCTGCCAGACGGGCGGGGGAGAACCAGTCCATCCACTCGGGTGACCGATGCTCGTTGCCGCCGTTCAGGAGGTCCTCGGCGTGGCCGATCAAGTGCAGCGCGGTGCGTGTGTTGCCGCACCTCGTCTCACATTCGGCCTCCACCGCGTCCAGCCAGGCCAGGAACTCGGCGGATGCGGTGGCTCGCCGGGCGTATGTGCGGGCCGCAGTCATGCGTTCCTGTGCCTCTTCGCGCTCCCCCGCCCATCCGGGGATGAACGCCATATGTGCAAGGATCGCCGACCCGAGCAGTGAGTCGTCGGCCTCGCCGGCAGCCTGCAACGCGAGGAGCAGGGTGTCGTGCGCGCCGGCCGGTCGGCTCAGGTCGAAGAACTCGATGCGACCCGCCAGCAGGCAGGTCTCCGCCAACGCCGCGGCCACCGTCCGGCGCGTGAGATCCGAAGTCTCGGGGAGCAGGGCACGACCCAAGGTCGCATGTGCGTGAACGGCCGGGTGCAGAGTGCTCGGCGCGACAGACCAGTAGAGGCGACGGTGTGATCGAGTGACCGCCTCGAAGTCCGCGCCTGCTGTGATCGGTTGTGGCGTGGCGCCGGCTCGCTGCGGCCCCGCCGCCACAACAAGTGCGGCGGCTCCCCCCGCCACCAGCATGCGGCGTGCGGGATCGGGTGCCGGCGCGGGTGAGCCCCAGGGCGGCGCGAATCCGAGCGACTCCATACTCTGGCCGAACAGGTGGACGAGTACACGCTGGCAGTCCGGTTGTGGCCATGGTGGATTTTCCGACTCCCAGCGGCGGACCTGCCGGACTCCGATCGACAGGCCTCGGATGCCCATACGACGGGCGTGCTCGGTCAGTACGTCGGCCAGGTCCTGCTGTGAATTGAAGCCGGCGGCCACTCTGGCCGCTTTGAGTCGGACGTTGCCTGATGACCTCGGCACGGCACCCAGCCTCCTACTGTCGACGATCGACTCAAGCCTCCCACAGCGAGTCCGCCCAAGGGCCTCTTTCCTCCCCAGGAGGGCAATCAAGCCCGGACAAAGTCCTGTTGACGACCTCTTGAAGTCCTCGAATCTGAACACTGGCTCGTGGACTCTCTGTGCTGCACCGACTGTGTGGTCCGCAGCTGAGGAGTAGCCCATGGACACCGAAGAGGCTCCGCCCGGAGCGATCGCCGAGTGGCTCACCCGCGCCCATCCGGCGCCCGAGCAGGTTCGGAAGGAGTGGGCAAGGCAGGGTGTTGCTCTCCTGCCACTCGGCGAGCGCTTCGCGGCGGTACGTATGCCATCCGAGATCGTCGACACCGCCGTTCGGTCCGAGGCTCGCGGGCAGTCGACGGTCGGCTTGGCCGAGTTGCTGGGCGGGCCCGTCATCTACGACCGCCGCGTGGCGGGCGGCTCGTACTACGCATTGATCCGGGGCCATGCCGGACTGGTGTGGACATACGAGGGCGTCGCAACCTGCCTGGGACACGGGACCTACCTGGGCGTGCCCCGCCTTGACCGGCGGCAACCACCAGGACCGTACTGGGCCGTGCCACCGCGATACGAGGGCGACTTGTGCGCACCTCGGTCGGTCGTCGCCCTGGTCGAGGCAGGCCGGGCTCAGCTGGCCGAGGGGGCCGCCGTGCAGAGAGGGGATGAGCGCGTGGTAAACGGGACCGCTCAGGCTCCCTGGGCAATGCGACTGGTGACCGACCGTTTGCGGATCAGCCCACCGCCGTACGCGACAGTCGTCCTTGACGGCGCCACGCAGACAGCGCTGTACGCCGACGGATCCGGTCGGATGGTGGAAATGGGCAAGCACGGAACGTCCAGGACCGCCGGGACGGCGTCGGTCTCAGGCGGCGGGGACGGGAAGAGCCCACAGCCCCAGACCCAGGATGATGTGACCACCGACTACGAGTCGGACTGAGCGATGGCCCTCACCGTCCTGGTCGTCACCGCATTGGAAGACGTCACCGCCGATCGGGTCATCGCCTCGCTGAACGCTCGCGGGGTGCCCGTCATGCGCATCGACCCCGCCGATATCGGGCCGGAGCTGGTCTTCGGATTTCGTATCGGCTCCGATTCCCCACTGTGGCGCGGGACCATACGCTCAGCCACCCGTGAGGTCGAACTGGTTGAGGTCGGAGCGGTCTACTATCGCCGCCCGACCCCGTACGCCGATCAGTTCAGGCATCTTCCCCAGCAGCAACGGGATTTCGCGGCCGCGGAGACCAGGCACGGCCTCGGCGGCGTGCTGCACAGCCTGCGTCGAGCGATGTACGTCAACCACCCGGCCGCGGTGGCTCGCGCGGATTTCAAACCGGCGCAGCTTCTGAAGTTCGCCGAACTCGGGCTGAACGTACCACCCACCCTGATCACCAATGACGCGGCACCAGCTCGTGAATTCGCAGCTCAAGGGCATGTCGTCTACAAGTCGTTCCGTGGCCTCCCCCGAGGGGAGGACCGCCGGACCGGGGCACTCTGGACGCAACGTGTCGACCCTGACAGCTTTGACGAAGCTCTCAAGGTGACTGCCCACCTGTTCCAGGCCGAAATTCCCAAGGTGGCAGACGCACGCGTCACTGTGGTGGGACACCGTGTCTTCGCCCAGCGGATCACCACCCCGGACCGGGAGCTGGATTGGCGCCGGGGCAACTGGGAGGAACTGGTTCACACGCCCCTCACCGTCCCTGCTGTCATCAAGGCCGCACTGCACCGCTACTTGCACTCCTTCGGCCTGGCCTTCGGTTGCTTCGACTTTGGCCTCACCGGAGACGGGGATGACCCCGACGACTGGTGGGCCATCGAATGCAATCCGAACGGCCAATGGGGCTGGCTGCCGGACGCAGAGGCCATCACCGAGGCGTTCGCCGATATTCTGACCGTGAAGGAGGCGGGAGGCCATGAAGATGCCGGCCGACCCTGATACCGACTCCGTTCGCCTGCGTGAGGCCATGGCGGACCAACTCGCCCAGGAGAATGTTCTCCATGATGCAACCTGGCGGGCGGCGGTTGAGGAGGTTCCGCGGCACCACTTCGTACCTGGGTTCTATCTGCCCGGCGACCAGCCCGACGAGTACGGGCTGACCGTGTGGGAGCCGATCACCGCCGAACTCGACTACGGCAAGTGGCTCGCTGCTGCTTACAGCGACACGACTCTGATCACGCAGTTCGACGGCGACGAGCCCAATTGGAAAGACCCGGCGGTCCGGCATGGCGGGGCTCCTTCCTCGTCGTCCACGCTGCCGTCACTCGTCCTGCGCATGTGGACCGATGCCGAGGTGGTGGAGGGACACACTGTGTTGGAGATCGGAACCGGAACCGGCTATTCCACCGCATTGGCCTGCGAGCGGCTGGGTTCCTCGCACGTGGCCAGCGTGGAGATTGACTCGTCTCGGCTGGAGGCGGCGGCAAACGCACTGTACGGGTGCGGATACTTCCCGACGCTGGCCTTGGCAGACGGCTCGTACGGGTACTGGCCCGAGGCATGGTACGACCGCATCGTGACAACCTGTTCGTTCCGCGCCGTCCCTCCCGCGCTGCTCACGCAAGCCCGACCCGGCGGGAAGATCCTTCTCCCCCTGTCCGGCTGGTTGTACGGAAGCGCACGAGTCCTGCTCACCGTGGCTGAGGACGGCACGGCTGAGGGGAGCTTGCTGCCGGGCACGATCTCCTTCATGCCCGCCCGGAAGCACGCGCCACCCGCGTTCGGCAATCCTGCCGACTGGGCTGCCGGTCTGACCGAGGAGACAAGGTCGGCCAAGCACAGCCCCGAACGGATCACGGCTGTGACCGAGGAAGCCTTTCATCTGCGCTTCCTCGCACAAACTGCTGTGCCGGACGCCCAGATGATCACCATTGGAGGGGCTGTACATCTCATCGATGTCGTCACAGGCTCCGCCGCCACGCTCACCTCGAACGGCAGAGTTTGGGAGGTCCGCGAAGGTGGCCCTGCGAGGCTCTGGATGCGGATCGAGCAAGTCATCGACGCCTTCGACGCCGCCGGTAGACCGAATCCGGAGACGTTCAGCCTGCACGTCTACAACGGCGGGCAGCACCTGCGGCACCCGCAGATGCCTGGACTGCCACTCCCCAGGCCGTGAGACAGCAGGGCGGCGGGAATCCCGGGCACCGGGCCGACGAGGCGCGCGGAGGTGATCGACGGGTACGTATGTCGTGGACCACCACGACAGGAAGGACTGATCGCATGACCAACTTGGTCCCGTGGCGGCAGCGGCTGTCCACCGGTACGGAAGACATCCAGGGCGAGGTCATCCGCTGGTACCAGGAGACGCGTCACAGCAAGGCGTACCTGCCCACGATGATCTGGGGCACTCTCCAGACCGAGGCCTACGCGGGCGTCATTCTCCGGCAGGTCGTTGAGTTTCTCGGAATCCCGGACGACGTTCAGGCGGGGGTCGCCAAGCGGATGGAGCGACAGCAGGTGCTGTACGACGGCGAGCACCATTACGACGTGATACTCGGTGAGCAGGCGCTGTACACGAACGTCGGGGGGCCGACGGTGATGGGCGGGCAGATGGAGCGTCTGCTTCGGGACTTCGACCTTCCTTCCCTCAGGTTGGGAATCGTTCCCGCTACCGCCGAAGTGGGGATGGCCCCCGAGCCGGGTTTCCACATGTACGGCGACGATCGAGTCCATTACGAACTAGTCTCAAGCGGAGTGGACATCACGGATGCGGAAGAAATCGCGCTGCACAACAAGGCGTTCGGCTTTCTCAGTGATGCGGCCTGTTACGGCGACGACGCCAAGACGCTGATCGGGAAGGCCTTGGCCTTCTGGAGCGGCGAGTAAGGCGTAGGCGGTCATGCGGGGCGCCTGACTGCTTGCCGGCTACGAGGTGCGCATCGCCGCCCGGTTGTTCTGAGGGTGGCGGTTCCGGGGCGAGTGTTCGTCCTGGCCGCGCGGCCCAGGGGTGGGGCCTCGGGGATCGGTGGGTGCGTGGTGGCGGTGCGTCGCCGGATGCCGTTGAGAGGGGGGGGCGCACCAGCGCCTGTGGGCACGCCGGCTTGGCTTGGCGAGTGACGCGAGTCCTATGGACCGTGCCCTATCGGCCGTGGAGCCGTGGAGCCGTGGAGCCGTGGAGCCGTGGAGCCGTGGAGCCGTCTGCCATGATCTTCCCGGCGTTCACGGCTACTTGGGGGGTATCGGCCATGCGTGTCGGGGTGTATCTCGCGCATCCGCGGGTCGGGAGTTTCAATCACGCTCTTTTCGGGGCGGTCGTGGAGGAGTTGCGCGGGCGGGGGTGTGACGTCGTCGCGCATGATCTGTGCGCTGAGGGTTTTCCGGCCGTGCTGGACGCGGAGGAGACGGAGACCGTGCGGGCGGCCGCGCAGGCGGGTGATCCTCGGGTCGCGGCGCACCGGCGTGAGGTCGGCACGTTCGATGCCCTGGTGTTCGTGCATCCCAACTGGTGGGGCATGCCGCCCGCCGTGCTGGTCGGGTGGGTGCAGCGGGTGCTCGCGCCCGGTGTGGCCTACAAGTTGGGCACCGCGGAGGGCGAGCCCGTGGGGCTGATGCGGGCCGGGCGGGCGCTTGTGCTGAACACGTCCGACACTCCCGCCGAGCGGGAGGCAGGTGAGTTCGGGGACCCGCTGGAGCGGATCTGGGCGGCCTGTGTGCTGCCGTACGTGGGAGTTCCCGACGTGCGTCGTGTGGTGTTCCGTACCGTCAGCGATTCGGGTGAGGGCATGCGTGCCGAGTGGCTGGCGCGGGCTCGGCGGGAAGCCGCCGCACTCGTGGAGTGAACGTCGTGCGGGCCGTCGGGTCCGGCGTCAGGGCTTCTCCGACCACGCCGCCGCCATGACCAGGTGGCCGGCTGACGGCCACCGCACCCGGGTGGCCGTCAGCCGTGTCCTACGGCCTCGTGATCAGCTCCGCACGGCCGAACAGCAGGGCGTAGCCCTGCGGGAGTTGGCGCAGGACGTCGTCCACCAGGGTCTCGCCGAGCAGCGGCGGCAGGGCGCCGAGGACCGAGCTGACGTCCCAGCGGGCCGTGGCCGGGGTGGCGCCCGCCGTGCGGTCGGCCACCGCCTCGACGAACTCCGGGGCGGTGAGCGGGTGGGGCGCCGGGATCTCGGAGGCGACGGCCCGTGCCGCCTCCTCCGGGAGGGCCTGGGCCAGGGCCACTCGTTCGTCGCCCGTGACGTGGCGGCCGAGGGTGGACAGGACGGTTCGGGTGACGCGTTCCGCCTCCTTCCGCGTCGGGTACTGGCCCGCCCTCTGTACGGCCGTGATCAGCTCCGTCCAGGTCACGGTGCGGGCCGGCGTCGTCGTCAGGGGCGGAATCGTGGGTGCGGTCATCGTGCGGCCTTCTCCTCCAGGTGGGCCGGGTCGGTCGAAGAGTCCAGGTGGGCGCGGGGGCGTCCCGCGGGCGGGGCGTGGTGCCCGCGGGACGCTTCTCGCCGGTTGCCGCGCTCAGGTGCTGAGCTGCTTGCGGCTGTCGCCGCCGGTGATCTGGATGCGGCGCGGCTTGGCCGCCTCCGCCACGGGGATGCGCAGCGTGAGGACGCCGGCCTCGTACGAGGCGTCGATGCGGTCCGTGTCGAGGGTGTCGCCGAGGAAGAGCTGGCGGGTGAAGGTACCCGTGGGGCGTTCGGCGACGATCATCTCCGCGCCCTGGGGGGCGGGGACGCGGCGCTCGGCGCGGACGTTCAGGACGTTGCGTTCGACGTCCAGTTCGATCGTCTCGGGGTCGATGCCGGGCAGGTCGAAGTGGACGACGAAGTCGTCCCCGGACCGGTAGGCGTCCATCGGCATCGCGGCCGGACGGGTGGGGCCGAAGACCTGCTGCGCGAGGCGGTCGAATTCGCGGAACGGGTCGGTGCGCATGAGCATCACGGGTCACTCCTTTCGGAAGAGGCTGGGTGCGATGCCCTACGGCTTCTTATATAGCTCGGTCGAAGAAAGTTGACAAGTCCCGGCTCAGGTTCGCTGCTTCGGTGAGTATGAGCGTTAGTCTCACGGCAGGTACGGGGCCGTATGAGGAGGCAGGACATGGCCAGGGTTCCCAGCGCACTCGTCGCCGCGAGCGGGCTCGTCGGTGGGTACGGTGTCGCCCGCTGGACGAAGAAGCGGCAGCTCGGCGGGGCCGTGCTCGCCGCCGCCGGGGCGGCCGCCGCCCGGCAGTGGCGCCGGCGGGCCGGCGGGAAGGCCGCCGGGGCGCTGAGCGCCGCCTACGTCGCCGCCTTCGCCGGGTCGCATCCGCTGGCCAGGAAGGTGGGTGCCTGGCCCGCCGTGGCCGGGGTGGCCGGCGCGGTCGCGCTGGCGTCCTGGGCGGTCGCCGACCGACGGGCGTGAGGCGCGGACCCGCTCCTACGGCGCCGGCCTGAACGCCCTCCGGTACCCCTGCGGGCTCGTCCCCACCACCCGCCGGAAGCGTTCCCGGAACGCCGTGGGCGAGCCGAAGCCGGCCTGGGCCGCGATGCGTTCGACCGGGTACGACGTCGTCTCCAGCAGGTACTGGGCACGCCGCACCCGTGCCCGGTGCAGCCACTGCGACGGCGTCGTCCCCGTCTGCTCCCGGAAGCGCCGGTTGAGCGTACGCGTACTCATCCCGGCCCGCGTGGCGATGTCGTCCAGCGTCAGATCGCGGTCGCAGTGGTCCTCCAGCCAGGCCAGCAGGGGCTCCAGCGCGGCCCCCGCCGGGGCCGGGGGCTGGTCGTGGACGATGAACTGGGCCTGGCCGCCCTCACGTTCCAGCGGCATGACCGACATCCGGGCGGCATGCGCGGCGACCGCCGAGCCGTGGTCCTTGCGGACCATGTGCAGGCACATGTCCATCGCCGCGGCGGCGCCCGCCGACGTCAGGAACTGGCCGTTGTCGACGTAGAGGACGTTCGGGTCGACCGTCACCTCCGGGTACCGCCGGGCCAGATCCGCCGCCGCGATCCAGTGCGTCGTGGCGCGCAGGCCGTCCAGCAGGCCCGTCGCCGCGAAGAGGAACGCGCCGACGCAGATCGACGCGATGCGCGTGCCGCCCGCGGCCGCCTCGCGCAGGGCGTCGGCGACGGCGGGCGGCAGCGTCGGCGGCGGGTCCGCGACGCCGGGCAGGATGATCGTGTCGGCCTCCGCCAGCGCCGCGAGGCCGTACGGCGCCCGCACGGTGAACGCCCCCGCGTTCACCTCCTCCCGCTCCGCGCAGACCCGCACCCGGTAGGCCTCACGGCCGTCGGGCAGGCGGGCCCAGCCGAAGGCGTCGATCGGGGCGGAGAGGTCGAAGGGGATGACGCCGTCCAGCGCCAGTACGGCCACGGTGTGCATGGCGAGAGCGTAGGCATACGACGGACTTCCGCCAACCGGCCCCTCGCACGGCCGCCGGCCCGCCTTCGGCCCGTTCCCGACCCCGTCCGGGGCCACAGCGGTCACGAAGAGCCCTCAAGCGGTCCCCCATCCGGCCGCCACGGCCACCTTCCGCCCCTGGCGAGAATCCGTCGAAGCGTGTCACTATCGCCACTTCCCCAAGATCCAGCGTCCCCCTAGCGTCGACCTCCGTGACCAAGTTCCTTCTCGCCGTCCACGTCCTCGCCGCGATCGTCGCCGTCGGCCCCGTCACCGTCGCCGCGAGCATGTTCCCGCCCGCCGCGCGCCGGGCCATGGCCGCGCCCGACGACCCGAAGGCCACCGGTACGGTCCAGTTGCTGCACCGCATCTGCCGGGTCTACGCCACCGTCGGCGTGGTCGTGCCCGTGTTCGGGTTCGCCACGGCGGGCGCCATGGGGGTGCTCGGCGACGCGTGGCTGATCGTGTCCATCGTGCTGACCGCCGTGGCCGCGGTCGTGCTGGTGGCCTTGGTGCTGCCCCGTCAGGGAGCGCTCGTGGAGGGCGGCGGCACGCGGGGGGCGACGGTGCGACTGGCCATGTTCACCGGCATCTTCAACCTGCTGTGGGCGGTGGTGACGGTGCTGATGATCGTCCGCCCGGGGTCGACGACCGGCGCGTGAGCGCTATCGCCGGTGCGTGAGCACGTTCACCACGCGCCCGTTCGGGTCCCGTACGAAGAACCGCCGCACGCCCCACTCCTCGTCCCGCAGTTCGCGTACGACTTCCGCGCCCGAGGCCAGCACCCGCGCGTACACCGCGTCGACGTCCTCGACCTCCACGCTCAGGTCGGGGACGACGGGCGCGGTGCGTTCCTCGGTGAGGAAGATGAGCTGGGCGGTGGGGTTGGCGGGGGAGGCCAGCGTCATCACCCAGCCCAGGTTCATGACCTCCTCCAGGCCGAGCAGGCCGTAGAAGTCCCGGTTTCCCTCCATCGCGGCCTCGGACGGCACCTGGCAGTCGGGGACGATTCTGCGGACGGTCATGGCTTCGACTCCCGGGTTGTGAGGGCGGTGACGTCGGACGCGCCGGCCGCCGTCGTCACGGACAGCGGCGTGGCGATGTCCTCCAGGGACCGCCGCTCCGCCCGTACCGCCAGGAAGACCGCCACCAGGCCGGCCGCGCACATCAGGCCCGCCCCGGTCTGGAAGGCGAGCACGGTGTCGGCGACGACGCCCGACTCGGTCAGGCCGGCGAAGATCAGCGGGCCGCTGATGCCGCCCGCCGCGGTGCCGAGGGCGTCTCCCTCTCCGTCGGGCGACCCCCTCTCGTGTGCCCGGAAGGCGGGAGGTCACGCCCGCCCGGAAGCGGGAGGTCACGCCGGTACGGTGGCGGTCACGCCCCCAGCATGCGGGAGACCGTGTAGATCAGCAGCCCGGCCAGCGAGCCCACCACCGTGCCGTTGATGCGGATGAACTGCAGGTCACGGCCGATGTGGGCCTCGATCTTCCGGGTGGTGTGCCCGGCGTCCCAGCCCGCCACGGTGTCGGTGATCAGCAGCGTGATCTCGCTGCGGTAGGTCGTCACCACGTGCACGGCCGCGCCCTCGACCCAGCTGTCCACCTTGTCCTGGAGCTTGGGTTCGGTGGCCATCCGGGCGCCCAGCGAGAGCAGGGAGGCCCGCACGCGCAGCCGCAGCTCGCTGCGCTCGTCCTCGGCCGCCGAGACGATCATGGATCGTACGGCCGTCCAGGCGGAGGCGATCAGGTCCTGGACCTCACCGCGGCCCAGCACCTCGCCCTTGAGCCGCTCGACCCTGGCGCGGGTCTCGGTGTCGGACTGGAGGTCGGAGGCGAAGTCGGAGAGGAAGCGGTCCAGGGCGCCGCGCGCCGGGTGGGAGGGCATGTCCCGCATCTCCGCGCAGAAGCGCAGCAGCTCCTTGTAGACCCGCTCGCCGACCTTCCGGTCCACGAA
This sequence comes from Streptomyces sp. NPDC047706, assembly GCF_043204795.1. Lineage (NCBI taxonomy): Bacteria > Bacillati > Actinomycetota > Actinomycetes > Kitasatosporales > Streptomycetaceae > Streptomyces > Streptomyces sp. NPDC047706. The sequence goes on along the minus strand of NZ_JBIDCW010000004.1, from coordinate 127,378 downwards.
CCGCGGGGTCCAGCCGGGCGCGCCCCCCTGCACCGCGTCCATCACGGAGTCGCTGTGCAGCACCAGCCAGTCGTGCGCGCGGGAGACGACCAGGTCGACGACCCGCTTGTGGCCGCCGTCGGCGACGACCTTCTCCAGCATCTTGCCGATGCCGGGCGCGATCTCCTGGACGCCCGCCCGGCGGGTGATGGCCTCGCCGACCACCGCCTGCACGTCGGAGTCGCGCAGCACGGTGAGCGCGCCGCGCAGGGCCGTCGCCAGTTCGGCGGTCACCCGGTCGGCGTTCTGGGGTTCGGCCAGCCAGGCGCCGAGGCGGCTGCCGATGCCGACGGCGCGCAGCCGCTGCCGTACGACGTCCTCGGAGAGGAAGTTCTCGCCGACGAACTCGCCGAGGGAGACGCCGAGCTGGTCCTTCTTGGTGGGGATGATCGCGGTGTGGGGGATGGGGATGCCGAGGGGGTGGCGGAAGAGGGCGGTGACGGCGAACCAGTCGGCCAGGGCGCCGACCATGCCGGCCTCGGCGGCCGCGGCGACATAGCCGGCCCAGGGGCCGGCGCCCGAGTTCTGCGCCCATTTGGCCAGTACGTACACCACGGCCACGAGGAGCAGCAGGCCGGTGGCGGTGATCTTCATCCGGCGCACGCCGCGCCGCTTCTCCTCGTCCGCCGGGCTGAACGTCGTCATCGCGCGGACGGCGGACGCGGGCACGCCGCGCCCGCCGCCCGCGCGGCTGCCGGCGGCGCCCGGCCGGGCGTGCCGCTCCACGGCACCCACACCCGTTTCATCTGCTTGATCCGGTTTCGTACGATCCATCCGCTCCACCCGTTCCCGAGCCTGCACTCCTCATTGTCCCTTCCTGACCGACTCCTGGAACGTGACAGGAGTTCCCGGCGTCTGCGGGGAGGGGCGGCGCAACTTCCCCCCGCACCATGGCGCATCATGGAGTGATCACGCCGGAGCCTCGGGCTCCGCTTCCGCCCGAGGAGAAACGCACCGCATGGCCAGGCGTCATCACGGTTATGCCTTGCTCGCCGCCGTCGTCTCACTGGTCGTGGCCGTGTCGGTCGCCATATACGCCGGAGCCGCCTTCGACGGCGGCACGGCACAACGCGCGCTCGCAGGCCCCCGGCACCCGCACAACTCCGCCGCCCCGGCCTCCACCGGCACCTGGGTCGGCACCTGGTCGACGTCTCCGTCGGCCGCCGAGCCCGGCACCGAGACCGCCGGCCTGCACGACCGCTCCGTACGCAACGTCGTGCACACCAGTGCCGGTGGTACGGGTGCCCGGATCACGCTGTCCAATCTCTACGGCCGGCTGCCGCTGACCGTCACGCGGGCCACCATCGCCCTCGCCGCCGCCGACGACAGTCCGGCCGCGGTGCCACGGACCATGCGGCAACTGACGTTCAGTGGCCTGCCCACCGTCGTGATCGCACCGGGAGCGCAGGTGATGAGCGACGCCGTGCGCATCGCGATCCCGCACGACAGCGACGTCCTGGTCACCACGTACGCCCCGGCCGAGCCGGGCCCGGTCACCGTGCACGCGCGCGTACGGCAGATCTCGTACGCCGCCCAGGGCGACCACACCAAGGACGTGACCGGCGTGCCCTACACCGAACAGGTGGAGGCCTGGCGCTATCTGACCGCCCTCGACGTGCTCAGCAACGAAGCCGACGGCACCCTCGTCGCCTTCGGCGACTCCCTCACCGAGGGCCACTCCTCCACCGTGGGCGCCAACCGGCGCTGGCCCGACGTCCTGTCCGACCTGCTGCGCGAGGCGGCCCACGCGGGCGAGGACGTGCCCCGGTACGGCGTCGTCAACCAGGGCATCGGCGGCAACCGCGTCCTGACCGGGGGTCTGGGCCGCCCCGCCGACAACCCCAGCGGCCTCGACCGCTTCCCCCGTGACGTGCTCGGCCGGACGAACGTCCGGGTCGTCGTCATCGACCTCGGCGTCAACGACATCCTGCGCTCGCCGTCCGTCGACGACCCCGGCCTGATCCTCGACGGCCTGCGCACCCTGGTGGACCAGGCACACGCGCGCGGCATCAGGGCGGTCGGCGCGACCCTGATGCCCTTCGGCGGCCACCGCGGATACAGCGCGGACCGCGAGGCGGTACGGCAGGAGATCAACGCCGAGATCCGGTCGGGACGGCTCTTCGACGCGGTGGTCGACTTCGACCGGGCGCTGCGCGATCCCTACGACCCGCGCAGGTTCCGCCCGGACTACGACTCCGGGGACCACCTGCACCCCAACGACCGTGGCTACGAGCGGATGGCGCGGGAGTTCGACCTGACGGCCCTGAAGGGCTCGGCCCCGGCGCGGCTCTGACGGGCCGCGCGGGGACGCGCACCCGCTCCGCCTCGCCGTGCCGTGGGCGGCTACTCCGCGTCCCGGCGCCGCTGGTCGTGCCCCCAGCCGTGCGTCAGGTCCCCATGCCCCGGCATCCGCCGGTCCGCCCCCTCGACGTCCCGCTCCTCGGCCTCGCGCCGGACACGCGCCGGCTTGCGCTCGATGCCCACCCCGCCCCAGAAGGCGAACCCGGAGACGATCACCCGCGGGGCGCCCGGGTCGCCCGGCACCCCGTCCTCGCGGCTGTCGAAGCCGCCCATGATGCCGATGCCGCGGACGACGACCTCGACGCCGGGCGGCACGACGATGCTCACACCGCCCATGATCGCCACGCAGTTGATCTCGACCTCGCGGCCGGCGAAGAGCGCGTCGCGCAGATCGAGTTCCCCGCCGCCCCAGAAGGTGAAGCAGGTGAACCGCTTCGGCACCGTCCAGCGCCCCTTGCGCTGGAACCCGGACATCACGGCGACGGCCCCCGAGGACGATCCCGGGCCGCCGGTGATCCGCTCGGCCCAACCCCCGCGCGCGGCGGGCTCCTTGACCATCGACACCGAGGGTCCCGGCGCACCGCCCCCGGCCGGCAGGTCCCGCGTGATCGGCGTCAGCTCCCCGTAGGTGCGCGCCTGGTACGTCGCGTCGAGGCGCTCCTCGAACTCCGTCATGTCCAGCCGCCCCTCCGCGAGGGCGTCCCGCAGGACCTCGGCGACTCGCTCTCGATCGGCGTCGGAAGCACGCAGCTCCGGGGCATCGTCGGTCATGGACAGCAGCCTACGTTTTCCCCGCCCCCGGCACTACGCGCTCGCCCGCTCCTCGTACATCCGCGCGATCACGGCCTCGATGTCCGGCTCCCGCACCGACAGGTCCAGCAGCGGGTACTCGGCCGCGATCCGCGCCACCAGCGGCGCCGCCGACTGTGCCGCCGGGAAGGCCAGCCACTGCCGGGGCCCCTCGACGCGCACCACCCGCGCGGGCGCCGGCACCGCGATCGGCGGCAGCTCCCGCTCCAGGTCGACGACGAGGGTGCGCTCGCTCTCCCCCGCCTCGTGCAGCCCGGCGAGCGGACCGTCGTACATCAGGCGCCCGTGGTCGATGACCATCACGCGGGAGCAGAGCTGCTCGATGTCCTGGAGGTCGTGGGTGGTGAGCAGCACCGTGGTGCCGCGCTCGGCGTTCAGGTCGCGCAGGAACCGGCGCACCCTGGCCTTGGAGACGACGTCGAGGCCGATGGTCGGTTCGTCGAGGTAGAGCACCTCGGGGTCGTGCAGCAGCGCCGCGGCGATGTCCCCGCGCATCCGCTGGCCCAGCGAGAGCTGCCGTACCGGCACGTCCAGCAGCTCGCCCAGCTCCAGGAGTTCGACACAGCGTTCGAGGTTCGCGCGGTAACGGACTTCGGGAATCCGGTACATGCGGTGCGCCAGCCGGTAGGAGTCGATCAGCGGCAGGTCCCACCACAGCGTCGTGCGCTGCCCGAACACCACCCCTATGCGGTGCGCCAGCCGCGAGCGCTCCCGGGACGGGTCGATGCCCGCGACCCGCAGCCGCCCGCCGCTGGGGGTGAGGATGCCGGTCAGCATCTTGATCGTGGTCGACTTCCCGGCGCCGTTCGGCCCGATGTAGCCGACCATCTCACCGCGCGCCACACGGAACGAGATCGAGTCGACTGCCCGCACCTGCCGCCGCTCCCGCTTGAGGAAGCCGGTCCTCCTGCGTACGTCGAAGACCTTCTCGACGTGGTCGAGTTCGATGAAGCCCTCGACGGCGCCGGTCCCCGTGCCCTGTGCCTGTGTCACCGTCACCGGTCAACTCCCTGTGCTCCGATACGACTTGAGTCCGGCCCGCCAGGCCAGTCCCGCGAGCGCGCAGCACGCCGCGGCCACCAGCGGCGGCGCGAAGGCCACCCACCCGGGCAGGCCCAGCGGGTACGGCCGTCCCAGGATGTGGCTCGCGGGCAGCCAGTTGACGAAGGCCAGCGGCAGCACGAAGGTCACGCCGCGCACCAGTTCCCTGCCGAACACGGTCGGCGGGTACTGGAGCAGCGTCGTACCGCCGTAGGTGAACGCGTTCTGCACCTCGGAGGCGTCCTGCGCGACGAACTGGAAGGCGGCGCCCGCGACGAACACCGCGCAGAAGATCGCCGCCCCGCTGAGCAGCGCCGCCGGCATCAGCAGCACCTTCAGCGGCGTCCAGTCGACGTCCAGCGCCGCCAGCGCGTAGCCGAGGACCAGCGCGCCCTGGACGACCCGGCCCAGGCGGCGCAGCCCGAAGCGGTCGGCGCACACCTGCGCGAGCACCGGTGCCGGGCGCACCAGCAGGGTGTCCAGGGTGCCGTCGCGCACCCGTGCCCCCAGCCGGTCCATCGAGCCGATCGCCAGGTCCGCGAGGCCGAAGGCGACGCTCGACATGCCGTAGAGGAAGGCGATCTCGGGCAGCGTGTAACCGCCGAGCGCGTCCACCTGGGAGAACATCAGCAGGATCGCGGCGAAGTCCAGGAAGGTCAGCGCGAAGTTGCCGAGTGCGGTCAGCGCGAAGGAGGTGCGGTAGGCCAGCGTGGAACGGATCCACATCCCGACGATCAGACCGTAGGCCCGCATGCCCGCGGCGACCCGGCCGGGCTCAGCCACCCTGCACCACCACCCGCCGCGTGGCCGCCGACTGCATCAGCCGCCCCGCCGCCAGCAGCGCCACCGCCCACGCCCCCTGGAAGAGGTACGTGCCCACCGGATCGGCCCGGCCCAGCAGCACGTCCGCCGGGGCCTGGAGCAGCGACGACCACGGCAGGGCCCGTACGACCTCGCCCAGGACGCCGGGGAACAGGTTCAGCGGCAGCAGCATCCCCGAACAGAAGGTGCCGGTGATCATCAGCATCTGCGTCACCCCCGTGCCGTCGAGCAGCCAGAACGCGCTCAGCGCCACCAGGTAACGGATCCCGAAGCTGACCACCATCCCGAGCAGCACCGCGAGCAGACAGGCGCCCCAGGTCACCGGGTCCGACGGCAGCGCGACGTCGAAGGCCAGCGCCCCGAACGCGAAGGGCACCACGCCGCGCCCCAGCAGCTGGAAGCAGGCCCGCCCCAAGTCACTCGCGAGCCACCACAGTTGGAGGTCGGCCGGGCGGTACAGGTCGATCGCGACATCACCCGTACGGATGCGTTCCATCAGCTCGTTCTCGAATCCGCCGCCCCCGATCGCGAGCGTCGACAGCAGCGCCTGCCCGAGCCACACGTAGGTGACGGCCTGTGCCTGGTCGTACCCGCCGAGCTGCGGTCTTGCGTCCCACAGCGCCAGGTACGTGTACACGAGGATCAGCCCGAAGACGGTGTTGGTGAACACCCCGGCGGCGGTGGCCGCCCGATAGGTCGCGTACCGTCGGAAATTCCCCACCGCGACGGCCGCGTACAACCGTCCCGTGCCCACACCGAACCACCGTCCCCGTCCAGCCCGACACCGAAGCGCAGGAGCCTAGTACGCGGCGGAGAAGGCCTGCCATGCATTTTCCGGCGGGACACGTGCCGTGATCCGGGAACGGAACGCCCGGTGCGAGAGTCTTCAGATGGGGGCGCAGATGACGTACGAGGGAAAAACAGGAGTCCGTGCACGACATGAGTGACGAGCCGCAGCCTCAGCAGCCGAACCAGGGCGCGCCCGGGGAGAGGAAGCCCGCGCGGCCCCGGCGCACCGGCTGGCGCCGGGTCCTTCCGACCTGGCGCCTGGTGCTGGGCACCTTCGTCATCGGCGTCCTGCTGCTGATCGGCCTGTTCTACCTCGGCTACTCGATGGTCAAGATCCCGCCCGCGAACGCCCTCGCGATCAAGCAGAGCAACGTCTACCTGTACGCGGACGGCTCCCAGCTCGCCCGGGACGGCGAGGTCAACCGGGAGAACGTCGCGCTCGCCCAGGTCTCCAAGGACGCGCAGCACGCCGTGCTGGCCGCCGAGGACCGCGACTTCCACTCCGAGTCGGCGATCGACCCCAAGGCGATGGTCCGCGCGGCCTGGAACACGGCCACCGGCAAGGGCAAGCAGTCGGGCTCCACGATCACCCAGCAGTACGTGAAGAACTACTACCTGGCCCAGGAACAGACCGTCACCCGGAAGGTCAAGGAGTTCTTCATCTCGATCAAGCTCGATCAGGAGAAGAGCAAGAACGACATCCTGGAGGGCTACCTCAACACCAGCTACTTCGGCCGCAACGCCTACGGCATCCAGGCCGCCGCCCAGGCCTACTACGGCGTCGACGCCACCGAGCTGGACGCGGCCCGCGGCGCCTACCTGGCGGCGCTGCTGAACGCGCCCAGCGAGTACGACGTCGTCGCCCACCCCGAGAACAGGCCCGCCGCGCAGGCCCGCTGGGACTACGTCCTGGACGGCATGGTCGAGGAAGGCTGGATCACCCGCTCCGAACGGGCGGGACTGAAGTTCCCGGTGCCCAAGGAGGCCACCGTCTCGACCGGGATGTCCGGCCAGCGGGGCTACGTCGTCGACGCGATCAAGCAGTACCTGGTCGAGCGCGAGGTGGTCGACGCCGACTCCCTCGAAGCGGGCGGCTACCGCATCACCACCACCCTGGAGAGGCCCAAGCAGGACGCCTTGGTCAGGGCCGTCAACGACAAGCTGATGTCCAAGCTGGACAAGGACAACCGCGAGGTCGACAACTACGTCCGCGCGGGCGGCGCCGCCGTCGACCCGAGGACGGGCAAGGTCGTCGCGATGTACGGCGGCATCGACTACGTGAAGCAGTACACCAACGGCGCCACCCGGCGGGACTTCCAGGTCGGCTCCATCTTCAAGCCGTTCGTCTTCACCGCGGCCGTCGAGAACGGCTCGACCACCCAGGACGGCACGCGCATCACGCCCAACACCTTCTACGACGGCACCAACAAGCGCCCCGTGCAGGGCTGGAGCGGCGGCTACGCGCCGGAGAACGAGGACCAGGTGTCGTACGGCGACATCACGGTCCGCGAGGCCACCGACAAGTCGGTGAACTCGGTGTACGCGCAGCTGGCCGTCGACGTCGGCCCCGACAAGGTGATGCGCACCGCGGTCGACCTCGGCCTGCCCTCCAGCACGCCGGAGCTCGGCCCCTACCCCTCGATCGCGCTCGGTGTGGCCCAGGCCAGCGTCCTCGACATGGCGCAGGCCTACGCGACACTGGCGAACCACGGAGAGCACGGCACGTACACCATGATCGAGAAGCTCACCCGGGGCGGCTCCGAGATCGAGCTGCCCGAGCGGCGCACCACCCAGGCCATCAGCCGCGAGGCCGCCGACACCACGACGACCGTCCTGCGCAGCGTCGTCGACAACGGCACCGCCACCGCTGCGCAGGCCGCCGGCCGTCCGGTGGCGGGCAAGACGGGCACCGCCGAGGAGGACCAGGCGGCCTGGTTCGCGGGCTACACCCCCGACCTGGCCACCGTGGTCGCGGTGATGGGCCAGGACCCGGAGACCGCCGCCCACAAGTCGCTGTACGGCGCGCTGGGCCTGGAGCGCGTCAACGGCGGCGGGCCGCCCGCGGAGATCTGGGCCCAGTTCACCAGGGACGCCCTGGAAGGCACCCCGGTCAGCGACTTCGACCTGCGGATCCAGGAGGGCGCCGACGTGGTGTTCACGCCCCCGGCCCCGCCCGCCGGCGACGGCGACACCACCACCCCCGGGGACGGGAACCCGCCGGGCGACCCCGATCCGCAGGCCCCGGGCGGGACGCAGGGCGGCGTGGGCGACGGCGGCACGACGGGTGACGGCGGGACGGCGACCGGGGGCACGCCCACGGACGGCGGGGCCACCGGCGGGGACGCCGACGGCGGTACGGCCACCGACGGGGGCACGACCGGCGACGGCGGGACGACGGACGGCGGGGCCACCACCGGCGGCGCCACGGGTGGTGATCCGGCCACCGGCGGGCCCCAGGGAGGCACCACCGGCGGCGGGACGTCCACCGGCACGACGACGTCGGGGACGCAGGGCCCGCGCAGACCGTGAGCCGCGGACAGTGAGCCGGTGACCGGTCAGTGCCCGGAGGTGGCCTTCAGGCCCACGACGGCGACCAGCAGCAGACAGACGAAGAAGATCCGGGCGGCGGTGACCGGCTCACCCAGCACCACCATGCCGAGCACCGCCGCCCCGGCCGCCCCGATCCCGACCCACACGCCGTAGGCGGTACCGATGGGCAGGGACTTCGCGGCGTACGAGAGCAGCAGCATGCTGGCGACGATGCCGGCGCCGGTGAACAGGCTGGGGACGAGCCGGGTGAAGCCGTCGGTGTACTTCATTCCGATCGACCAGCCGACTTCGAGGAGACCGGCGACGATCAGCAGGACCCAGGCCATGAGAGGCACCTCCGGGAGACAGGCGGACTGACGGGGGTGCGTCGTCTTTGCCTTCGACCCGGTACGGCGCGTCTCGTCGGGTGCCACTCCAAGGTAGCAAAGGGCCGGGGTGCCGGAAGGCGGACGAAGGGGCTGGTGACCACGGTCACCAGCCCCTTCGTGCCACTCGCCTACAGATACAGCCCCGTGGAGTCCTCGGACCCCTCGAACCGGTCGGCGGCCACCGCGTGCAGGTCACGCTCGCGCATCAGGACGTACGCGACACCGCGCACCTCCACCTCGGCGCGGTCCTCCGGGTCGTACAGGACCCGGTCGCCCGGCTCCACCGTCCGTACGTTCTGCCCCACCGCCACGACCTCCGCCCACGCCAGCCGGCGGCCGACGGCCGCCGTGGCGGGGATCAGGATGCCGCCACCGGAACGCCGCTCGCCCTCGCTGGTGTCCTGCCGCACCAGCACCCGGTCGTGCAGCATCCGGATGGGCAGCTTGTCGGGATGGGTACTGTCGTTTCTGTTGCCGCTCACGTCCTTGAACCTACCTGCATCCGGGGAATTCGTACGCCGGAGGGTCAGCGCCTGCGGCGCCGGGTGCCGAACGCGAGCAGTCCGACGACTCCGACGGCGACCAGCGCGAGCGGGAGCACACGCTCCATCCGGGGGGAGCCACCCTCGTCCACGAACTGCCGCCTGACGTCGCTGACCGCCCGGTTCACCTGGACGTATGCCCGGCCCAGGGTGTGATCGACATTCGACACGACCTTGGCCTTGGCGTCCCCGACGATCGTCTTCGGATGCACGCGCACCCCGATCTCGTCGAGGGTCTCGGCCAGCACTGCGCGGCGGCGCCTGATGTCCGCCTCGATCTGCGCCGGGGTTCTGGTGTCCGACGATTCCGCCACCGTACGGCCTCCGAAGTCTGCTGCTGCTGTTGCGGACAGTCTGTCAGTTCCCTGGGCGACCGCACTGTCAGGACCCCCGGTTACGCTGGCTCGATGAGCGAACGACTCCAGCCCGGGGATGTGGCCCCCGCCTTCACCCTGCCCGACGCCGACGGCGACCAGGTGTCCCTCGCGGACCACAAGGGCCGCAAGGTCATCGTCTACTTCTACCCGGCGGCCCTGACGGCAGGCTGCACCAAGCAGGCCTGCGACTTCACGGACAACCTCGAACTGCTGGCCGGCGCCGGCTACGACGTGATCGGCATCTCGCCGGACAAGTCCGAGAAGCTGGCGAAGTTCCGCGACCAGGAGTCCCTGAAGGTCACCCTGCTCGCCGACCCCGACAAGCAGGTCCTAAAGGCCTACGGCGCCTACGGCGAGAAGAAGCTCTACGGCAAGACGGTCGTCGGCGTCATCCGCTCCACGGTGGTCGTCGACGAGCAGGGCAAGGTCGAACGCGCCCTGTACAACGTCAAGGCGACCGGCCACGTAGCCAAGATCATCAAGGACCTGGGGATCTGACCCCGCGCTCCCGTCGCCCGGCGGCCCGCACCGGTGCGGGCCGCTCCGCCCGCCCGGCGTGAGTGCCCGTTCCTCACTCCGTGCGAGCGCTGCGGAATCGGCATCCCGCGAGCGCGTGGAGCGCGGGACCGGCGGCGAGCCGGAGGCTGCCGTGCCCCACTGCCACGCCACTGCGAGCGCCTGGTGCCGTGGTCGCCGGCGACGGCATAATCAGCCCCGGTAAGGTAGCGCGAAGCCGGGCGCCCGTACGCCAACGGCCGAGCGGCGATCTTTAGGTGGTCGTGTTTGTCGGTTCGAATCCGACCGGGCGCACAAGGAGTCACGCCCTGCACCTTCATGGCGAGGTGCAGGGCGTACCGCATCCGTCAGCCCAGCAACTCCCGTAGCACCGGCACCAGTGCGCGGAACGCCTTGCCGCGGTGGCTGACGGCGTTCTTCTCGTGGGGGCTCAGCTCCGCGCAGGTGCGGCTCTCGCCCTCGGGCTGGAGGATCGGGTCGTAGCCGAAGCCGTGGGTGCCGACCGGCTCGTGACGCAGGGTGCCCCGCAGGCGGCCCTGAACCACCCGCTCCGTGCCGTCCGGCAGCGCGAGCGCCGCCGCGCAGGCGAAGTGGGCGCCCCGGTGCTCCGTGGCGATGTCCGAGAGCTGGGCCAGCAGCAGTTCGAGGTTGGCGCGGTCGTCGCCGTGCTTGCCGGACCAGCGGGCCGAGAAGATGCCGGGCGCGCCGCCGAGGACGTCGACGCACAGGCCCGAGTCGTCGGCGACCGCGGGCAGGCCGGTGGCCTGTGCGAGGGCGTGGGCCTTGAGCAGGGCGTTCTCGGCGAAGGTCACGCCGGTTTCCCGGACGTCGGGGATGTCGGGGTAGGCGTCCGCGCCGACGAGGTCGTGGGGCAGACCTGCGTCGGCGAGGATCGCCTTCAGCTCGGTGATCTTTCCGGTGTTGCGGGTGGCGAGGATCAAGCGGGTCATGCCCTCAGTATCCAGGCCCCGGTGTGCCCTGCCGCCCGCGCTCGGGTTACGGCGTGCAGACCTTGGTCAGTTCGCCGGCTGCGTCGGTGACCGGGCTGATGTCGGGGGTCTCGTCGCCGTTCTCCACCGACGTGCGTACGTTGTCGACGGCCAGCTGGAGGTCGTCCACCGCCTTGTCGACGTCGGCGTTGTCGGTCTTGCCGCCGATCTCGCCGAGGTTCTTCTCGATGGAGTCGAGGGACTCCGCGAGCTGCGTCGGGTCGTTCGCGGCGCTCTCGACGGCCTGCTGGAGGTCCGTGACGCTGTCGGCGATGGCGTCGGCGGTCTGGACGCAGTCGAGTGCCTTGTTCACGGCGTCGCAGCCGGTGGTCAGCCCGGCGGTGAGCGCGACGGCCGCCAGGGTGGCGGCGACGGCTGCGGTACGGCGTCGGCGGCGGCTCGATGCCATGGAACGGTCCCTCCCTCGGGTCGGGCCCGGCGGGCCCGGTTGCTGGCCGGGCGCAGCGCGTTGAGCCGTGCGCCCGTATCTGATGAGACGCGACGACGGCCGGTACGGTTGCCCGCCCCGACCACCGCTTTTTGTGCGCCCTTTACCTTCCGCGCGCTACTTCTGCAGGGTCGCTTCCAGCGCCGCCCGCTGCAGTGCGGCGAGTTCCGTGCAGCCGGCCACCGCCAGGTCGAGCAGCGCGTCGAGTTCCGCGCGCGCGAACGGCTCGGCCTCGGCGGTGCCCTGGACCTCGACGAATCGTCCGTCACCGGTGCAGACGACGTTCATGTCGGTCTCGGCGCGCACGTCCTCCTCGTAGCAGAGGTCGAGCAGGGGCACTCCCCCGACGATGCCGACCGACACCGCGCTGACCGTGCCGGTGAGGGGCTGGCGTCCGGCCCGGATCAGCTTCCTGCCCTGGGCCCAGGCGACGGCGTCGGCCAGGGCGACGTACGCGCCGGTGATGGCGGCGGTGCGGGTGCCGCCGTCGGCCTGGAGGACGTCGCAGTCCAGGACGACGGTGTTCTCGCCGAGGGCCTTGTAGTCGATGACCGCGCGCAGGGAGCGCCCGATGAGGCGGGAGATCTCGTGGGTGCGGCCGCCGATCTTGCCCTTGACCGACTCGCGGTCACCGCGGGTGTTGGTGGACCGGGGCAGCATCGCGTACTCCGCGGTGACCCAGCCCTCGCCGCTGCCCTTGCGCCAGCGGGGGACGCCCTCGGTGACGGAGGCGGTGCAGAAGACCTTGGTGTCGCCGAAGGAGACGAGGACGGAGCCCTCGGCGTGCTTGCTCCAGCCACGTTCGATGGTGACCGGGCGGAGCTGTTCGGGGGTGCGGCCGTCGATGCGAGACATGGGTCGAGCCTAGCCTCCCGCCGTCCCTGCTCGGACCGCGGTACGCAAGGGGCCCTTCCCGGTGCGGCGGTGCGGGAAGGGCCCCTTCCGGAGCTGAGGCCGGGGCTCACATCATGTCTTCGATGTCCGCGGCGAGGGGGTCGGCGTCGGTGCCGATGACGACCTGGATCGCGGTGCCCATCTTCACGACTCCGTGCGCGCCGGCGCCCTTGAGGGCGGCGTCGTCGACCAGGGCGGGGTCGGACACCTCGACCCGCAGCCGCGTGATGCAGCCCTCGACCTCTTCGATGTTGTCGATGCCGCCGAGCCCGGCAACGATCTTCTCAGCCTTGCTGGCCATGTCCTTCTCCCTGATCCGACCTGGTCCGAAGCGCTTTGTCGCAGTAACCCACAGTTGGCCCAGCTTCGCGAGCGGCCATGACGTGCGTACCGAATGATGGCGTCACGACAGCGGAACCTTCCGCCGACTGGTCTACACCACCTGGCGGACGGTCGCCAAACCCGGTCCCTCCGGGAGGAGTCCGATGACCGCCGACAGCGCCGCCCGTCCCGCTCGCAACCGCTGGAACACCTTCTTCCAGGGCATGCAGAAGATGGGCCGCAGTCTCCAGCTCCCCATCGCGGTCCTCCCGGCGGCGGGCATCCTCAACCGGCTCGGGCAGCCGGACCTGTTCGGCGACGAGGGGCTCGGCTGGACCGACGTCTCCAAGGTGATGGCCGGGGCGGGCGGGGCACTGCTGGACAGTTCCCTCGGCCTTCCCCTTCTCTTCTGTGTCGGTGTGGCGATCGGCATGGCGAAGAAGTCGGACGGCTCGACGGCGCTCGCGGCGGTCGCCGGGTTCCTCGTCTACTTCACGGTGCTGCGCCAGTTCCCCGAGGAGTGCCCGGCCGGGGCTCAGGTGGTCCTCGCGGGCTGCCGGGCCGAGGACGGAACGGTGTCGGTCTTCACGTACCAGAATCCGGGGGTCTTCGGCGGCATCGTCATGGGGCTGCTGTCCGCCTACTTCTGGCAGCGCTACCACCGTACGAAGCTGGTGGACTGGCTCGGCTTCTTCAACGGGCGGCGGCTCGTGCCGATCATCATGGCGTTCGTGGCGATCGCCTTCGCGGTGCTGTGCCTGTGGGTCTGGCCGCCGGTCGGTGCCGCGCTGGAGAGCTTCAGCGACTGGATGAGCGACCTGGGCGCGTGGGGCGCGGGCGTCTTCGGCGTCGCGAACCGGGCGCTTCTCGTCGTCGGCCTGCACCAGTTCCTGAACGTGCCCATCTGGTTCCAGTTCGGCACCTACACCGAGCCGGACGGCACGGTGGTGCACGGCGACATCAACATGTTCCTGGCGGGCGATCCGGACGCGGGCCAGTTCACCACCGGCTTCTTCCCGATCATGATGTTCGCGCTGCCCGCCGCGGCCCTCGCGATGACCCACTGCGCGAGGCCGGACCGCCGCAAGGAGGTCGGCGGTCTGATGCTGTCGGTGGCACTGACGTCGTTCGTCACCGGCATCACCGAGCCGCTGGAGTACTCGTTCCTCTTCGTGGCCCCCGCCCTCTACGTGGTCCACGCCCTGCTGACCGGCCTGTCGATGGCGGTGTCGTGGGGCCTGGGCGCGAAGGACGGCTTCAGCTTCTCGGCCGGCCTGATCGACTACGTCATCAACTGGAACCTGGCGACCAAGCCGTGGCTGCTGATCCCGATCGGTCTGGCGTTCGCGGCCGTGTACTACGCGATCTTCCGTTTCGCCATCACGGCGTTCGACCTGAAGACGCCGGGACGGGAGCCGCCGGAGGAGGTCGAGGACGTCACGAAGGTCTGATCCCGGGGGCACTGCGGGTAGCCGGGCGGTAGCAGGAATCACGGGTTCCTTATGCGGCCTTCATCGTGCTACAACAGGTCTACACCACCAGGTGGTGTAGACCACCGGACGCCGCCGTCCCCCTTCCTTTTCTGGGCGGCGCCATGCCCTCCCCCAGCCTGGAGCCGGGGGTACACCCAGGAGGAAGTTGTGTCCACGGCCAGCGCCGCTCCCGCGGCCGAGAAGAAGAAGGGCTCCGGCGCGATGGCTGTCCTGCAGCGTGTCGGCCGCAGCCTGATGCTGCCGGTTGCCGTGCTGCCCGCCGCCGCGCTGCTGGTCCGCTTCGGCAACGCCGACATGCTCGGCGACCCGTCGTACCCCGCCTTCCTGACGAAGATCGCCGCCTTCATGACGGCCGGCGGCAACGCCATCCTCGACAACATGGCCCTGCTCTTCGCGGTGGGCATCGCGATCGGCTTCGCCAAGAAGTCGGACGGCTCCACCGCCCTGGCGGCGGTCGTCGGTTACCTGGTCTTCAAGAACGTGCTGGCCACGTTCACCGACGGCAGCCTGCCGAAGAAGGAAGCCATCGTCGACGGCAAGATCGTCATGGTCGAGCAGGCGGTGGACGCCAAGGTGCTCGGCGGTGTGGTCATAGGCATCGTCGTGGCCCTGCTCTACCAGCGCTTCTACCGCACCAAGCTGCCCGACTGGGCGGGCTTCTTCGGTGGCCGCCGTCTGGTCCCGATCCTCGCCGCTTTCGCGGGCCTGATCATCGGCATCGTCTTCGGCTACATCTGGCCGGTCCTCGGCACCGGTCTGCACAACTTCGGTGAGTGGCTGGTCGGCTCCGGCGCCGTCGGCGCGGGCATCTTCGGTGTCGCCAACCGCGCCCTGATCCCGATCGGCATGCACCACCTGCTGAACTCCTTCCCGTGGTTCCAGGCCGGCGAGTACGAGGGCAAGAGCGGCGACATCGCCCGCTTCCTGGCCGGAGACCCGACCGCGGGCCAGTTCATGACGGGCTTCTTCCCGATCATGATGTTCGCCCTGCCCGCCGCCTGCCTGGCGATCGTGCACTGCGCCCGCCCCGAGCGCCGCAAGGTCGTCGGCGGCATGATGTTCTCCCTCGCCCTGACCTCGTTCGTCACCGGTGTCACCGAGCCGATCGAGTTCACCTTCATGTTCATCGCGCCGGTGCTCTACGCCATCCACGCGGTGCTGACCGGCGTCTCGATGGCGCTGACCTGGGCGCTCGGCATGAAGGACGGCTTCGGCTTCTCGGCCGGCGCGGTCGACTTCTTCCTGAACCTGGGCATCGCGACCAACCCGTGGGGCCTCGCCCTGGTCGGCCTGTGCTTCGCGGCGGTCTACTACGTGGTCTTCCGCTTCGCGATCACCAAGTTCAACCTGCCGACGCCGGGCCGCGAGTCCGACGAGGAGCTGGCGGAACTCCAGAAGGCCGAGGCGAAGTAGTCCCGCCCGACCGTTCGAAGGCCCCCGGAGCTCGCCTCGCTCCGGGGGCCTTCGTCCTGTCGTCGGCGCCGTGACCGTCAGATGTCGTACGACTTCCCGGGGACCGCCAGTTCCACCGGACCGTCGTACACCGCGCGTGCGTCGGCGAGGTTGACCTCGGGGTCGGTCCACGGGGGGATGTGGGTGAGCACCAGCCGGCGGGCACCTGCCCGCCGGGCCGTCTCGCCCGCCTCGCGGCCGTTGAGGTGCAGGTCCGGGATGTGCTCCTTGCCGTGCGTGAAAGCGGCCTCGCACAGGAAGAGGTCGCTGTCCCGGGCGAGTTCGTCCAGCGCGCCGCTGACTCCGGTGTCGCCGGAGTACGTCAGGGTGCGTCCGGCGTGCTCGATCCGGATGCCGTACGCCTCGACGGGATGCGCCACGCGCTCGGTGTGCACCGTGAAGGGGCCGATGTCGAACGTGGACGGCTTGACCGTGTGGAAGTCGAAGACCTCGCTCATCGAGGAGGCCGACGGCGTGTCGGCGTAGGCGGTGGTCAGACGGTGCTCGGTGCCCTCGGGGCCGTAGACCGGCAGGGGGTCGCAGCGGCCTCCGTCGTGGCGGTAGTAGCGCGCCACGAAGTAGCCGAGCATGTCGATGCAGTGGTCGGCGTGCAGATGGCTGAGGAAGATCGCGTCGAGGTCGTAGAGACCGCAGTGGCGCTGCAACTCGCCCAGGGCGCCATTGCCCATGTCGAGAAGCAGCCGGAAGCCGTCGGCCTCGACGAGGTAGCTCGAACAGGCCGATTCCGCGGACGGGAAGGACCCCGAGCAGCCGACGACGGTGAGCTTCATGAAGCAGAAACCTCCGCGGGCGGATGTGAGGAAAGGGGGGTCGTGCGGTCCGTCGAGCGTAAGGCGCAAAACGTCCGGTCGCTCCTCCGCCTGGGGCCGTTGTGGGGGAACTCACCTGTGCTGTCACCGGTTCGGCTGGACGCGGGGAGCACGCGGCGTGGCGGAGGGCGCGCGTGCGGGTGCGTACGCCGGTAACGTCATCGTATGGACACGTCCTGGTGGTTGGCACTCGCAGCGGTGGTGCTGCTCGCGCTGGTCGCCGCGCTCGTGGACGGCTGGGGGCGGCGACGGCCCGAAGGCCGGCGGACGCGGCCGCCGGGTCGCGCGCAGGGACCGGCCGCCCGGCCGCGGGCCGCGGAGATCTGGTGGGCGAGCGTGCCCTTCGAGGACGGGCCCGGCGCGAAGGACCGGCCCTGCCTGGTGCTGGCGGTGCACGGCCGGCGGGCGACGGTCGCGAAGATCACCAGCAAGTACCACGACGAGCGGGCCGGGGTGATCCCGCTGCCGCCGGGTTCGGTCGGCGACACCCAGGGCCGGGCGAGCTTCCTGGAGACGGACGAGCTGCGCGAGGTCGCGGTGTGGGACTTCCGGCGCCGCGTCGGGGTGGTGGACCCGGTCCTGTGGGACCAGGTCCGTCACCTCGCGACCTGAGCGCTCCGGCCTCGGGCCGGGCCGCTCAGGCCCACGCCGCTCAGGCCCAGAGCTGCCCCTTCAGGGTCGCGATCGCTTCCTCGGTCGTCGCGGCGGTGTAGACGCCGGTGGAGAGGTACTTCCAGCCGCCGTCGGCCACGACGAACACGATGTCCGCGCTCTCCCCGGCCTTCAGCGCCTTGTTGCCGACGCCGATCGCCGCGTGCAGGGCCGCGCCGGTGGAGACGCCCGCGAAGATGCCCTCCCGCTGGAGCAGTTCACGCGTGCGGGTGACCGCGTCGGCGGAGCCGACCGAGAAGCGGGTGGTCAGCACCGAGGCGTCGTACAGCTCGGGTACGAAGCCCTCGTCGAGGTTGCGCAGGCCGTACACCAGGTCGTCGTACCGCGGCTCGGCGGCGACGACCCGCACGTCCGGTCTGTGCTCGCGCAGGAAGCGGCCGACGCCCATGAGGGTGCCCGTGGTGCCGAGGCCGGCGACGAAGTGGGTGATCGAAGGGAGGTCGGCGAGGATCTCCGGGCCGGTGGTGGCGTAGTGCGCGCCGGCGTTGTCCGGGTTGCCGTACTGGTAGAGCATCACCCAGTCGGGGTGCTCGGCGGAGAGTTCCTTGGCGACGCGTACGGCGGTGTTGGAGCCCCCGGCGGCCGGGGAGGAGATGATCTCCGCGCCCCACATGCCGAGCAGGTCGCGGCGCTCCTGGGAGGTGTTCTCCGGCATCACGCACACCATGCGGTAGCCCTTGAGCTTGGCCGCCATGGCGAGGGAGATGCCGGTGTTGCCGGAGGTGGGCTCGAGGATGGTGCAGCCCGGGGTGAGCCGGCCGTCCTTCTCGGCCTGCTCGATCATGTGCAGGGCGGGACGGTCCTTGATAGAGCCGGTCGGGTTGCGGTCCTCCAGCTTGGCCCAGATCCGGACCTCGGCGGACGGCGACAGCCGCGGCAGGCGCACCAACGGGGTGTTGCCCACCGCGGCCAGCGGGGAGTCGTATCGCATCGGGGGCCGGAGCCTTCAGGCCATGCCGCCGGCCACGGCCGGCAGGATCGTGACGTTGTCGCCGTCGGTCAGCTTGGTGTTGATGCCGTCGAGGAAGCGGACGTCCTCGTCGTTCAGGTAGACGTTGACGAAGCGGCGCAGCTGGTCCCCGTCCACGATGCGGGCCTGGATGCCCGCGTGCCGGGTGTCGAGGTCGGTGAACAGGTCGGCGAGGGTGGCCCCCGTGCCTTCGACGGCCTTCTGGCCGTCGGTGTACTGGCGAAGGATGGTGGGGATGCGGACCTCGATGGCCATGGCTCAGGGCTCCTGTCGAAGGAAGTCAGGTCGGGGGGCGCGGCAGCGCAGGTGACAGCGGGTCGTGCGTACGTCGCGCCGCGGCTCACGGCCGTGCGGCGGCAGGCGTCGGCGTCAACAGATGGCGCTGGCGAGCCTGCACAGGTCGACGTGCAGCCGCGCCACGAGCAGGGCGCCCGGCGTCTTGTCGCTCACGTCGAGGAAAACCATGGGCTCATCGTATCGATTCCCGGTCCGGGTCCTGGAATGTGATCTCGGATAGTGGATGAATTCTGACCGAATCCCGGGATCAGTAGGACTCCACGACCCTGACCTCCTCCTCCGTGACCTCGCCGTCGACGATCCGGAAGGACCGGAACTGGAAGTCGCCGAGGCCGTCGGTGTCCGCGGTGGAGACGAGGACGTAGTGGGCGCCGGGCTCGCCCGCGTAGGAGATGTCCGTGCGGGACGGGTACGCCTCGGTCGCCGTGTGCGAGTGGTAGATGATCACCGGCTCCTCGTCACGGTCGTCCATCTCGCGGTAGAGCTTGAGGAGATCGCCGGAGTCGAACTCGTAGAACGTGGGCGAGCGGGCGGCGTTCAGCATCGGGACGAAGCGCTCGGGGCGGCCCTCGCCCACCGGGCCCGCGACCACGCCGCACGCCTCGTCGGGGTGGTCCTCACGCGCGTGGGCGACGATCTGGTCGTGCAGGGCCTGGGTGATGGTCAGCATGCCCGTCAGGATAGACAGAAGGGCCGCCCCGTACCGAGGGGTGGTACGGGGCGGCCCACATGCCGGACGTCCTGAGCGGCGGCGGCAGGGAGTACCACGAGCACCCGCTGCCGCCGGACGTCCCCGGCGTCGGTCAGCCGACCTTCTCGAACTCGCGCGTGCGGCGCTCGGCGATCCGCGGGTTGCGCGACGTGAGGACCATCCAGCCGATCCCCAGGGCGGCCGCCCAGCCGGCCATCACGTAGAGGCAGACGCGGGCGTCCGCGTCGTAGGCGATGATGCCGGTCACGAAGAGCAGGAACGCGATGGCGACGTACGAGCACTTCGCGCCGCCCGGCGCCGGGAAGGACGAGGCCGGCAGGCGCCCCGCCTCGACCGCGCGGCGGTACAGGACGTGGCTGATCAGGATCATCAGCCAGGTCCAGATGCCGGCGGCGGTGGCGATGGAGGTGACGTAGCCGAAGGCCTTCTCCGGGACGACGTAGTTCAGGACCACGCCGATGCCCATGAAGCACACGGAGACGAGGATGCCCAGTGCGGGCGTCCTGGTCGACGACAGCCTGGCGAAGACCTCGGGGGCCTCGCCGCTCGCGGCCAGGTTCCGCAGCATGCGGCCGGTGGAGTACATGCCGGAGTTGCACGACGACAGCGCCGCGGTCAGCACGACGAAGTTGACGATGCCGGCGGCGGCCGGGATGCCGATGACCGCGAAGGCCTTCACGAAGGGACTGACGCCCTCCGCGAACTCGGTCCACTTCACCACGCAGAGGATGACGGTGAGGGCACCGACGTAGAACAGGGCGATGCGCCAGGGCAGGGTGTTGATCGCCTTGGGGAGGGTCTTCTCCGGGTTCTCGGACTCGCCGGCCGTGACACCGACCAGCTCGACCGCGAGGTAGGCGAACATGACGCCCTGGAGGGTCATCAGGGACGAGCCGACGCCCTTGGGGAAGAAGCCGTCGAAGGCCCAGAGGTTGGAGACGGCCGCCGCGTCACCGGCGCTGCTGAAGCCGAAGGTCAGCACGCCGAGGCCGATCACGATCATGCCGATCAGGGCGGTGACCTTGACCATCGAGAACCAGAACTCCAGCTCGCCGAAGAGCTTCACGGAGATCAGGTTGACCCCGAACAGGATCACCAGGAAGACCAGTGCCGTCACCCACTGCGGGACGGACGGGAACCAGTAGTTGACGTAGATCGCGGCGGCGGTGAGTTCCGCCATGCCGGTGACGACCCACATCAGCCAGTACGTCCAGCCGGTGAAGTAGCCGAAGAACGGGCCGAGGAACTCGCGGGAGTACTCCGCGAAGGAACCCGAGACGGGGCGGTGGAGCAGGAGCTCGCCGAGCGCCCGCATGATGAAGAAGATGATCACGCCGGCGAGGGCGTACATCAGGATCAGGCTGGGGCCGGCCTTGGCGATGTTCGCCCCGGCACCCAGGAACAGGCCGACGCCGATGGCGCCGCCGATCGCGATCATCTGGACCTGACGGCTGCCGAGCCCGCGCTCGTAACCCTCTTCAGGAGCGTCCGTGACCTTCTCAGAGGTCATGTGCAGTGCGCCTTTCTCCATGCCGACCCGGACCTCTGGTCGGCCTCGGACCGGGTTTCGATCCCCCCCGGATTGATGGAGCTGAGCAGCGCTCCCAAGGCCGCTCGTGCCTGGCCGGCGGTCGCCGGCTCGGTGGCGCACCCGGCGCGACAACAGGGTGGTGTTCGCCGGGCGGTCGTGAAGATCTATCACGGCCGCGACACGGATCACCGAGGTGCCGCGTGACTCGCGGCACAGGAAAAAACCGGACAAGGATCGTCACATGCGGACGGAACCGGCCACGGTGGTGACAGGATCGCTATCCGGATTTGAGCGTCCGCTGAGCGAACACGGCATCCCCGCAATCAGGGCAAAAGAGTGGAGATCAAGGTCTCCTGGAGCCCACCGAGCCAGAGATACGCCATCACCATCGGCTTGCGCGGGTCCTCGTCCGGCAGCCGGTAGAGCAGGTCGGTGTCGTCCTCGTCGGTGATCTCCAGCCGGGAACCGATCGCGAGACGCAGATCGTTCAGGGCGCCGAGCCACTGCTGGGACCGCTCCGGAGTCAATTGCAGCACCGCCCCGCCGTCCCCCGGGGAGGCCAGCTCGTCCAGCGAGCGGATCACCGCGAGGGCGTTCTCCCGCTTGCCGGCCCGCAGGTCGTTCTCGGTGTAGCGGCGGAACTCGGCGGAGTGCGCCCGCTGCTCCTCGTCCGCCACCGGCTCCTCGGGGTCGCTGTAGGCGTCCGGGAACAGGCGGCGGAGCACCGGGTCGGAGGGCGGTTCGCTCGGGCCCTCGGCGAACAGCTCGGCCAGCGGGTCGGCGGAGGAGTCCTCGCCGGGGCCGGGGCCGATGAGCTCCAGCAGCTGGACGGCCAGCGACCGGATGATGGAGATCTCGACGTCGTCGAGCGCGACGGCCGCGCCGCCGCCGGGGAGCGGTTCGAAGGTTCCTGGCATGGCGGCGATCGCTACTTCCGGTCCTGCTGGAGGGTGGCCCACAGACCGTAGCCGTGCATGGCCTGCACGTCGCGCTCCATCTCCTCGCGGCTACCGCTGGAGACGACCGCCCGGCCCTTGTGGTGGACGTCGAGCATGAGCTTGGTGGCCTTGTCCTTGGAGTAGCCGAAGTACGACTGGAAGACGTACGTCACATAGCTCATGAGGTTGACCGGGTCGTTGTGGACGATCGTGACCCAGGGGACGTCCGGCTCGGGGACGGCAGAGACCTCCTCCGCCGACTCGGTGCGTTCGATCTCGATGGGAGCGGCTGACGTCACAACTCCCATGCTGCCATGGGCGCGATAAATCGTCACACTGACGAAATGGGGTGTAGCATCGGTTGCCATGAACACAGCGGACCTTGGGCTGCCGGTGGACGTCCCCTCGACCGCCCTCTTCACTGACCAGTACGAGCTGACGATGCTCCAGGCCGCGCTGCGGGGCGGCACCGCCGGGCGGCGCAGCGTCTTCGAGGTCTTCACCCGGCGGCTGCCGGAAGGGCGCCGGTACGGCGTGGTGGCCGGGACCGGCCGGGTGCTGGACGCGGTCGAGAACTTCCGCTTCGACGCGGGCGTCCTGCGCTTCCTGCGGGAGCGCGGGATCGTCGGCGAGGAGACCCTCGACTGGCTCGCCGCGTACCGCTTCTCCGGCGACATCTGGGGCTACCCCGAGGGCGAGGTGTACTTCCCCGGCTCGCCGGTCATGCGGGTCGAGGGCAGCTTCGCGGAGTGCGTGCTGCTGGAGACCGTGCTCCTGTCCATCCTCAACCACGACTCCGCGATCGCCGCGGCGGCGTCCCGCATGTCCTCGGCCGCCGGGGACCGCCCGCTGATCGAGATGGGCGCCCGCCGCACCCATGAGCTCGCCGCGGTCGCCGCCGCGCGCGCCGCCTACGTCGGCGGATTCGCCTCCACCTCGGACCTCGCCGCCGGCTTCCGCTACGGGATCCCCACGGTGGGCACCTCCGCCCACGCCTTCACCCTGCTGCACGACCGCGAGCGGGACGCCTTCCAGGCCCAGGTGGAGTCCATGGGCCACGGCACGACCCTGCTGGTGGACACGTACGACGTCGCGGAGGCCGTCCGTACGGCGGTGGAGGTCGCCGGGCCTGAGCTGGGGGCCGTGCGGATCGACTCGGGGGATCTGCTGCTCGTCGCGCACCGGGTGCGTCAGCAGCTGGACGAGCTGGGCGCCACCGGCACGAAGATCATCGTGACCTCGGACCTCGACGAGTACGCCATCGCCTCGCTGGCGGCGGCGCCCGTGGACGCGTACGGCGTCGGCACCCAGCTGGTGACCGGCTCCGGGCACCCGACGGCCGCGATGGTCTACAAGCTGGTCGCCCGCGCCGAGTCCGAGGACCCGAAGGCGCCGCTGGTGCCGGTGGCGAAGAAGTCGTCCGGCGGCAAGATCTCCGTCGGGGGCCGCAAGTGGGCCGCGCGCCGG
This sequence comes from Streptomyces sp. NPDC047706, assembly GCF_043204795.1. Taxonomy (NCBI): domain Bacteria; kingdom Bacillati; phylum Actinomycetota; class Actinomycetes; order Kitasatosporales; family Streptomycetaceae; genus Streptomyces; species Streptomyces sp. NPDC047706. The sequence continues at coordinate 104,209 of NZ_JBIDCW010000004.1, read as the reverse complement.
CGGGACGAGCAGGGGGTGGCAGAGGCGGAGGTCCTCGGCACCGGGGACCTCCCGGCGGGGCTGGTGGACCGGCAATTGCTGGTGGAGCTGGTCAAGGGCGGTGAGGTGGTCGCCCGCGAGCCGCTCGACGCCATCCGTGACCGGCACATCGCCGCGCTCGCCGGCCTGCCCATGTCGGCGACCCAGCTGTCCCGGGGGGAGCCGGTCCTGCCGACGGAGTACCTCACCGAGGACCAGCCGCGGGGCGCGTGAGCGTGCGCGCCCCGAAGCGCCCCCTCCCGCAGTGTGCCCGGAGTCTCTAGGCTCGGAGGTTCAGGTTCACGCACCGGACCGGGCCCGCACCCCGGCACCAGGCTCCGCACCGACCCGTACCGCCGGGACCACGACCGCGAGACCTCATAACCGAAGGACACCGACCATGCGCCGCGCCTTGATCGTCGTAGACGTGCAGAACGATTTCTGCGAGGGGGGCAGCCTCGCGGTGTCCGGGGGTGCCGATGTCGCTGCCGCGATCACCGAGCTGATCGGGCAGGCACCCGCCGGGTACCGCCACGTGGTGGCGACCCGGGACCACCACATCGCGCCCGGCGGCCACTTCGCGGACAACCCCGACTTCGTGCACTCCTGGCCCGCGCACTGCGTCGCGGGCACGGAGGGGGTCGGCTTCCACCCGAACTTCGCCCCGGCCGTCGCCTCCGGCTCGGTCGACGCGGTCTTCGACAAGGGCGCGTACGCGGCGGCGTACAGCGGTTTCGAGGGCACCGACGAGAACGGCGTCCCGCTGGCCGACTGGCTGCGCGAGCGGCAGATCGACGAGGTGGACGTGGTGGGCATCGCGACCGACCACTGCGTACGGGCGACCGCCCTGGACGCGGCCCGCGAGGGCTTCCGCACCCACGTCCTGCTCGACCTCACGGCAGGCGTCGCGGAGGCCACGACGCAGCGCGCCCTGGAGGAGCTGCGCGAGGCGGGCGTGGAACTGTCGGGGAAGCCGGTCGTCTGAGGGCCGGTCGTCCGAGGCTCACGGCGTCCCTCCGTCCCGGCCGGCCCGCCGTGCCCGCACCACGACGCCCCCGCGGGGCCACCGAGATCCCGTCCGGGTCCGCCGAGCCGCCGGTGCGGGCGGAAGACCGGCCCCGGTCGCCGGACGCCCCCGAGCGGCCGCTCGACCCCGCCGGGCGGGGCAGGCAAGGGGCCGGCGGGGCACCCCGCGGCAGGCGCTCACGCCGCCGGGCGGGCCGGGGCCCGCGTCGTCACATCTGAGCCGTCGGGCGGCGCAGGAGGGCCCTGATGGGGCGCCAGAGCTCCTGGGTGAGGTCCGGGCCGCCGCGTGCCGCGTCGGGGGCCGTACGCCATATCAGGCCGTCCGGGTGGTGGAGGACCGCCGTGATCTCGTCGGGAGTGGGCGGGGCCGCGTTGCCGCGCAGGTAGACCGCCCGCAACCCCAGGTTGCGCAGCCTGGTCAGGGCGCGTGCCCGGTTCTGGGCGTGGACGAGCACCCGTACCGCGGCGGACCCGTCGGCGGCGGGGCTGGGCAGGTTCAGGGCCACCACGACCGTGCCGTTCGGCAGCTTGCAGAAACCTCCTGCGGCCATCTCTTCATACCCCCGCGTCTGCCGGTGTCAATAAGGGAACCACAGGACGCACCTAAACACGGATCGGCGGTGACCCGCCAGGGGGTCACCGCCGATCACGCTCTGACCTGGGCAGATACCGATTACCTACCCGCGGGGCCGACCTCCAGCTCGATCGTCGAGCCGTTCGCGGCCTCCTTCAGGATCTTGATCTTCGTGTTGGTGTCAGTGATCTTGACGCCGCCGGTCGGGTTCGACTCGTCGTAGTAGTCACCGGTGCGGTCGTTGAAGACCGAAACACCCTTCGACCCCGGGATGTACTTCGCCACGTCCGCCTTGTGCAGCGTCATGCCGTCGGTACGGCCGAGGCTGAACGGGGAGTCGTACGACTGGATGCGGTTGCGCATCAGCGTGCCGTCGGCCCACTTGAGCGCGGTCGGGTGGGAGTCGATCGGCAGCACCAGACCCGTACCCGCGTGCTGGCTGGTGTTGTTGTCCGCCTGGGAGGTGTCCCACTTCCAGATCAACAGGCCGTTCTGGTACGCGTAGTGCTCCACCCAGTCCGGGCGTTCCGTGAAACCGAAGTTGTACGGGCCGACCTTGAGGGTCTTGTCGTACGACACGTACTGCCGGTTCTCGGCGATGTAGTACTGCGCGTAGTCCTTGGTGAAGGACGCGCCGACGCGGGAGAAGCCGGTGGCCGTCCAAGCGGCGTCCGCGCTCTCGGCGTTGTCGGAGAAGACGGGCGCGCCGTCCGCGATGACCTTGATCGCGTCGGCCGTGAAGCCCTTCAGGGCCACGCCGCCGTCGGTCTGGTAGCGGAAACGCAGGCCGATCTTCTGGCCGGCGTAGGCGTCGAGCGGGTACGCGAACTTCTGGTAGCCGTCGAGCGTGCCGTGCAGGGCGGGCTTGTCGCTGCCGTCGCGCGGGATCGCCTGGCCGTCCACCGTGCCGTCGAGGGCGGTCCAGTTGGCGCCGCCGTCCGTCGAGACCTCGGTGTAGAGGTAGTCGTAGTTGGCCTCGATGTCGTACCAGCCGTCGAAGGTCAGCTCGGCTGACGACCTGCCGGTGAGGTCGACCGAACGCGTCAGGGTGTTCCTGAGGTTGTCACCGCTGCCGCTCCACCACTGGGTCTGCCCCTCGGAGGGGGTGATGATCTCGGTGGTGACGGCCTTCTCCGGAAGCGTGACGACCAGCGCCTGCTTGTGCTTGGTGTTGTACTCCGCGACGCCCAGCTTGTGCCAGGAGTTGACCCCGGCCTTGGCGGTGTCGTAGTTCAGCCAGCCGAGCTGGAGCTTGTCCCAGGCGGTCATGTCGCCGGGCAGGTCGCCGATCTCGTTCTTGCCGGAGCCGAGCCAGGAGCCGGACGACATCAGCGTCCAGAAGCCGGTGGAGTTCTCGCCGCCCGCGGTGTCGTAGTGGTCCGGCAGACCGAGGTCGTGACCGTACTCGTGGGCGTAGACGCCGAGTCCGCCGTTCTCCGGCTGGACGGTGTAGTCGCCGACCCAGATGCCCGTGGAGCCGACCTGCGCGCCGCCGAGCTTGTTCTGCTCGGGGCCGGTGGCGCCGGCGTCGGTGCCGAAGGCGTACCAGCGGTGGGCCCAGATCGCGTCGGTGCCCTGGGCGCCGCCGCCGGCGGACTCGTCCTCGCCGGCGTGCACGACCTGGAAGTGGTCGATGTAGCCGTCGGACTCGTTGAAGTCGCCGTCGCCGTCGAAGTCGTAGCGGTCCCACTCGTCGAAGCGGGCGACGTCCGCCTTGATCTGGGCGTCGGTGCGGCCGGCCGCCTTCTGCTGGGCGACCCAGGCGTTCAGGCCGTCGCTGACGACGTTCCACACGCTCGGGCAGTTGGTGTCACCGCAGGCGTTGTTGCCGTAGCGGGCCTCGTTGTAGGGGACCTTGACCCAGTCGGAGACCTCGCCCTCGACCGAGTAGCGTCCGGAGGACTGCTTCTCGTAGTACGTCTTGACCGAGTCGACGCCCTTGCCGGAGCCGAAGTACAGGTCCTCGAAGTACTCCTGGTCGTAGTCGGCCCGCCAGGCGGTGGAGTTGTCCTTCCTGCGGTCCGGCTTGGCGATCTGGTTGTGCAGCGGACCCGGGGTGCCGCCGTAGCGCGGGTCGGTCCTGTCGCCGAACTCGACCAGGATGGTGAAGATCTTGTCGGTCTTCTCCCGGCCCAGCTCGACGTACTTGGCGTCGCCCTTCTTGCTCTTGAGCTGGACGACCTTGGAGCCGTCGCGCTGCTGCACCGAAGCCTGGCCGGATATGACCTGCTTCAGGGCCTCTTCGCGCTGGGCCTCGACGGTCTTGCTGAGCGGGCCGTCGAGGTTGTGCTCATGGCCCTTGTGGTTCTCCGGCGACGCGGGGTCATGCCGGTCGACGGCGGGCGCCTTGGCCGCGGGGCTGCCCGCGTCCGCCTGGGCCACGGTGAGGCCGGAGATCGTGGCGGCCGCCGTGGCGAGCGCGACCGCGGTGGCAGCAGCTCTCAACGTCCAGGGTCTACTGGTCACTTGAGTTCCTCCCCAGCGTCCGGGCGCGCGGAAAGGGGGGTGATGGAGGTGGTGCGTCCGCGCGCGCCTGATCGACGCGTGTAGTCAAGTGCCGACATTCGACTAGAGGTTGCGGAGAAAAGACAGACCTTGACTTGAGCAGGACAACTGCACTATGCGGAGATGACATCTCGCTTACCGAACAGGACCGGTATGCGTCCGGCGGGCGCGCGGGACGGCCGACCCGGTGGCCGACATGACTCGGTGCGCCCCCTGTGCACCGGCACTGTTGGTCAGGTCACGCTTACGGTTCGTTCCCGTCGGGCATGCACGCGAAGAGATTCTGTCCGCACCCTCCCCCGCAGCGTGAGGCACGGGGGAAGTCCGCCCCCATTCTCCGAGGACACGATTGCCATGCCTCGTCCGACCGCCGCACAGCTCGCCTACGGTTCATGCACCGTGATCTTCTCGACGCTCGCCATGCTGCTGCTGTCACAGACGAGTTCGGGTGCGGGGATCGCGGTCATCGCCGTCGCGGCGCTCCTGCTCGGGCTGCTGGTCGCCATGACGGTGCCCATGCCGAAGCGGACCCCGATACCCGCGCAACGGCCCGCCGCGGACGTGGCGCCGCCGATGCCGGCGACGGCGCACCGCGAGCCCGTACGGGAACCCACGGCCCACTACTAGGACAGCCGCAACCAGCACCCCGTACGGCGGGCCGCCACCTCCCAGGTGCCGGGCCCGCCGTACTGCCGGCCGGCGTCACGTGGTGCTGACCACGACCGTCTTCGCCGCCTTGTCGTGCAGACCCTGCTTGTAGGGCCGGTCGAAGAAGCTCCAGCCGCCGCAGATCGCCGTCCAGACGCAGGCGCAGCAGAACGCGAACGGAATCCAGAGCACCGAAGCGCGAAGCAGGGACGACTGAGCGGAAGGCGTGGCTCCGTCATCCAGCTGTGCCACGCGCATGTTCAGCCATTTCTTGCCGAGGGTCTGCCCCGACCTGGCGATCATGATCGTGTCGTACGCGATGTAGAGCACGGCCGCGATGACGGACTGCCACACGGAGTCGCCCACGTCGACCCGGTCGGCGTCCACCTGGTACTCGTCCACGTCGAAGCCCCAGGTGACCAGCCAGACGACGATGCCGACGAGCACCATGTCGATGATCCGGGCCAGCGTGCGCCTGCCGCTGTCGGCGAGCGGCGGCATGCCGGCGAGCGGGTCGGCGGGGTACTCACCACCGCCGTACGGTCCGCCGCCGGGGGGTCCACCGCCGTACGGGCCACCGCCGTACGGGCCACCGCCGGAGGGCGGGGGCTGGCCGCCGCCGTACGGCGGCGGCTGCTCACCGCCACCGGGGGGCCTGTCGTACGGCGAGCCGGCCCCCTCGCCGGGCGGGGGCTGCTTCTTGAACGGGTCGTCCTCCGGCGGCTGCCCGCCGGAACCGGGGGGCGGTTCGGTGCTCATGGCCCGAGTCGACCGCGAACCCCGCGGGTCCGCATCCGGCGGGGGGCCGTCCGGAGTACCGGCCCCTCAAGGGCGCTCCGGACGCCTTCCCCGTCAGCCCGCCACGAAGGTGTGCGCGGCCTTGTCGTGCCAGCACTGGCGCCACGGCTTGTCGAACACGCACCACAGGACGCCGACGAGGCCGAAGCAGAGCAGGCCGGGGACGCTGTAGACGAGCCAGCGGCGCAGGGCCGCGCCGAAGGACGGGGCCTCGTGGCCCTCGATGTCGCGCACCTCGAGGCCGAGCAGCTTCTTGCCCAGCGTGCGCCCCCACTTGGCGGTGGGCAGCGCCTCGTAGACGACGCCGAAGGCGAGCAGCACGGCGAGGACGATGCCCAGGTACGCCGATGTCGTGCCGTCCAGCAGCCAGACCGTGACCGTCTGGCCGGACAGCCTGGCCTCGTCGATCTTCCCCTGGATGTGGTCGAGCGCCTGTGCGCCGAGCGGTACGGCGGCGACCGCCGTGACCCCCAGGACGAACACGGTGTCGATCAGCCGGGCGGCCAGCCGCTTGCCGAGGCCGGCCGGGCGGGCCGCGGCCTGCCGTCTCGCCGCCGCCTGGAAGACGTCCTCGACCGGGGGCTTCCACGAGGCCATGGGCTGCTCGTCGGGGGCCGCGGCCGCGTTGCCGGCGAGACGGTGCACCTGCTGGGCCCACGAGGACTGGCCGCCGCCGGAGCCCGTGGTGACGGGGGCGGCGGCCTGGGCCTGGTGGGGGACGCTCGCGGCCTGCGGGGCGGGCGCCGGGGCCTGCGCCGCCGCGGCGCGGGCGGCGGCGGCCTTTCCGGCGCCGAAGCCGGGACCACCGGCGTTGCCGGCGACCGGCCCGCCGGGCGGGGGTGCCCAGTCGGCGCCCTGGCCGCCGGACGCGGCGGGACGGGATGCCGCCGGGCCGGGGGCATCCGTGTGAGGGGCCGTCACCGGTCCCGGCGCCGGGGAGCCGGGGTCGGCCGACGGCGTCTGCGTGGCCCCGCCGTGCGCCCCGTCCTGCTGCTCCGTGCGCGGGGTGAGCGCGCGGAACGTCATCGTGCCGGGATCCCCGGCGGCCTCGTCCGCCCCGCCCGCGGCCCGCGACGAGGCGGCCGGGCGGCGGAAGACGAAGGTGTTGCCGGAGGGCGCCGGCTCGGACCCGGCCGACGAGGGGGCTCCCCCCTGTTCGAGCGAAGGCGGGAAACCGGGGGACGGCGCCGCACCGTCCGTACGGGCGGCGCTGTCGTCGGGCTGCCCGGGCGGGTCGGCCGGGACGCGCGGGTCGGAGCCCTGGGCCGCGGGCCAGGACACGCGCCGGTCCGGGTCGCCGCCGAAGCCGGACTGCCGGGAGCGGTCGGCTGCCCAGGCGGTGGCGGGTTCGGGGCGGCTGCCGTGCTGGGCGTCGTGGGCGTCCTGGTGTACCGGCGCGGGGTCCTCGTCGAAGAAGTGCGGTCCGGTCTCCTCCACCGCGGGCTGCGCGGGGCGGGTGCCGGGCGGCGGGGCGAGCGGCTCGCCGTCGGCGGGTGCCGGGCGGCTGGTGCCCGGCACCCAGGCGGCTCCGTTCCAGTACCGGACGTATCCAGGAATGGACGGGTCCGGGTAATAGCCCTCGCGGGGCCTGTCGTCGCCGGGTGCCGGGGTTGGGGCGCTCATGTCCGTCGTCCCGTATCTGCTCGGGGGTGTTCTGGGGGTCTCCACATCTATCAGACCGGCGCAACCCCCACCGCCCGTCCCGCCGGACCCACCCCTTTCGAGCACGGTTGTGCTAGGGCCCGCCCCGGGCCGAAGAACTCGGGAAAACCCGCGTAATGCTCCCGCCCTTGCCCGCTCTCGTCCCGTACGGGCCCGCCCCAGGGCCCCCGACGGAGGGAGAGGCACACCATGCACACCGTGGTGGAGCGCGAACTGGAGCTGAGGCTCGTCCTGTCGCCGGAGCGCGGCATCCCGGTGCCGGCCCGGCTGGCCTACCGCACCGACGACCCCTACGCCGTGCACATCTGCTTCCACGTCGGCTCCGAGCACCCCGTCAGCTGGACGTTCGCCCGGGACCTGCTGGTGGAGGGGGTGTTCCGGCCGTGCGGGCACGGGGACGTGCGCGTGTGGCCTGCGAAGGTGAACGGGCGCGGCGCCGTGCTGATGGCGCTGACCTCACCCGACGGCGACGCCCTGCTGGAGGCACCGGCGGCGCAGGTGTCGGCGTGGCTGGAGCGCACGTTGCGCGTGGTGCCCCCGGGGAGCGAGGGCGAGCAGCTCGGCCTCGACGACGGTCTGGCCCAGCTGCTGGCCCGGTGAGTCCGCTGCGGCCTCAGAACAGCTTGCCGGGGTTGAGGATCCCCAGCGGGTCGAACGCCTGCTTGACCGCCCGCTGCATCTCCACCCCGACGGGGCCGATCTCACGCGCCAGCCACTCCTTCTTCAGCACGCCCACGCCGTGTTCGCCGGTGATCGTGCCGCCGAGTTCCAGGCCGAGGGCCATGATCTCGTCGAAGGACTCCCGGGCGCGGGCGCACTCGTCGGGGTCCTGGGCGTCGAAGCACACGGTCGGGTGGGTGTTGCCGTCGCCCGCGTGGGCGACCACCCCGATGGTGAGCCGGTACTTCCCGGCGATGCGCTCGACGCCCTCGATCAGGTCGCCGAGCCGGGAACGGGGCACGCAGACGTCGTCGATCATCGTGGTGCCGCCGACCGCCTCCAGCGCGGTGAGCGACAGCCGCCGTGCCTGGAGGAGCAGTTCGGACTCGGCCGCGTCGTCCGCCGGGACGACCTCGGTGGCGCCGGCGGCCTCGCACAGCGCGCCGACGGCGGCGAGGTCGGCGGTCGGATCCGGGGTGTCGAAGGCCGCGAGCAACAGGGCCTCGGTGGTCTCCGGCAGCCCCATCGCGGCCATGTCGTTGACGGCCTTGACCGTCGTACGGTCCATCAGTTCCAAAAGGGAGGGGACGTGCCCGCCGGCCATGATCCGGCACACGGCGTCGCAGGCGGCGGCCGCGGAGGCGAACTCGGCGGCCAGCACCAGCTGCTGCGGCGGCTTGGGCCGCAGCCCCAGGACGGCCCGGACGACGATGCCGAGGGAGCCCTCGGAGCCGACGAACAGGCGGGTGAGGTCGTACCCGGCGACGCCCTTGGCGGTGCGGCGGCCGGTGGACATCAGGCGGCCGTCGGCGAGGACGACGTCGAGGCCGAGGACGTACTCGGCGGTCACCCCGTACTTCACGCAGCACAGGCCGCCGGAGGCGGTGCCGATGTTGCCGCCGATGGTGCACATCTCCCAGCTGGAGGGGTCCGGCGGGTAATAGAGGCCGTGTTCGCCGACGGCGCGGGAGAGGGCGGCGTTGACGACGCCGGGTTCGACCACGGCGATGCGGTCGACCGGGCTGATCTCCAGGATCCGGTCCATCTTCGTCAGCGACAGCACCACGCAGCCCTCGGTGGCGTTGGCCCCGCCGGACAGGCCGGTGCGGGCGCCCTGCGGGACCACCGGAACGCGCAGCTCGGTGGCGACGCGCATGACGTGCTGGACCTGCTCGACGGTGCGCGGCAGCACGACCACGGCCGGGGCGCCGGCCGGGCAGAAGCTCGCCATGTCGTTGGCGTAGGAGGCGGTGATGTCGGGGTCGGTGAGGACGGCCTCGGCCGGCAGGCCCGCGAGCAGCCGGTCCGTGAGGTTGCCCTGCGCTTCGTCGGGAGGGGCTTGGATACGGCTCATGATCACAGAGTGTCACCCGGGGCCATCGGTGTGAACCCCGTCCGTGGCACCGTTCGTGTGACAGGACGAGGTCGTCGTACTGACGCACAGTGTGCGCCATGAAGACCGGTGTGAAGACCGCCGTCGGTGCCGGCACGCGGACCGGGGCGAGCCTGCCGCAGGGCGGGGACAGGCGTACCGGCCGCCGGCGGGCGCGGCTGGTCGCGGGCGTGTTGCTCGGGCTGCTCGTGGGCGGCCTCGCCGTGGGCGGGCTGCTGTGGCTTCAGCGCCCGCAGCCGCGGCCGGCGCCGCCGCCCGAACCCGGCCCGGCCGAGCTGGCGCTGGCCGCGGTCCATGCCGGGGTGCCGCCCGAGCCACGGGATCTGGCGGTGCTGATCGAGGAGCGCGAACGGCGGCTGCGGGAGCATCCCCGGGACGCCCGGTCGTGGGCGGTGCTCGGCATGGCGTACGTGGAGCGGGGACGGCGGACCGCCGACGCCGCGAACTACCCGACCGCGGAACGGGCGCTGCGGACCTCCCTGAAGGTGTGGCCGGGCAACGCCGGGGCGCTGGAGGGCATGACGGCGCTGGCGAACGCGCGCCGGGACTTCCGGGCGGCGCGGACCTGGGGCGAGGCCGCGCTGAAGGCGGACCGCAAGCGCTGGACGACGCACTCGCTGCTGATCGAGGCGTACACGGGCCTCGGCGACTACAAGGCCGCCCGCAGCACCCTGGACCGGCTCCAGAAGATGCACTCCGGTACGGCGGTGATGGTCCGGTCGGCCGCCGTGTACTGGGACCGGGGCTGGCGTGAGGACGCGCTGGCCACCCTGTCCGACGCGGCGGCGACCGCCGAGGCGCCGGCCGAGCGGGCGGCCTGGCTGGAGCGGGCCGGGCAGCTCGCCTGGGAGCGCGGGGAGCGGGAGGTGGCCCTGCGGCACTTCGAGGAGGCGCTGCGCGCCGACCCCGGCCAGCGGGCCGCGCAGGCCGGGCAGGCGCGCGCGCTGGCGGCGCTGGGACGGACGTCGGAGGCGTTGCGGGCGTACCGGGGGGCGGTGGCCGAGCGGCCGTCGCCGCAGTACGCGCTGGAACTGGGCGAGCTGTACGAGTCGCTGGGGCTGGAGCAGGCGGCCCGTGCCCAGTACGACCTGCTGCACACGCAGGTCCGCAGCGCCGCCGCCGGCGGGGTGGACGAGGAACTGGTGCTGGGCCGCTACGAGGCCGATCACGGCGACCCCGAGGAGGCCGTGCGGCTGCTGCGCGCCGAGTGGCGCAAGCAGCCCGGCATCGCCGTGGCCGACGCCCTGGGGTGGGCGCTGCACCGCGCGGGCGAGCACGAGGAGGCGCTGGAGTACGCGGTGCGGGCGACCGACAAGGAGCACGGCGGCGGGGTGCGCAGCGCGCTGTACGCCTATCACCGCGGGATGATCGAGAACACTCTGGGGCTGCAGGGGCCCGCGCGGCGGCATCTGCGGGAGGCGCTGCGGATCAACCCGTACTTCTCGCCGCTGTTCGCGCCGTTGGCGCGGGAGAAGCTCAACGCGCTGGGCGAACCGCCGGAGGTGCCGGTTCCGGCGGCCTGACCCCGGCTGTCAGAGGTTGCCGCGCCTTTCCTGCTCGCGCTCGATGGCCTCGAAGAGGGCCTTGAAGTTGCCCTTGCCGAAGCCCATCGAGCCGTGCCGCTCGATGATCTCGAAGAAGACGGTCGGACGGTCCTGGACCGGCTTGGTGAAGATCTGCAGCAGATAGCCGTCCTCGTCGCGGTCGGCGAGGATCTTCAGCTCACGCAGCGTGTCGATCGGCACGCGGGTCTCGCCGGCCCACTCCCCCAGCGTGTCGTAGTACGAGTCGGGGGTGTCCAGGAACTGCACGCCGGCCGCCCTCATCGTGCGCACGGTCTGCACGATGTCGTTCGAGTTGAGCGCGATGTGCTGGACGCCCGCGCCGCCGTAGAACTCCAGGTACTCGTCGATCTGGGACTTCTTCCTGGCGACGGCGGGCTCGTTGATCGGGAACTTGACCTTGAGCGTGCCGTCCGCGACCACCTTCGACATCAGCGCGCTGTACTCGGTCGCGATGTCGTCGCCCACGAACTCCTTCATGTTCGTGAAGCCCATGACCTTGTTGTAGAAGCCGACCCACTCGTTCATGCGGCCGAGCTCGACGTTGCCCACGCAGTGGTCGATCGCCTGGAAGGTGCGCCGGGCGGGCGGCTCGACCATCGGTTCGGCGGCGACGAAGCCGGGCAGGTACGGGCCGTCGTAGCCGGACCGCTCGACCAGGGTGTGCCGGGTCTCGCCGTACGTGGCGATGGCGGCGAGGACGACCGTGCCGTGCTCGTCCTTGAGCTCGTACGGCTCGGCGACCGGGCGGGCGCCCTGCTCGACGGCGTAGGCGAACGCGGCCCGCGCGTCCGGCACCTCGATCGCGAGGTCGACGACGCCGTCGCCGTGCGCCGCCACGTGCTCGGCGAGGAAGTGGCCCCAGGTGGTGGCGGGCTTGATCACCGAGGTGAACACGAACCGGGCGGAGCCGTTCTCCAGCACGTAGGCCGCGGTCTCACGGCTGCCGTTCTCCGGTCCGGAGTAGGCGACCAGCCGCATGCCGAACGCGGTGGAGTAGTAGTGCGCGGCCTGCTTGGCGTTGCCCACGGCGAACACGACCGCGTCCATCCCCTTGACCGGGAAGGGGTCGGCCTGCCGTGCGGTGTCGGGAGTGTGGTGTGTGGTCTGCGTCATGGCCGCAGCGTCTCGCCGGGCACACAAGGTGCGCAATAGTTGGCGTCCTCACTGGGCAATATGACCAGCGGATTCCGCGATTCGGCGGACGCTCTGTACAGGATGACCATGTCGGGAGGCGGCCATGGCGATCGATCAGCTGGACGGGCGGATCATCGTGCTGCTCGCGCGGGAGCCACGGATCGGCGTGCTGGAGATGTCCCGCAGGCTCGGGGTCGCGCGGGGCACCGTGCAGGCCCGGCTGGAGCGGCTTCAGTCGAATGGCGTCATCCGCGGATTCGGTCCGCAGGTGGACCCCGCGGCGCTCGGCTATCCGGTCACCGCCTTCGCCACCCTCCAGATCCGGCAGGGACAAGGCCCCGACGTACGGGCGCACTTGGCGACCGTGCCGGAGGTGCTGGAGCTGCACACCACGACCGGCAGCGGGGACATGCTGTGCCGGCTGGTGGCCCGCTCGAACGCCGATCTCCAGCGGGTGATCGACCGGGTCGTCGGTTTTGATGGGATCGTGCGGGCCGCCACGGCGATCGTGATGGAGAACCCCGTTCCGCTGCGGATCATCCCGCTGGTGGAGCAGGCGGCACTTCATGAGTGAACGAACGATCAACGGGAAGGCGACCGCCGGGAGTGACCTAGCTGCGGGGTGATGGTGTGTGAATTTCTGGGAGTATCTCGGCAACCGCCATCAGCAGATCCTCACCGACGCCTACCAGCACGCCAGCGTCGTCTTCCAGTGCATGGTGTTGGCGACGGCGATCGGCGTGCTCATCGGCGTGGTCACCTACCGCTCCGAATGGGCCGGGAACCTGGCGACCCTCTCCACCTCGACCATCCTCACCATTCCGTCGCTGGCCATGATCGGTCTGCTGATCCCCCTGGTGGGACTCGGTGTGCCGCCGACCGTGATCACCCTGACGCTCTACGGGCTGCTGCCGATCGTGCGTAACTCGATCGTGGGGCTGCGGGGCGTCGACCCGGCGCTGGTGGACGCGGCCACCGGCATCGGGATGTCCCGGACCAGGCGGCTGACGCGGGTCGAGCTGCCGCTCGCCTGGCCGCCGATCCTGACCGGCATCCGGGTCTCCACGCAGATGCTGATGGGCATCGCGGCCATCGCCGCGTACGCCTCCGGTCCCGGCCTGGGCAACCTGATCTTCCGAGGGCTCGCCTCCCTGGGCAGCAGCAACGCGCTGAACCAGGTGCTCGCGGGGACCGTCGGGATCATCGTCCTGGCCCTGCTGTTCGACGCCGCGTACGTACTGATCGGGCGGCTGACCATTTCGAGGGGGATCCGTGTCTGAGTCCGCGTCCCACGGGGCGACCATCGAGCTGGAGAACCTCACCAAGCGGTACCCCGGCAATCCGCAGCCGGCCGTGGACAACGTCAGCATGGAGATCAAGGCGGGCGAGACCGTCATCTTCGTCGGCCCGTCCGGGTGCGGTAAGTCGACGACGCTCAAGATGATCAACAGGTTGATCGAGCCGTCGGGGGGCCGCATCCGGATCAACGGTGAGGACGTGACCCACATCGATCCGGTCAAGCTGCGCCGCAAGGTCGGCTATGCGATCCAGGCGTCCGGCCTCTTCCCGCACATGACGGTCGCCCAGAACATCGCCCTCGTGCCGGGGATGATCGGCTGGCCGAAGGCTCGCATCCGTGACCGGGTCGAGGAGATGCTCGATCTCGTCGGGCTCGATCCGGGCGAGTTCCACGGCCGCTACCCGCGCCAGCTGTCCGGCGGGCAGCAGCAGCGGGTGGGCGTGGCGCGGGCGCTCGCCGCGGATCCGCCCGTGCTGCTGATGGACGAGCCGTTCGGAGCGGTGGACCCGATCACCCGGGACCACCTCCAGGACGAGCTGATCCGGCTCCAGCGCGAACTGCACAAGACGATCGTGTTCGTCACGCACGACTTCGACGAGGCGATCAAGCTGGGCGACCGGATCGCGGTCCTGCGGGAGCGTTCGCACATCGCGCAGTTCGACACACCGGAGGCGATCCTCACCAACCCGGCGGACGACTTCGTCTCCGGGTTCGTGGGCGCCGGGGCGGCGCTGAAGCGGCTGAACCTCACCCGCGTCCGGGACGTGGAGATCACCGACTACCCGACGGTGACCGTGGACGACCCGCTGCAGAGCATCTTCAACCGGCTCCGCTCCAGCGGTACGAACGAGATCCTGCTGCTGGACAAGCGGGGCCGCCCCTACAAGTGGCTCAGGCGGGGCGATCTGATGCGGGCCAAGGGCTCGCTGGCGCGGGCCGGAACCCTGGTCCACGACACGGTGACCCGGGACGCGACCCTGCGGGACGCGCTGGAGGCCGTCCTGACGGACAACACCGGGCGGGTCGCGGTGACCGGGCGGCGCGGCGAGTACACGGGCGTCGTCGACATGGAGACGCTGATGAACTCCGTGCACGAGTTGCTGGAGGCCGACCGGCTGGACGCCCTGGAGCACCAGCACGACCTGGAGGAGACGCGGGCCGGCCAGACGCACGCGGAACAGGAGGGTCACGGAGGGGAGCCCAAGGCGTGACCACCTCTTCGGAGCAGAACCGTCCCCCCGGCGAGCACGACGTCAAAGGGCATGTCTTCCGGGACGAGGGCGAGGTGCCCGGCGACCAGGAGCCGCCTCCCCCGCCGAGCCGGACGGCCCCCCGCCTCACCTGGCAGAAGCTGACCTTCCTGCCGTCCTTCATCGTGGTCGTCCTGCTGGCGACCTGGCTGTGGTTCCGGCAGGCCGACCTGGACACGATCTCCGAGAACGCGCTGTCCGGCGGCCAGGTGTCGCAGGCGCTGTGGCAGCACATCCAGCTGACCGCGATCTCCACGTTCTTCGTGCTGATCATCGCGATCCCGCTGGGCATCCTGCTCACCCGCAAGACGTTCCGGAAGGTCACCCCGGTGGCGATGGCCTTCGCCAACATGGGCCAGGCGACCCCGGCGATCGGCCTGCTCGCGCTGCTGGTGATCTGGCTGGGCATCGGCCGCAGGGCGGCCCTGATCGGCATCATCGTCTACGCCATCCTGCCCGTGCTGTCGAACACGATCTCCGGCCTCAAGGCGAACGACCCCGCACTGCTGGAGGCGGCCCGGGGCATCGGCATGTCACCGGCGGGAGTGCTGGCCAGGGTGGAGCTGCCGCTGGCGGTCCCGCTGATCCTGGCGGGCGTCCGCACGGCGCTGGTCCTGAACGTCGGTACGGCGACGCTCGCGACCTTCGGGGGCGGAGGCGGCCTGGGTACGCTGATTACCACCGGCATCACCAGTCAGCGGATGCCCGTGCTGATCCTGGGATCCATCCTCACCGTCACCCTCGCCCTGCTGGTGGACTGGCTGGCCTCGCTGGCGGAACTGCTGCTGCGGCCACGAGGACTGGAGGTGAGCACATGAGGCGGTTGCTGTATCTCACCATGGCAGTGGTGCTGGCCTCGGGCTGCGGGCTGACCAGCGGCTCCCCGATGGTCGACGACGTGCGGCCCGGGTCGATCGGGCAGGGCGAGCCGCTGAAGGGCGCCGACCTGACGGTCACCTCGAAGGAGTTCACCGAGCAGCTGATCCTGGGCGCGATCATGGGGATCGCCTTCGAGGCGGCGGGCGCGGAGGTCCTGGACCGGACCGGCATCCAGGGCTCGGTGGGGTCGCGCGAGGCGGTCAAGAGCGGTGAGGCGGACGCCGTGTTCGAGTACACGGGCACGGCCTGGATCACGTACATGGGCAACAGCAAGCCCATCGCCGACCCGCGGCAGCAGTGGAAGGCGGTGCGCGACGCGGACCGGGAGAACGGCCTGACCTGGCTGGAGCCGTCGACCCTGAACAACACCTACGCCCTGGCGATGAACCAGGCCAACGCCAAGAAGTACGGCACGAAGACCCTCTCGGACGTGGCCGCGCTGTCGAAGTCCGACCCGGCGGCCGTGACGCTGTGCGTGGAGGGCGAGTTCGCCAACCGCGCGGACGGGCTGCCGGGCATGCAGAAGGCGTACGGCATGAACATCCCGCCGTCCCGGGTCACCCAGATGGACACCGGCATCATCTACACCCAGACGGCGAAGGGGGGGTGCACCTACGGGGAGGTCTTCACCACCGACGGCCGCATCAAGTCGATGAACCTGGTGGTGATGGAGGACGACAAGAAGTTCTTCCCCAACTACAACGCCGCCCCCGTGATCAACACGAACACCCTCGAGGAGTGGCCGGCGATCGCGGACATCCTCGACCCGATCACGAAGAAGCTGAACAACTCCGTGGCCCAGAGCCTCAACGCGAAGGTCGACGTGGACGGGGAGGATCCGCATCAGGTCGCGCTGGACTGGCTGGTGCAGGAGGGGTTCGTGAAGGAGGGCTGACCACGCGTACAGGAATCACTTACAAAGAACCTCTTGCAAAGAAGGCTTTGCAAGCATAGCTTTGTACGCATGACCGAGCCCCGGGATCGCCAGATCCGCAGCCTCGACGCCCGCTCCCTGCGAGGCCTCGCCCACCCCCTTCGCATGCAGTTGCTCCGCGCCCTGCGGCAGGACGGGCCGGCCACCGCCTCACTGCTCGCCGAACGGCTCGGCGAGTCCAGCGGTGCCACCAGCTACCACCTGCGGCAGCTCGCCGCGCACGGATTCGTCGAGGACGCGCCGGAACACGGCAAGGGCCGGGAGCGGTGGTGGCGGGCGGCCGACGCGGGCATCAGCTTCGACTCCGGCCTGCTCGCCGGCGCGGACCCGGCCACCCGTGGCGCCGCCGACACCTTCCTGCACGAGATCGCGTCCACGCACGCCCGCGAGCTGGCCACCTGGGTGGGCACACGGGAGGACTGGCAGCCCGCCTGGGCGCAGGCCACCGACATGAGTGACTGGACGCTCCGCCTGACCCCCGACCGGGCCAGGGAACTCATCGGCAGGATGCACGAGTTGCTCGAGGACTACCGGGACGAGGAGGACGCGCCCGGAGCGGAGCGGGTCCGCGTCCACACACACACCTTCCCCATCGGCACGGAGACGGAGAGGTCCCGATGACACACCCCGCCACCCATCTCGCCCTGCACGCACGCTCCGCCGACCTCCGCGCACGGGCCGACGCCCACCGCCTCGCCTCGCAGGTCAGGCGCCGGGGCGAACTGCGCACGCGGCTCGGCTGGACCCTCGTGGAAGTGGGGCTGCGGCTCGCGACCCCACCGAGGCCGGCGCTCGCGGGCTAGTGCCGCAACAGGCAGCGTTCGCCCCCTCGCGACGCCCGGCACGCACTCTCGCCGCACCGGACGCCGCTCCTCAACGGGCGATCGTTGCCTGCCGCGGCACCAGGGGCAGGCGCTAACAGCTGGGGACCCGGCCCGTCCCCTTCTCCAGAGCGGTCAGCGACTGGACCGCGCCCTTCAGGGTCTTGACCGGGATCAGGCGCAGGCCCTTGGGGAGTTCGGACTTGGCGTCGGCGCACTCGGCGCTCGGGACGAGGAACACGGTGGCGCCGTCGCGGCGGGCGGCCTGGGTCTTCAGGGCGACGCCGCCGACCGCGCCCACCGTGCCGTCGGCCTCGATGGTGCCCGTGCCGGCGACGGTACGGCCACCGGTGAGGTCACCGCCGCTGCCGTCGCCCTCCAGCTTGTCGATGATGCCGAGGGAGAACAGGAGTCCGGCGCTCGGGCCGCCCACGTCGGCGAGTTCCAGTTCGACCTTGATGTCCTTGTCCTGGACGCCGAGGTAGGTGAGCGCGGCCTCGGTCGCCGCGTTCTGGGACTCGCGCATCTGGGCCTCGTTGTGCTGTTCGATCTCCTTGACGGTGTCGCCGCTCGGGTAGACCGCGTCCCGGGGCATGACCGCCTGGTCGGAGCGCCACCAGCCGTCGATCACGGCGCCGAGACCGACCCGGGTGTCCGGGCTGGTGGCCTCGATCGTCGTCATCCGCAGCTGCCCGCTGGTCTCCCGGGTGGGAGCGCCGGAGATCGTGATCACCGGCGTGCCCTGGTCCTCGCCGAGCACATTCGCCGTCATGCCCGGCTGCGCCACCGAGAACGGCAACGGCGCGAGCACGGCGGCGGCGATCAGACCGGCGACGGGCAGTGCGCAGACGGCGAGGGCCTGGGGACGCGTGAGACGAGAGAGCACGAGGTCAATCTAACGCGCGGGGGTGTTCGAAACATCGCGGGTCCGGATCACCTCGCTCGTCAGCGCAGCGCCTCCGCCACCTCCCTGGCCGCGTCCACCACCCTCGGGCCGACCCGTTCCGGGACCGCGTCCGCGAGCATCACCACGCCCACGCTGCCCTCCACGCCGGTCACACCCACCAGGGGGGCGGCGGCGCCGCAGGCGCCTGCCTCCAGTTCGCCCTGGGTGAGGGTGTAGCCGGGGTCGCTGTGCGGGCGCTGACGGGCGGCCAGGATCGCCTTGCCCGCGGCGCCCCGGTCCAGGGGGTGGCGGAAGCCCGCCCGGTAGGCCACGTGATAGTCCGTCCAGGTCGGCTCGACCACCGCGACGGCCAGCGCCTCCGCCCCGTCCACCAGCGTCAGGTGCGCCGTCGCCCCGATGTCCTCGGCCAGCGACCGCAACGCCGGCAGCGCGGCCTCCCGTACCAGCGGATGCACCTGTCGTCCGAGACCCAGCACACCCAGCCCGACCCGGGCGCGCCCGCCCAGATCGCGGCGCACCAGCGCGTGCTGCTCCAGCGTGGCCAGGAGGCGGTACACGACGGTGCGGTTGACGCCCAGCTTGGTGGACAGCTCCGTGACGGTCAGCCCGTGGTCCGTGTCGGCCAGCAACTTGAGGACGCGCAGTCCCCGGTCGAGCGTCTGAGAGGTCTCCGCGGTCACGACGCCCACTCCTTCAGTGGTGAGGTCGGCAGCCTTGTCGTGGCGGATGCGTCGCCGAGTCCCGTCAGCGACGCGCTTCAGAGGCTGCCGATCGGCTGACGGCCCGGCCGGTGGTCCGGGCCCAGTCGCTTCACGGCTGCGCTCCGCGGCGGCGCTGCCACGGGGCGTGTGCGTAGCGGGACAGTAGCGAGCCGGTTCGCTCAGCGGAAGCCTCCGTCCAGAATCCGGTCAGGGACCGGGGTGGGGTACTCCGGTTTGCCCTGATACATACGGCGCGCGGCGCCTCGACGGGCGCGGGGAACCGCGCGGGCGACCACGGGCGACCCGCGGCCGGACGCGAGGGTGCACCCCGGCCGGACACACGGCGCCGGCGTCAGCGCATCCGCGTGGCCCACTCCTGCACCTTGGCGATCCGCTGGCGCAGTTGCCCCGCCGTCGCCTCCGCGCTCGGCGGCCCCCCGCACACCCGGCGCAGTTCGGTGTGGACGACGCCGTGCGGCTTGCCGCTCTGGTGGACGTACGCCCCCACCATGGTGTTGAGCTGCCGCCGCAGCTCCATCAGTTCCTTGTGGCTGACCACGGGCCGCCGCTCGGCGGGCATTTCCAGCAGGTCGGCCTCGGCGTCCGGCTTCCGGCGGCTGTGCGCGATCTGCCGCGCCTGCCGCTTCTGGAGCAGGAGTTGCACCTGGTCGGGTTCGAGCAGCCCCGGAATGCCGAGGTAGTCCTGCTCCTCCTCGCTCCCCGGGTGGGCCTGCATCCCGAACTCGGCGCCGTTGTACATGACCCGGTCGAAGACGGCGTCGGATTCGAGGGCCTCGAAGGGGAGCATGTCCTGCTCCCCGGTGTCCTCGTCCTTCTGCTGCTCCGCCTCCGCAAGGAGCTTGTCCTCCTCGGCGTACGGGTCCTCCTCGCCGTCCTTCTTCGGCTTGTCGAGCACGTGGTCGCGCTCGCGTTCCATCTCGCCTGCGAACGACAGCAGGTCGGGCACGGTCGGCAGGAACACGGACGCGGTCTCGCCACGCCGCCGCGACCGCACGAACCGGCCGACGGCCTGCGCGAAGAACAGCGGCGTCGAGATGGTGGTCGCGTACACCCCGACCGCCAGCCGCGGTACGTCGACGCCCTCGGAGACCATCCGCACCGCGACCATCCAGCGGTCGGTGTTGTGGCTGAACTCGTCGATCCGGCCGGACGCGCCGGCGTCGTCGGACAGCACCAGGGTCGCCTTGTCGCCGGTGATGTCCCGGATGAGCTTGGCGTACGCCCGTGCCGAGTCCTGGTCGGAGGCGATGACGAGGGCGCCGGCGTCCGGGATCGCCCTGCGCACCTCGGTCAGCCGCTGGTCGGCGGCGCGCAGCACGGCCGGCATCCACTCGCCGCGCGGATCGAGCGCGGTACGCCAGGCCTGGCTGATCGCGTCCTTGGTCATCGGCTCGCCGAG
Source organism: Streptomyces sp. NPDC047706 (assembly GCF_043204795.1). Lineage (NCBI taxonomy): Bacteria > Bacillati > Actinomycetota > Actinomycetes > Kitasatosporales > Streptomycetaceae > Streptomyces > Streptomyces sp. NPDC047706. Next base: position 84,014 of record NZ_JBIDCW010000004.1, on the reverse strand, counting down.
CCGCGCCTCGATCTCGTCCCCGGCCTTGGTCCGCCAGCGCATGTTGCCGCTGTAGGAGAGGAAGATGACGGGCCGCACGACGTTGTCCGCGAGTGCGGAGCCGTATCCGTAGGTGTAGTCGGCGGCGGACCGCCGGATCCCGTCGGCCCCCTCCTCGTACGCCACGAAGGGGATGGGGTTGGTGTCGGACCGGAACGGCGTACCCGTCAGGGCCAGCCGCCGGGTCGCCGGTTCGAAGGCCTCGAGACAGGCCTCGCCCCAGGACTTGGAGTCACCGGCGTGGTGGATCTCGTCGAGGATCACGAGGGTCTTGCGCTGCTCGACTCGGTTGCGGTGCAGCATCGGCCGCACACCCACACCCGCGTACGTCACCGCGACGCCGTGGTACTCCTTGCCGAGCGGCCCCGCGCTGTACTCGGGATCGAGCTTGATCCCTATCCGCGCCGCCGCCTCCGCCCACTGCTTCTTCAGATGCTCGGTGGGCGCGACCACGGTCACCTGCTGCACGACATGGTGGTGCAGCAGCCAGGACGCCAGCGTCAGCGCGAAGGTCGTCTTGCCGGCGCCGGGCGTGGCCACCGCCAGGAAGTCACGCGGCTGCTCCTGGATGTACTTCTCCATCGCGCCCTGCTGCCAGGCACGCAGCTTGCCGGCGGTACCCCAGGGGGCACGGCCGGGAAAGGCGGGCGAGAGGTGATGGGAGGAGGAAGCGGTCATGGGCGTGGGCCCGTGGGGCCCTCCGTTATGGGTGGTGGCGGGCGACGGGTGGGCGGTAGTCACGGTCTCCGTGGGGGTCGAACGGCCGGTCTGGGTATGACAACCGGGCCACCCTACCGGCGGCCCCCTCCGCTCCCGCAGCGAACTCCCCCGCCTCACCCACGGGTGGGACCGACGTCACAGCTCCCTCAGCCGCCCCGCGATCCGCCCCACGTCCCCCTCGGCACCGGACGCCACATCGACCACTGCGTCGGCCAGGTCTTCGAGGGCCCGCCGGAGGTCGTCCGGGAGTGGAAGGGCGAGCTCGCGCACGGGTGGGAGGCTACGCGGCGCGCTCCGCCCGGGGCGAGCGCGTCACGGCTCGCTCACCGCTCCCGCACCCGGGTCGTCACCCACGCCCCCACCAGCGCCACCGCCGCCATCGGCAGGAACACCGCGGCGAACGCCGCCGGGTGGGAGGCCGTGGCCGTGGCCGCCGTGTGCGTCACCGCGCCGCCCCCGAGGGCCGCGAAGGCCGCGCCGCCGGCGGCCAGGAGGAGGATGTTGGAGAGGCCGTCGGAGATCTGGAGGGCCGCGGAGTTGGTGCCGGCCTGGTCGGGGGCGGAGAGCTTCAGCAGCAGGACGCTGGTGGAGGAGATCACCAGGCCCATGCCGAGGCAGCCGAAGCCCCAGGCGACGGCGACGATCCACACCGGAACGGAGTCGAGCAGGACGCTCGGGGCGGTGGCGATGGCCGCCGCGACCAGCAGCATGCCCAGCGTCATGAGGCCTTCCCGGTACGGCTCCAGGCGGGGCCGCGACTGCAGCCACGAACCCAGCGCCCAGGTCGCCCCGCCCGCCGCGAGGGAGAATCCGGCCAACGTCGGGGAGAGGCCCCGCTGCGTGACCAGCATCAGCGGCACGAAGGACTCCGCGGCGATGAACGCCCCCGCGGCGACGCCGCGCAGCAGGACGACCGAGGGCAGCCCGCGCGCCGCCCGGTAGGTGCCGCGCGGGAGGAGCCCCCGCACTGCCGGGATCAGCAGCGCGGCGCCTGCCACGCCGGGCAGCAGCGACAGCCAGCGCAGGTCCTGGGCCGCGTACTGGAGCAGGCCGGCGCCGAAGGAGATGCCGAGGGCGAGGCGGATGCGCCGGCCGGCGAAGGAACCCTGTGCCGCCCCGTCCCCGCCCCGCACCGCTCCGGAGGCCCGCGTCCGTATCTGCGGGAGCGCGAGCGCCAGCGGGAGCAGGACCAGCACCGGTGTCCCGAGGAACACCCAGCGCCAGCCCAGCTGTTCGGTCACCGCGCCCGCCACGAGCGGCCCGACCACCGACGGCACCACCCAGCTCGCCGCGAACGCCGCCATGATCGCCGGCCGCATCCGCTCCGGGTAGACACGCCCGACCACGACGTACAGGGCCACGATCACCATCCCGCCGCCGAGCCCCTGCACCGCCCGCCCGAGGATGAACAGCCACATCGCCCCCGCCGTCCCGGACAGCACCAGCCCCGCGGCGAAGGCGCCGATGCCGGCCGTGAGCGGGCCGAGAGGGCCCCGCCGGTCCGACCACTGCCCCGCGAGCACCATGGCGAACAGGCTCGTCGTGAAGTACCCGGAGAAGGCGAACGCGTACAGCGACACCCCGTCCAGTTCGCGCGCCGCCACCGGCATCGCCGTGCCCACGGCCGTCGCCTCGAAGGCGATGAGCAGCACCACCGAGACGATGCCCACGCTCAGCGCCCGGTACGACCGGCCGAGCACGCCCTCGCCGTCGGGTTCCGGCGGAAGCACGGGGGCGTCTGCGACCTCGGTGTCGCGGGGGTTCAGGGCAGCCATGCCTGCCAGCGTAAGGTGCACAACGGGATGTGACCCCTGTCGGGAGACGGTGATCGCCTCAGCCCTTGGTCGTAGACCCCGCCGTTCGTGAACGGCACATGGCAGTCCTGTTGCACCGCCCCGCCCTTCCTTGAGCGCCGCCCGCCCCGGGCCTACCGTCGAGGCACGTCCTCAGCACACGGCCGTGTGCCCGAGTGGTCCCAGGGACTCGCCTGCAAAGCGAGGTACGCGGGTTCGAATCCCGCCACGGCCTCCAGTCACCCATCGGTGGGCCGGCTACAGCACCCCGCCCGCCTCGTCCTGGAACAGCTCCGTCCAGTAGTGCCGGCCGGAGCGGTCGGCCGAGCCCGTCGGGTCGACCCTGCGCAGGACGTCGATCATCGTCGCGGCCAGCTGGTCGTACGTCTCCGTCGTCAGCTCGTGGTCCGTCGCCGCGTCGATCGCCTTCTCGCGGTGCAGCAGCCACAGGGTGAAGGCCAGGGTGGACATGTCCGTGTTGAGGGGGTACAGCCTCGCATCGGGCTCGCTCCAGTTCAGGACCTCGCCCGTGGCTCCGTCGACGACCAGGCTGTTGTCCTCGATGAGATGGCCGAGGCGTATCAGGTGGTCCGCGCGGCCGGGGAGCCGCTCGGTGGGGAAGTCGCCGGGGCGCTCGTCGGTGCAGTACTCCCTGAGGGTCGGCAGCGGGACGTCCGAGTCCAGGTAGAAGAGGAAGCCGTCCTCGGGCAGGCCGGTCTCACGGAGGAAGCGGCGGGTGGGCTCGTGGGTGAGGGTCATGGGGAAGTCCACCTCCTCGAAGCGGGCGATCCGGCCCGGGCCGAACTCCTGGTCGAGCAGGCGCGGGGGCAGGTCCAGGGCGAGGCCGGACTCCGTGCCGGGGCCGGCCATCAGGGCGAGCGGGCGGATCAGCGCCGCCATCCGCCAGTACGGCGGCATCGCGGCGTCCGGCCCCGTCCCCTCCTCGAACACCGCCAGCAGCTGCCGGGCCGCCTCCGCCACCGCCTTCGGTCCGAAGCGGCCGGCGTAGGAGGCGAACCGGCCCCGCACATCCGCCAGTTCCTCCGTGGCCGCGGCGAACCGCACCAGCGTCCGCAGCGACGGCGCCAGCGGGCGGCTGTCCATGAGCCCGGGGCGGTCGTGGAAGAAGTACGTCGTCGAGATCTCGCCGGTCGCGCCGTCGAGCAGCACGGACTCCGACTCCAGGCCTTCGGGCGCCAGGAGGCCGCCTATCACGAGCTGTTCACGCAGCCGGGCGCTCAGGCGGCCGGGGTCCGCCGTCGAGTCCGCCACCGTTCGCAAGCCGTCCCTGCGCAGGGCGTCGAACGTCAGCAGGGCGCTGTCGCCCGGCAGTCCGGGGCCCGTCAGCCAGCTGCGCGTCGGCGCGTGTGTGACGTGCGGGCCGAGTTGGTCCTCGGTCAGGGTGATCACCGCGGCAGCGGCGTCGATCGTGCTCATGGTTCCCCCGCGCATGGTTGTCCACGGGGTACGTCCGCCGTCCGTGCCCCGCGCGGCCGTCCCCACTGCCCAGAACACTACGCGCCACCACTGACAATCGCTCCGGCCTGCGAAAACACGGAGCGAACGACACCTGTCGAACGACGCCCCGGGCGCCGTCGTCCATGGGCGGAGCGCTCCGAGAAGGCCGCCGTCCCGCGCCCGCCGGAGCGCCGGCGGGCAGCGACCGGACCCCGGCGCCCCCGGAGTCACCGCCCCGTCACCACCGCCTCCTGCGGCCGGACCGGCGAGCTCACGCCCCCGCCGGCGCCCCACGAACCTCCGGCCGCCGGCTCGTCAGCCGCACCACGAGAGCCCCGCTCACTGCCCCGTCACCACCGCCGCCTGCGGCCGGATGGGCAAGCGGTTCACCGGACGGCCCGTGGCCGCCCGCACCGCCGAGGCGATCGCCGCCGGCGACGCCACCACCGGCGCCGCGCTGACCGCCTTCGCGCCGAACGGCGCGACCACGTCCCGCTCCTCGACCAGCTTGACGATCCGGATGTCGGGCGCGTCCAGTGCCGTCGGCAGGGCGTACCCGGTGAGGTCGGGGTGCCGTATCACGCCACGCGGCGTGCGCAGGTTCTCCGTGAGGGCGATGCCGACGCCCTGCGTGACGCCGGCCTCGATCCGTGCCGCCAGCTGCGCCGGGTTCAGCACCCGGCCGACGTCCTGCGCGACGGCCAGCTCCACCACCCGTACCGAGCCGATCTCGATGTCGACGTCCACCACGGCGCGCACGGCGCAGAACGCGAGCCCCACGAAGGCGTCGCCCTGCCCGCTCGCGTCCAGCGGCTCGGTGGGGTGGGGCCGGCACTGCGCGGTCGCCCACAGCTCCTTGCCGTCCAGCGCCTCGGTGACGGTCGTCGACAGCACTCCGTCGTACGAGGTGATCTTGCCGTCGGTGATCTGGAGCAGCTCGGTGGACATGCCGAACTTGTGCGCCAGCGGCTGGAGCAGTTGCGTGCGGACCATCTTCGCCGCGCGTTCCACGGCGCCGCCGGACACCCAGGTGTGCCGGCCGCGGCAGCCCGGGCCGGCGGGCGGCTGGTCGGTGTCGACGGGCGCCACGTGCACCTCGTCGACGCCGAGCGTCTCCTGGACGATCTGCCGGGCCAGCGTGGCGAAGCCCTGCCCGGTCTCGACGGCCGCGCAGAGCACGGTCGCCACGCCGTCCTGGACCTTGACGGTCGCCGTGGAGACCTCGTCGGCGCCCTCCGCGCCGAGCATGTGCACCATGCCGATGCCGTAGCCGACGCCCCGGCGCACCGCGCCCGGTTCGCCCGCGCCCTCGGGGCCGCCGGGCAGCAGCCACTCGTCGGCGGGCGTGTCCTTGGGGAGCTTGGGGAGCGGGAAGTCCCGTACCGCCTGGAGGAGTTCCGCGACCGGCGCCGGGCACGTCACCGTCTGGCCGGTGGGCAGCACGTCCCCTGTCGCCATGACGTTGCGCAGGCGCAGTTCGGCCGGTTCGAGACCGAGCTTCTTGGCCAGCTTGTCCATCTGCGCCTCGTAGGCGGCGCACACCTGCATCGCGCCCTCGCCGCGCACATGGCCGGAGGGCGGGTTGTTGGTGCGGACGGCCCAGCCCTCTATGAAGGCGTTCGGGACGACGTAGGGGCCGCAGGCGAAGGCCACCGCCGCGGCCAGTGCCTCCGCCGAGGTGTCGGCGTACGCGCCCGCGTCGAGCAGGATCTGCGCCTCGACCTTGACCAGCTTGCCCTCGGCGTCCGCGTGGTGGCGGTAGCGCAGCAGCGTGGGGTGGCGGTGCGTGTGGCCCAGGAAGGACTCCTCGCGCGTCGCCGCGAGCTTCACCGGGCAGCCGGTCTTCAGCGCCAGCAGGCCCAGCGGGAGCTGGAAGCCGGGGTCCTCACGGTCGGCGGTGGCACCGGGCACGCCGGTGACGACGACCCTGACGCGTTCGGGTTCCAGTCCGAAGCAGGCGGCGGCCCGGTCGCGGTCGGCGTGCGGGTCCGTGGACGCCAGGTACAGCTCGACGCCGCCGTCGGGACGCGGCACGGCGAGGCCGGCCTCGGCGCCGATGGGGGCCGGGTCCTGGCGGCCGATGCGGTACAGGCCCTCGACGACGACCTCGCCCTGCGCCTCGGCGTCGCCGTGCAGCAGCGGGATGTGCCGGATCAGGTTGCCGTCCGGGTGCAGCGGCTCGGCCTCGAAGGCCTGCTCGGGATCGGTCACCGGGTCGAGCACCTCGTACTCGACGATGACGGCGGCGGCCGCCATCCGCGCGGTGTCCGGGTGGTCGGCCGCGACGGCGGCGATGGGCTCTCCGTGGTGGCGTACGACCTCGGAGGCGAACACCGGGCGGTCGGCCTTGCCCCGTCCGTGCAACGGGGAGCCCGGGACGTCCTCGTGGGTGACGACGGCCCGTACGCCGGGCATCTCGCGCGCGTGGGTGGTGTCGACGGACACGATGCGCGCGTGCGGGTGCGGTGAGCGCAGCACGGCCGCCCAGAGCAGGCCCTCGGCCCACAGGTCGGCGGCGTACGGGAACGTGCCCTCGGTCTTGGCGCGGGAGTCGGCGGCGGCCAGTGAGGCGCCGAGGCCGTGCGGGAGCGGTTCCGGTGCGGGAACGGCCTCGGCGGTGGTGGTCGCGGTGGCGGCTTCGTTGCTCACGCCTGGCCTCCGTCCTGGCCCTGTCCGTACGGCTGGTCATGCGGTCCGGGCGGTGTCCCGGGGGACTCGAACGCCGAGGGGTTGACGCCGCCGGCCCCGGGGCCCGCCTGGTGCGGGATGCGCGGCTGGTCGGCGCCGGGTTCGGGCACCTCGGCCGCGGCGTGCGCCTCGCGTTCGGCGACGACGTCCTTGACGGCCTCGAGCACGGCCCGGTAGCCCGAGCAGCGGCACAGGTTCCCGCACAGCGCCTGGCGGGTCTCCAGCTCGGTCGGCGCCGGGTTGCCCTCCAGCAGGTCGTGCACCGTCATCGCCATGCCGGGCACGCAGAAACCGCATTGCACCGCACCGCACTTGGCGAGCGCCCGCTGCACGTCCGAGGGCTGCCCGTCGTCGGCCAGGCCCTCCACGGTGCGTACCTCGCTGCCGGCCGCGGTGACCGCGGGCACCAGGCAGGAGGCGACGAGCCGCCCGTCGACCTGGACGTTGCAGGCCCCGCACTCGCCCTGGGAGCAGCCGTCCTTGGCGCCCGCGAGGCCGAGCCGCTCACGCAGCACGTAGAGCAGCGACTCGCCGATCCACGCGTCGGTGACGGGGCGGTCGGCGCCGTTGACGCGCAGCACGAAGGAGGCGAGGGGGTGGTCGTCGTGCGAGGACGCGGCGGACGGTCCGGCCGCGCCGTCCGGCTCGCCGCCGGCGGTGCCGGGGGCCTGCTCCTCGGTGCGCTCCGGCCCGGCGTCCGCGTCCTCGGCCGGCGCGGGCCCTTCGGCAGGGCTCCCAGGCCCCTTGGGCGGGCCCTCAGGGGCGTCTGTGGAGCCGGGGGTGCCCGGGGCGGCCTTGCGCGCCTCGGCGGCCCTCCCGGCCGCCTCCACGGCCTCCTGGGCCCCGGGCGCCCCGTAACCGCCTCCGGTCCCCTCACCGCCCTCGGGAGCACCGTCCGCCGGGCGCTCCGCGTGGTCGCCGGCGTGGAACCGCTGCTCGTCGGGGTGTTCCCAGTGCTCTCCGGCCGGACCGGTGGCCCAGGGCGCCGCCGCGCCGCCGGGGAGCGTGGCCGGGGGTGTGCCGCCCCACTGCTCGACCAGGGCCGATGTCGTGAACTCGCCCGACTCGTCCGGAAGATCACCGTTCGCGACGGGGATCGACCACTGCCCGGTCACGTCGTGACCGGGCGCGGGGGCGGCCTGCGGCGGCCCGGTCTGGGCGTGGCCGGGGTGCCCGGCGCCCGGGTCGCCGGCGTCCGGGTGAGCGGCCTCCGGCCGGGCGTTCTCCTCGAAGGTCCACTGCCCGGTCGCCCCGGAGTCGTACGAGAAGCGGTCCTGTCCGCCGCCCCGGGGCACCCCGTTCGGGTCGGGCCACTGCGCACTCCCGGAGGGCACGTCCCAGGCGCCGGTGGCCGCGGGGTCGGTACCGGTGGCGGGCGTGACCGTTATCGGCGGCGGCACATAGCCGTGGCCGGGCGCGGCGAGCGGGCTGTCGGCGGCGGCCAGGAGCGCGTCGATGCCGCCCTCGGGGAGTTTCACGAAGGCGGTGGCGCCGTCGTCGTAGTCGCCCTGGGGCAGCGGGTCCCAGCGTCCACCGCCCTGGGGCGTGCCCTCTCCGTGCTGGTCGTCGGTCACGACAGCGCCCTCCCCAGTGCTCGTCGGGCCAGCGCGGCGACGGTGCGCCGCAGGTGCAGTACGGCAGGCGGAAGCTGCGGCACCGAGCCGTCCTCGGCCGGTGGCGCGTCGGGGATGCAGGCCGCGGCGACGTACTCGCCGAAGGCGGTGAGCGCCTCGGGGACGATCGCGCGGCTGTTGTCCCAGTCGATGAGCTGCGCGACCCACTGCTCGGCCTCCAGGGGCCGCAGCGGCATCGGCGCTATGGCGCCCACCGCGCACCGCACCCCGCGCCGGGCCGGGTCGAGGACCAGCGCCACGGAGGCGACCGCCCGCCCGGGGCCGGTGCGGCCGGTCGCCTTGAGGAAGACCTGCGGGGCGTGCAGCAGCGGCACGCGCACGTACCCGATGAGTTCACCGGCGCGGAGCATCTCCACGCCCGCCAGCAGATGCGACACCGGGAGCTCCCGGCGGGCTCCGCCCTGGCCGGCGACGACCAGTGTCGCCTCCAGGGCGGCCAGCACGGGGAGCGCGTCGCCGGTGGGGGCGGCGGTGGCGATGTTGCCGCCCAGGGTTCCGGCGTTGCGGATGTGCGGCGGGCCCGCGGCGCGCGCGGCGGCGGCGAGCGCCGGGATCAGGGCGGCGAAGTCGGGACGGCCCATACGCGCGTGCGTGAGGCCGGCGCCGAGCAGGGCGTGACCGTCCTGGTACTGCCAGCCGCGGATCTCGCTGATCCGGCCGAGGCCGACCAGCGCGGCGGGCCTGAGCTGGCCGGAGTTGACGGCGGTCATCAGATCGGTGCCGCCGGCCACGGGCACGGCGGCGGGCATGGCGGTGAGCGCCGCCACGGCCTCGTCCAGCGTTGCGGGCAGCGTGACGGACTGCGCCGCCTGCGGTGCGTGCGTGGTCAAACCGGCTGCCCCTTCCCGCTGCCCCACCTGGTCCCGCCTGTGTGGCCGTACGGTACGTGCCGACAGGGCGGACGTGGCAACTCTGGCACATCTTCGCAGGACCCGAGGACGGGGGTCCGCTAGGAGGCATTCGCCCACCTCATCGGGGAGATGGCCCGATTTGTACGCACATCGACGCGCATCCGCGGTCGGTAGGAATTGCCACTCTTCGGTGACCCTTGTCCGCTTTTTTGCCCGCCTGTTCGAGGCCTGCCGCTTTCGCGCCGGGGGGCCTACCTGTTCGGCGGCGCCCCCTCGATCGGGCGGCCCAGTATCCCGGGGCGCCGCTGCCAGGGCCGTGGCCCGGTGGGTGGGCGGTAGCCGACGCCCAGGGCGTCAAGTCGCCGGTAGTGGGCGGCCATCCGGCGTTCGAAGCCCGCGAAGTCCCGTTGCGCCGGGGCCGGCAGCTCGCTCCAGGCGACCTCGGCGAAGGCGGCGAGCCTCGGAAAGGCCTGGTAGTCCACCCGGGCCTGGTCCTCCGTCACCTCGGTCCACACGTTGGCCTGGGTGCCCAGGACATGCCGGGCCTCGTCCTCGGTGAGCTGCGGGGGGACCGGCTCGAAACGGTAGACGTCCTCCAGGGTGCGCACATAGCCGATCGGTACGGGTTCGTCCGCGCCGCCGGCCTGGCGGTGGTCGAGGTAGACCTGCTGCTCGGGGCACATCACGACGTCGTGACCGGCCCGGGCGGCGGCGATGCCGCCCGCGTATCCGCGCCACGACGACACCGCCGCCCCGGCGGCGAGCCCGCCCTCCAGGATCTCGTCCCAGCCGATGAGGCGGCGCCCGCGCGCGGAGAGCCAGGTGTCGAAGTGCCCGATGAACCACGACTGCAGCTCGTCCTCACCGGCCAGTCCCAGTTCCCGGATCCGCGCCTGCGCCGAGGGCGACTGCCGCCACTGGTCCTTCGGGCATTCGTCGCCGCCGACGTGAATGAACTCCGAGGGAAACAGCTCGAGGACTTCCTCGAACACGCCTTCGTAGAAGCGCAGGGTGTTGTCGGTGGGGGCGAGTACGTTCGCGGAGACCCCCCAGTCGTCCCAGACGGAGAGGCCGGTGCCCCCTGCCATGGATGCGAGCACGTCGGTGTTGCCGAGTTCCGGATACGCGGCGACGGCGGCCTGTGAGTGCCCCGGTACGTCGATTTCCGGGACGACGGTGATATGCCGCTCGGCGGCGTAGGCGACGATCTCCCGGATGTCGTCCTGGGTGTAGTAGCCACCGTGCGGCTTCTCCTCCCACAACGGCGAGGCCCGGTGGCCGAATTTGGTGCGGGACCGCCAGGCGCCCACCTCGGTCAGCCTCGGGTGCCGCTCGATCTCCAGGCGCCAGCCCTGGTCGTCCGTCAGATGGAAGTGGAAGACGTTGAGTTTGTGCGCGGCCATCAGATCCAGATAGCGCAGCACACCGTCCTTGGGCATGAAGTGCCGGGCCACATCGAGCATGAGGCCGCGCCAGCGGAATCGGGGTGAGTCCTCGATGATCTGGTGCGGGACGCCGAGGGTCAGGTCCGGCCGGACGGGCGCGCGCCGGAAGGCCTCCGGGCCCAGCAGCTGACGCAGCGTCTGCGCGCCCCAGAAGACGCCTGCCGGGTCACCACCACGGATCTCCACGCCCTGGCCGGCGGCGACGCTCAGCCGGTACGCCTCCGGCCCCAGCGAGGCGTCGACCAGCAGACGCACGCCCCGGGCGTCGCGCGGGCCGGGGCGCAGCGGCAGCCCCAGGGCCGCGCCGAGCGTGGCCCGCAGCCAGCGCTCGGTCGTCTCGGTGCCCGGTGCCGCCCACAGGGTGGAGTCCTCCTCCAGCAGGACCCCGCACCGGTGGGGGCCCTCGACGGCGCGCGGCGCCGGAATCAGTTCGCTCATCTCAGTCCTTCACCGCTCCACCCAGCCCCGACACGAGCCGGCGCTGCACCGACACGAAGAACACCAGCTCCGGAATCGTCATCACCGTGGACGCCGCCATCACGCCGCCCCAGTCCGGTTCCTCCGGCTTGTAGAAGACCAGCAGCGCCATCGGCAGCGTGGACTGCGACGTGTCGCTGATGATGTAGGACTTGGCGAACAGGAAGTCGTTCCAGGCCGAGATGAAGGAAAACACGCTCGTGGCCACCAGCCCCGGGAAGACCAGCGGGAAAAGGATCTGCCACAGGAATCGCGCCCGGCTCGTCCCGTCGATGTACGCCGCCTCCTCCAGCGCCTCGGGCACCGCTTTCACGAACCCTCGCAGCATCCAGATCGCGAAGGGCAGGGAGAAGGCGATGTGCGGCAGGATCAGCGCGCCCAGCGTGTTCAGCTGACCGAAGTCCCGCATCAGGAAGAACAAGGGGATCGCCAGTGCCTCCACGGGCACCGTCTGGGCCACCAGGAACATGATCAGCAGGGTGGTCCGGAAGCGGAACCGGAATCGTGTCACGGCCGTTGCCGCGAGAAACTCGATCAGCGCCGAGACGATCACGACGGTGCACGCGACGACGAGGCTGTTGACGAAGTACCGGCCGAATTCCTGCTGCCCGAAGACCCTCCGGAAGGAATCCAGGGACGGGGTGAGGGTCCATGGCCGAGGGTTCACCGACTCGATCTCCCCGGCCGGTTTGAAGGCGCTGAGCACCATCCAGTAGCCAGTAGAGGGGGAAGGCGACCAGCGCGGCGATCAGCAGCGCCGCCGCCTCGGCAGCGGTCCGCCACGGCCTGCGCACCATGCCGCTCAGAAGATTCACAGCTCCTCCCCCCTGCCTGCGCAGCAACCGCAGATACCCGAGCGTCACCGCGAGCAGGATCAGCAGCATCACGACGCCGATCGCCGAGCCGAGGCCGTACTGCGAGGACGCGAACGCCTGCTGGTAGGCGTAGACGTTCAGGACGAGGTTCTGTCCCGCGATGCCGCCGCCGTTCGTCATGACGTAGATCTGGGTGAAGACCTTGAAGTCCCAGATGACCGACTGGATGGTGACGACCACCAGGATCGGGCGGAGCATCGGCGCCAGCACCGAACGCCGCATCCGCCACTGCGAGGCGCCGTCGAGCGCGGCGGCCTCCAGCACCTCCACCGGCACGGCGCGGATACCCGCGTACACCGTGACCATCACGAACGGGAAGGAGCACCGGACCACTTCGAGCAGGACGAGCAAGAAGGCGCGTCGGTCCGGTAGTACAGGGCGCGCACGCCCACGAAGTAGGGGGCACCGTAGATCCTGCCGTCCACCGTCACCGACTGCCTGGCGGTCGGGGCGGTGTCCTTGGCCTCGCTCCAGGAGGTGAAGTCCTCGGTGACGTCCTCCAGTCCGCCGTCCTTCACATAGCCGGCGGTGTCGGTGTTGCCGTACTCGATGACGTCGGGAGCGCTGCCGGGGTCGTTGAAGGCGGCCTTGATGCGCTGGGCGCGGGTCTCGACCGGGATGTACTCGACGGTGACCTCGGTGCCCTCGTGCACCTTCTCGAAGCCGTCGACCACCAACTGGACGACCTGCTCCTTCGGCTTGTTGTCGACCTCCTGGAACACCCAGACGCGCAGCGTGCCGGTCTGCTCGTCCCTGCCGGAGCCGGAGTCGCCGGATGTCTGCGGGGCGCAGGCGGCGGTGACCAGGACGGCCGCGACGGCGGCCAGTCGGACGGACAGCTTCATGGAGTGCCTCCGCGGGGTGTCGCACCAAGCCGTTGCAACATGCGCAATGGCGGTTTCGCCCTGCACAACAACAAGCCGGAGGCTATGAACTACATGGACATGCCCACAAGAGGTCTCAACCACTTCGTGACATGAAGGGCGCCAGAACGAAGAGGCCCCCGGGGCGCGCCGCAGCGCACCCCGGGGGCCTCCCGAGCCGGACGGACAGCGATCAGGCGGTCACTTGTCGCCGCCCTTGCCACCCTTGCCCTTGTCGTCCCCGCCGGCGCCCATGGACTCGTAGATCTCCTTGCACATGGGGCACACGGGGTACTTCTTCGGATCGCGACCCGGCACCCAGACCTTGCCGCACAGCGCCACGACGGGCGTGCCGTCGAGGGCGCTCGCCATGATCTTGTCCTTCTGGACGTAGTGGGCGAAGCGCTCGTGGTCACCGTCGCCGTGGGAAGTCTGCGGCGTGGGCTCGACGAGGGTCCCCGTACCAGTCCCGCGCTCGGGCTCGAGAGTGCTCATAGGGCCAAGGGTACTGAAGCCCGCCGGCAACGGTTGCGCGAAGGGCGTGGGTCAGTTGAGGGAGGGGTCGTCGGGGTACGTGGCCACCATCGCCAGCTCGTTGCGCTGCCGGCGCAGCACCTCGCGCCACAGCCGTTCGGGGAACGGCGAATAGACGTCGCCGGGCTCGGACTCCACCACGTACCAGGCGCCCTCGGCCAGTTCGTCCTCCAGCTGGCCGGGGCCCCAGCCCGCGTACCCGGCGAAGATCCTCAGCGAGCCGAGGGCGGAGGCCAGCAGCTCGGGCGGCGCCTCCAGGTCGACCAGGCCGATCGCGCCGTGCACCCGCCGCCAGCCGAGCGGGGCGTCGCCGGACGCGCCCCCGGGGATGACCGCCACGCCGAGTGCGGAGTCCAGCGAGACCGGGCCGCCCTGGAACACGACGCCGGGCTCCCCGGCCAGGTCCGCCCAGCCCTCCAGGATGTCGCCGACGTCCACCGGGGTCGGCCGGTTGAGGACGACACCCAGCGAGCCCTCCTCGTCGTGGTCGAGAAGGAGCACGACCGCACGGTCGAAGTTCGGGTCCGCCAGGGCGGGGGTGGCCACGAGCAGCCGCCCTGTGAGCGAGGACACCTCGGTCATGCCAGACATGATCCCGCATCTTCGCCTCAGGTGGGGAGCCAATGCGGCGGGGGGAGTGAACACGGCCGTGACGCAAAGGTGTGGCCTGGTAAGGCCTCGTCCGAGGGTGGTGGGGGGAGAGGGGAGGGCGGACGGGAGCGCCCCGGCGCACGGGCTCCGTCCCGGCGGCCCCCGTGACCCCATGTGCCCGATACCGAACGGTTCGTGTTGTGACAGAGCTATGACAGTGCTGAGTCGTCCTCGGGCTTACGGCAGGGGGGTCGGCGGCGATTACTCTGTCTCTCCGGCCCTTGCCCAACTCATCGGAACGCGAGATACATGACCGTCAACGACGATGTCCTGCTTGTCCACGGCGGAACCCCGCTGGAGGGCGAGATCCGTGTCCGCGGTGCGAAGAACCTCGTACCGAAGGCCATGGTCGCCGCCCTGCTCGGCAGCGCGCCGAGCCGGCTGCGCAACGTCCCGGACATCCGTGACGTCCGCGTCGTCCGTGGGCTGCTCCAGCTGCACGGCGTGTCGGTGCGTCCGGGCGAGGAGCCGGGCGAACTGGTGCTCGACCCGACGCGGGTGGAGAGCGCGAACGTCGCCGACATCGATGCCCATGCGGGATCCAGCCGTATCCCGATCCTGTTCTGCGGCCCGCTGCTGCACCGCCTCGGCCACGCCTTCATCCCCGGCCTCGGCGGCTGCGACATCGGCGGCCGGCCCATCGACTTCCACTTCGACGTGCTGCGGCAGTTCGGCGCCACGATCGAGAAGCGGGCGGACGGGCAGTACCTGGAGGCGCCGCAGCGTCTGCGCGGTACGAAGATCCGGCTCCCGTACCCGTCCGTCGGCGCGACCGAGCAGGTGCTGCTGACCGCCGTCCTCGCGGAGGGCGTCACGGAGCTCTCGAACGCGGCCGTGGAGCCGGAGATCGAGGACCTGATCTGCGTCCTGCAGAAGATGGGCGCCATCATCGCGATGGACACCGACCGGACGATCCGCATCACCGGTGTGGACCAGCTCGGCGGCTACGCCCACCGCGCCCTGCCGGACCGGCTGGAAGCCGCCTCCTGGGCCTCCGCGGCCCTGGCGACCGAGGGCAACATCTACGTCCGGGGCGCGCAGCAGCGGTCCATGATGACGTTCCTCAACACCTACCGGAAGGTGGGCGGTGCCTTCGAGATCGACGACGAGGGCATCCGTTTCTGGCACCCCGGCGGCCAGTTGAAGTCCATCGCCCTGGAGACGGACGTGCACCCGGGCTTCCAGACGGACTGGCAGCAGCCGCTGGTCGTGGCCCTCACCCAGGCAACGGGCCTGTCCATCATCCACGAGACGGTCTACGAGTCCCGTCTCGGCTTCACCTCCGCCCTCAACCAGATGGGCGCCCACATCCAGCTCTACCGCGAGTGCCTCGGCGGCTCGAACTGCCGCTTCGGGCAGCGCAACTTCCTGCACTCGGCGGTCGTCAGCGGCCCCACCCGCCTCCAGGGCGCCGACCTGGTCATCCCCGACCTGCGCGGCGGCTTCTCGTACCTCATCGCCGCGCTGGCCGCCCAGGGCACGTCCCGGGTGCACGGCATCGACCTCATCAACCGCGGCTACGAGAACTTCATGGAGAAGCTCATGGAGCTGGGCGCGAAGGTGGAACTGCCGGGCAAGCCGCTCGGCTGACAGCGGGACGCACGAGTACGCCGATGGGGCGGCCACCCGGTCCGGGTGGCCGCCCCATCGGCGTTGTGCTGCGACGCCCTGAGGGGCGCGGGGAAGCGCGCGACGAGTCACTGCGGACCCGCCGCCGTCCGCGGCGCCGGTCCTGCGCGGCGCCGTGCGCCTACTTGCCCTTGGCCGATTCCTTGAGCTTCGAGCCCGCGGAGACCTTCACGCTGTAACCGGCCGGGATCTGGATCGGGTCACCGGTCTGCGGGTTGCGCGCGGTGCGAGCGGCACGGTGGGTGCGCTCGAAGGTCAGGAAGCCGGGGATGGTGACCTTCTCGTCGCCCTTGGAGACGATCTCGCCGACGACGTCGGCGAACGCGGCCAGCACGGCGTCGGCGTCCTTGCGGGTCACCTCGGCGCGGTCGGCCAGCGCGGCCACCAGCTCACTGCGGTTCATGTTGTTACTCCCGTGTTCTTCTTGCCATTGAGGCGTGCCACGCGGCGGAGCCGCATATCGGGCACAGCGAAGCCGATGCTGCCAGGGTCCTCGGACAGTCCCCGGACCCGGGTCCGTCGTCAGACGCTCGCGCCCAGGGACGCATCCTGCCCCCACCTGCGGCGGGAATGCCAATCCGGCACCCGCAGGAGTCGTGAGAACACCCTTGGGAGTCACACGAAAAGCGCCACTGACCAGGGCCGGTCCTGCGGACCCCGGCTCCGGACAGGCCCTGGCGGCTCACCCTAGAGGGCGGCCAAGGGTACGAGGTCCCGCGACGCGCCGGTGAGCAGCGCGGCCGTGGTGATCCTCACAGCCCGGTGTCGGATCAGAGGATGGACGAGTCGGCCGGGGCCGCTCCGACCGCCTTCGCGGCCTCCCGCACCGCACCCGCGACCGCGCCCGCGACCTTGTCGTTGAACACGCTCGGGATGATGTAGTTCGGGTTGAGCTCGTCCTCGGTGACGACGTCCGCCAGCGCCTTCGCGGCGGCGATCATCATCTCCGTGTTGACGGTGCGGGACTGGGCGTCCAGCAGCCCGCGGAAGACACCCGGGAAGACCAGCACGTTGTTGATCTGGTTCGGGAAGTCGGAGCGGCCGGTGGCCACAACTGCCGCGGTCTGGCGGGCGATTGCCGGCTCGACCTCGGGGTCGGGATTCGCGAGCGCGAACACGATCGCGTCGGCGGCCATGGCCGCCACGTCGTCGCCGTCCAGCACGTTCGGGGCGGAGACGCCGATGAAGACGTCCGCGCCGCGCACGGCCTCCCGCAGCGTGCCGGTGATGCCCTCGGGGTTGGTGTTGTCGGCGATCCAGCGCAGCGGCGAGTCGGAGGCGGCCGCGACGAGGTCCTCACGGCCGGCGTGCACGACACCGTGGATGTCGGCGACGACGGCGTGCTTCACGCCGGCGGCGATCAGCAGCTTCAGGATCGCCGTACCGGCCGCGCCGGCGCCCGACATCACGACGCGGATGCTCTCGATCGTCTTGCCGGTGACGCGCAGGGCGTTGGTCAGCGCGGCGAGCACCACGATGGCCGTGCCGTGCTGGTCGTCGTGGAAGACGGGGATGTCGAGGGCCTCACGCAGCCGCGCCTCGATCTCGAAGCAGCGGGGCGCGGAGATGTCCTCCAGGTTGATGCCGGCGAAGCCCGGGGCGATCGCCTTGACGATCTCGACGATCGCGTCGGTGTCCTGGGTGTCCAGGCAGAGCGGCCAGGCGTCGATGCCGGCGAACCTCTTGAAGAGGGCCGCCTTGCCCTCCATGACCGGCAGCGCGGCCTTCGGGCCGATGTTGCCCAGGCCCAGCACGGCGGAGCCGTCCGTCACGACCGCAACGGAGTTCCGCTTGATCGTGAGGCGGCGCGCGTCCTCGGGGTTCTCGGCGATGGCCATGCACACGCGGGCCACACCCGGCGTGTAGACCATGGAGAGGTCGTCACGGTTGCGGATGGGGTGCTTGGACTGCATCTCGATCTTGCCGCCGAGGTGCATCAGGAACGTACGGTCCGAGACCTTGCCCAGCGTGACGCCCTCGATGCCGCGCAGCTGCTGGACGATCTGGTCGGCGTGGGCGGTGGAGGAGGCCGCGATCGTGACGTCGATGCGGAGTTTCTCGTGCCCGGAGGCGGTGACGTCGAGGCCGGTCACCGAGCCTCCGGAGGACTCCACCGCGGTGGTGAGCTGCGAGACGGCGGTTCCGCTCGCGGGCACCTCCAACCGGATGGTCATCGAGTAGGAGACGCTGGGCGCCGTTGCCATGGCCGACTTCCTCTGCTTTCACCGTGTCGCGATTTGCCGTCCGATCGTCGCACCTACCGCCGAGTACGTGGTAGCCGCCCTGGATTGCGCTCATTTAGTTCACAGGCGGACAGCCCCTGCCGACCGGCGGGTCAGACGTTTTCGGAAAACTTCTTCCACCATACGAGAGAGGATCGGGCATGGAAAGAGGCCCACGTCACTTCCGACGTGGGCCTCTCCCGGCAGTTCAGTGACACCGGCCCGCCATGCTCGCCTCGCGGCAAGTGGTCGCTCGTAGCGACGAAGGTTGGGCCCGGGGGCTTGGATCGGGCCGGTGCCACACCCAGGCTAACAAACAGATCCCGTACGGCCATTCCCGTCCCGCCGGCCCGCCCCGCGCAGCCCCCGAACGGGTCCGGCCCGACCGCCGCGATCAGTCCCTGAGCAGGTCCGGCACCCCGGCCGCGTCCGGCTCGTCCCGCTCCCCGGAGACGATCGTGAGCTGCTGGGTCGCGCGGGTGAGTGCGACATACAGCACACGCAGCCCGGCCGGCGACTCGTCGGCGATCTCCGCGGGCGAGACGACGACGGTCGCGTCGTACTCCAGGCCCTTGGCCTCCAGGCTGCCCAGCGCCACCACCCGGTCGCCGAGCCCGGCAAGCCAGCGGCGGGCCTCCTCGCGCCGGTTCATGGCCACGACGACGCCGATCGTGCCGTCGACCCGGTCGAGCAGCCGGGCCGCCTCCTCGCGCACGCTCTGCCCCAGGGAGGCGCCGGCGACGGCGAAGCGCGGCTCGACGCCCGTGGAGCGCACGGCCCGCGGGGACCGGGAGCCGGGCATCGCCAGGGCCAGCACCCTGGCGGCCAGATTGGCGATCTCGGCCGGGTTGCGGTAGTTCACCGTGAGCTGGAAGCGGCGGCGCGGGCGGGTGCCGAGGGCCTCGTCGCGGGCCTCGGCCGCCTCGTCCGGGTCGGACCAGGAGGACTGGGCCGGGTCGCCGACGACCGTCCAGGTGGCGTGCCGGCCGCGGCGGCCGACCATGCGCCACTGCATCGGCGTGAGGTCCTGGGCCTCGTCGACGATGACGTGCGCGTACTCGGTGCGCTCCTGCGCCAGCCGCTCGGCCCGCTCCCACTGCGACTCCTCGCGCACCGGCATCAGCTCCTCCAAACCGGTGAGCTGGTCCAGCGGGTCGAGTTCGCGCCGCTTCCTCGGGCGTGCGGGGGCGCCGAGGATCGCCTGGAGCTCGTCGAGCAGGGCGATGTCGTGCACGGAGAAGCCGTCGCGCCTCAGCGACCGGGCGACCTTGCGCACCTCCCCGGGGTTCAGGATCCGCCGGGCCCAGCGGCCGAGGCGCCGCTCGTCGGCCATGGCCGCGAGGACCGCGCGCGGGGTCAGCTCCGGCCACCAGGCGTCGAGGAAGGCGAGGAAGTCGTCCTCGGAGGTGATGTCCTCGTCGAAGGACGACCGCAGCTCGGCGGCAAGCTCCGGGTCCGTGTGCCGGCCGGCCGCGCCGGACCGCTCCCACAGTGCGTCGAGCAGCAGCTTGCGGGCGCGCGGGCGCAGCAGGTTGACGGGGGCCGTGCCGCCCAGCGCCGCGCGCCGGATCCGCTCCAGCTCGGCGGCCTCCAGTTCGAGCCGCCGGCCGAAGGCCACGACGCGCAGGCGCTGTGGTGAATCGTTCAGCTCCAGCGTTCCGCGGGCGGCCTTCCGCAGCACCTTGAGCATGCGGTGCGAGCCCTTGGCGCGGGCCACGGCCGGGGAGTCGTACAGCGCGGCCCCGACGCCGTCGACGAGCGAGCCGATCGCCCGGATCGCGACCTGGCCCTCCTCGCCGAGGGAGGGCAGCACACCCTCGGTGTACGCCACCAGCAGCGGCGTCGGCGAGACGATCAGGATGCCGCCGGCGTAGCGGCGCCGGTCCTGGTAGAGCAGGTATGCCGCCCGGTGCAGGGCGACGGCGGTCTTGCCGGTGCCGGGGCCGCCCTCGACGTAGGTCACGGAGGCGGCGGGGGCGCGGATGACCATGTCCTGCTCGGCCTGGATGGAGGCGACGATGTCGCGCATGGTGTGGCCGCGGGCCTGGCCGAGGGCGGCCATCAGGGCACCGTCGCCGATGACGGCCAGCTCGTGGCCGTCGAGGGACGCCTTCAGCTCCGGGCGCATCAGGTCGTCCTCGACGCCGAGGACGCGGCGGCCCTTGGAGCGGATGACCCGGCGGCGCACCACGCGGCCGGGGTCGACCGGCGTGGAACGGTAGAAGGGTGCGGCCGCGGGCGCGCGCCAGTCGATGACCAGCGGTGCGTAGTCCTCGTCCAGGACACCGATGCGGCCGATGTGCAGGGTCTCGGCGATGTCGGCCGTGTTGTCCGGCCGCACGGCGCCCTCGGCCGGCTCCACCGCGGTGTAGGCGCCGTCCGGGCCCTTCTTGCCGTCCTTGCCGCGCAGCAGGTCGATACGGCCGAAGAGGAAGTCCTCGAACTCGTTGTTCAGCCGGCTCAGGTGGACGCCCGCCCGGAAGACCTGGGCGTCGCGCTCGGCGAGCGCGCCGGGGGTGCCGACGTGACCGCGCTGGGCCGCGTCGTGCATGAGGAACTCCGCCTCGTGGATCTTCTCCTCCAGGCGGCGGTACACCCGGTCGAGGTGCTCCTGCTCCGCGCCGATCTCGCGGTCGCGGTCGGAGTCCTGGGCGGGGTCGAGCGCGGTTTCCTGTTGAGCCTGAGCGGCCACCGGGCCCCCTTCTGACGTGCTGCGCAGCCGTCCACCGTACGCGAAAGGGACGCCTGAAGGCTACGCGTGAGCCCCGGGTCCGTCACCTGACGGCCCCGGGGCTCGGGTCGTAACCGCTTGCAGCAGTCGTCGTACCGCGCTACGCGTCGATCTCCACCAGCAGATCGCCGTCGAAGGTCATGACCTCGAAGTGGTCGATCTCGTTCGGGGAGAAGGCGGCGCCGCCCTGGATGTAGAGCGGGTTCTTGGCCTGCTCCGTGGTGGCGTCCGGCAGGCCGTAGCCCCAGTTCGGGACGGACCAGTTGCTGAGCGTCTCCCGCTCGCCGTTCTTCCCCACCGCGATCAGTGAGCACTTCTCGGGGCCCTTGACGTTCTTGAGCTCAAGGACCGCGTCGGTGCCCCAGGCCTTCTCCTGCATGGCCACGGTGGCGCTGACCTGGGTCGTGGGGTCGGTCGCCGCCACCCGGTCGGGCATCTCCTTGAAGGCCCGCTGGGCGGGGCTGGACGCCTGCACGGTGCGGTTGCCGCCGGTGCCGGACTCCTCACCGCCGGTCGCCGCGACGGAGACCAGCGGTCCGCCGACGATCAGCGCGGCCGCGGCCGCCACCATGTACATGCTGCGGCGGCGCTTCTGGGCGCGGCGTTCGGCGACCTCGTCGACCAGCTTCTCGGCGAGCCGGGGGCTCGGCCTGGCGGACAGCGACTCGCCGATCGAGGGGGTTCCGGCGCCGGGCAGGTCGGCGAGCGCCGCCAGCATCGGCTCCATACCGGCGAGCTCGTCGAGCTGCTGGGCGCACCACTCGCAGCTCGCGAGATGGGCCTCGAACGCGGTCGCCTCGGCGTCGTCGAGGATTCCGAGGGCGTAGGCGCCGACGGTCTCGTGTTCGTTCGGGCCCGTTGATCCCTGCATGGGGCCAGACATACCCGGGCCCCCCGCTCCGAATCCCCCGTATGTGTTCATCACGCCGTCACCCCCCGCTCCTCCAGTGCCAGCTTCATCGAACGCAGGGCGTAGAACACCCGGGAGCGCACGGTGCCACTCGGTATGCCCAGGGTCTCCGCCGCCTCATTGACGGTACGCCCCTTGAAGTACGTCTCGACGAGCACCTCCCGGTGTGCCGGGGTCAGGTCGTCGAGCGCGTCAGACAGCGTCATCAGCCACAGCGCCTTGTCGATCTCGTCCTCCGCGGGGATGACCTCCAGCGGCGACGGGTCGACCTCCTGCGGCCGGGCCTGCCGGCTGCGGTGGCCGTCGATCACGATGCGGCGCGCGACCGTCACCAGCCAGGGGCGTACCGAACCGGTCGCCCGATTGAGCTGACCGGCGTTCTTCCAGGCACGGATGAGCGTTTCCTGCACGACGTCCTCGGCGCGCTGCCGGTCTCCGGCGACCAGCCTGAGGACATACGCGAGCAGAGGTCCGGCGTGCTCCTGGTACAGGGCACGCATCAGCTCCTCATCAGGCTCCGAGGGCTGTGAGGACATGCGATGTCGGGCCCTCGATCCACGTTCATTGGCCACGGCCGCATCCTTGCGCACGCCCACCTCCGGTGTCCGGGGGTTCCCCCAGTCGGTCGCTCGACACGGGGTACGTACAAGGGGCGTTGCGTGTTCAACGCGAGGGGACGGTTTTCTTCGGGGTGACATGACGTGAGAGGACATGGGCGCACATTCCCCCCGCCGCACCTTCACATGAACGACACAACCGCGGGTCCGTCGCCGCACGAAAAAGCCCCGGAGGCCCGAACAGCGTGTTGCCGACATCACTTGAGCGGTGCGGAACGCCTGCTGCGCACAAGCCGCATAACGGGCCGTCAGGCTCGGGAGACAGCCGCACGCCGGCGGTGCCGGGCCACCCGCTCCCGGTTCCCGCACACCTCACTGGAGCACCAGCGCCTGCGCCGTCCCCGGGAGGAGTCGAGGTACACGAGCGCGCAGTTGTCCCCCGCGCACTGCCGCAGACCGGCCCGCGCGGCGGGGTCCGTCAGCAGCTCGACGGCGTCCCGGGCGATCGCGCCGAGCAGCGCGGCGCACTCCGGCGGGCCGTCCAGCCCTCGCACGAGCGTGCCGTCCCGGCCGCGCAGGGCCCGGGGTGCCGGCGGCGCGGCGCGGGCGGCGGCGTTGACCCGGGCGAGCGGGAGGTCGTACGCGCCGGGCTCGCAGGACAGCGTGGCACGCACCAACTGGTCGACGTGCGCGCGCAGTTCGCGGAAGGCGGTGAGCCAGGAGGCGTCCGCCCGGGCGAGCAGGGTGCCCGGCGGGACGAGCCCGGAGCCGGTGATCCAGGCGTGCAGCACCGCCACGGAGCAGAGCCGTTCCTCGGGGTGCGCGGTCGCCAGCAGATCGAGGCAGACCCGCCCGGCGCCGAACCGCGGGTCGTAAGGGTTCGTGCCGATACCCGGTGCCATGTGCGCGTCACCGCCTAAGCGCTCCGCCGTCGGTCGCGTGCCGTCGTCGCGTCCGCGGCGCCGTCCTGGCCGGCCGCGCGGGCCCTTCCGGGCGCGCGGCAGAACCGCAGACCTCACCAAGTGCCTGCCCCGTACGGCGATCGGTACCCCTCGTCACCGGACACGGGCGCCCTCGTCCGCACCGGCGCCGCGGCGCCCGACCCCTGTGACAGCCATGTTCCCGTTCGTACGACGACCGCTACCCCTCGCGCGCACCACCGCCGTCCCGCCCGCGGGGCTCACGGGTCTCGCGGGTCCCGGCCGTTCGGCGCACAGCCGAACCGCATGTGCCCTGCCTCGTACGGAGTCGCCGTCGGAGTGTCTTCCGTCCGCGAGGTCGCCGCGCCGGTCGCGCGGTGCGGCCCGTCCCTGCCGGGGCACGCCGGTGCGGTCGTCTCACGCGTCGGCGTACTTGGCGTCCGCCGCCGGGTCGAGGGCGAGCCGGTAGCCGCGCTTGACCACGGTCTGGATCAGCTTCGGCGCCCCCAGGGCCGTGCGCAGGCGGGCCATCGCGGTCTCCACGGCGTGCTCGTCCCGGCCGGTGCCGGGCAGCGCCCGCAGCAGCTCGGACCGGGCCACCACCCAGCCGGGTCGGCGGGACAGGGCGCGCAGCAGCGACATACCGGCCGGCGGTACGGGTTTGAGGTCGCCGTCCACCAGGACCGCGTGGCCACGGATCTCCACCCGATGCCCGGCGACGGGCAACGCGCGTGTCCGAGCCGGCAGTTCCTGGCAGAGGAGCTGAACGAGCGGGCCGAGCCGGAAGCGTTCGGGCTGGACCGTGTCGATGCCATGGACCTGCAACGGCAGCGCGGTGACCGGGCCGACGCACGCGGGCAGCACGTCGTGGTGGAGTGCGGCGAGCAGCTCCGCGCCCAGCCCGCGCTCCTCGGCGCGGGACAGCAGGGACGCGGCGGCGGGCGCGCTCGTGAAGGTCAGCGCGTCGACTCCGCGCGCGACGGTGGCGTCCAGCAGCCGGTCCAGGGGCGTGAGGTCCTCCGGCGGCATCCAGCGGTAGACCGGCACGCCGACCACCTCGGCGCCGCCCGCCCGCAGCGACTCCACGAACCCGGGCAACGGCTCGCCGTGCAGCTGCACGGCGACGCGGCGCCCGTCTACGCCCTCCTCCAGCAGCCGGTCGAGCACCTCGGCCATGGACTCGGAGCACGGCGACCAGTCCTCGGTCAGCCCGGCGGCCCGGATCGCGCCCTTCACCTTCGGCCCACGGGCGAGCAGTTCCACGCCGCGCAGCCGGTCGAGCAGCGCCTCCCCGAGACCCCATCCGTCGGCCGCCTCGATCCAGCCGCGGAAGCCGATGGCGGTCGTCGCCACGACCACGTCCGGCACCCGGTCGAGGAGTTCCCTGGTGGCGGTGAGCAGTTCACCGTCGTCGGCGAGCGGCACGATCCGCAGGGCGGGCGCGTGCAGCACGACGGCACCGCGCCGCTTCAGCAGCGCCCCGAGCTCGTCGGCCCGGCGCGCTGCCGTCACACCCACGGTGAATCCGGCGAGGGGCCCGTGCTCCGCCCCTTGCTCCGCCCGTTCCGGTCGCTGCTGCTGCTCGTACATCACTAACTCTCGTCCCGCACTCGAGTCGTTCCCACCCACAAGTCGTTCCGCCTGGATGCAGACCGAGCCTGTCAACGGCGCGTGACAGGCTCGGTGCGGCGCTGTGTCGGCGGTGTTACGTCACACCTCGGCGTAGCTGAGCTGGGGCTTCGCCTCCGTGGCGGACCGGGTCGCCGGAGCCGGGGCGGCCGGGCGGCGAAGGTATACGGCCCAGGTGACCGCGAAGCAGAGGCCGTAGAAGGCCAGGAAGGCGACGAAGGCGCCGGTGCCGGAGCCCGCGCTGAGGAACGACTGCCGGAAGGCCAGGTTGATGCCCAGTCCGCCGAGCGCGCCCACCGCGCCGATCAGCCCCATGGACGCGCCGGACAGCCGCCGTCCGTAGGCCGCGGCCTCCTCCCCTTCGAGTCCCATGGCGAGGGCCTTGTTCTGGAAGATGCCGGGGATCATCTTGTACGTCGACCCGTTGCCGAGGCCGCTCAGCACGAACAGCGCGATGAACGCGGCCGTGAACAGCGGCAGCGACTCCCTCATGCTCGCCGCGACGACCACGGCGGTGGCGGCGGCCATGGCGACGTAGTTCCACAGCGTGATCCGCGCTCCGCCGTACCGGTCGGCGAGCGCGCCGCCCACCGGCCGGATCAGCGAGCCGAGCAGCGGGCCGATGAAGGTGACGTACGCGGCCTGGAGCGGCGTTCGGCCGAACTGGGTCTGGAGCACCAGGCCGAAGGCGAAGCTGTAGCCGATGAACGAGCCGAAGGTGCCGACGTAGAGCAGGGACATGACCCAGGTGTGCCCGGCCCGTACGGCCTCCTTGGCGGCGCCGGAGTCGTTCCGGAGCGACGCGATGTTGTCCATGTGGAGCGCGGCGAGCACGGCGGCGACGACGATCAGGGGGATGTAGATCCCGAGCAGCACCCGCGGCCCGCCACCCGCGCCGATCACGGCCAGCCCGGCCAGCTGCACCACCGGCACGCCGATGTTGCCCCCGCCGGCGTTCAGGCCGAGGGCCCAGCCCTTCCTGCGCAGCGGGTAGAAGGCGTTGATGTTGGTCATGGAGGAGGCGAAGTTGCCGCCCCCGACACCGGCGAGCATCGCGCAGACCAGGAACGTGGTGTACGAGGTCCCCGGCTCCATCACGACGAAGGCGGCGACCGTCGGGACCAGCAGGAGACTGGCCGAGACGACCGTCCAGTTGCGGCCGCCGAAGATCGCCACCGCGAAGGTGTAGGGGACGCGGACGACGGCGCCGACCAGCGTGGCCATCGACACCAGGGCGAACTTGTCGGCCGGCGTGAGGCCGTACTCCGGGCCCATGAACAGCACCATCACCGACCACACGGTCCAGACGGAGAACCCGATGTGCTCGGAGAGCACGGACAGGAGCAGGTTCCGGCGCGCGACCCGCTCCCCGGTCTGCTTCCAGAAGGTCACGTCCTCGGGATCCCAGTGCTCGATCCAGCGGCCTCCCCTGCTGGGGGCTTTACTCGGGGCTGTCATGACGCCTCCACGGTGCTCCGGGCTCGGTGGTGCCGCGCTTGAGTGGCTGAGTCCCGAAGGTAGGCAGGGCGCGTTTCCGGCCTGTGGCGGTGGGTGACCGGAAGGGAACTTCGCTCTCACCCCGGGGCCGGGCGGGATGAGAGGTCGCCGGTTCGTCGGCCCTGCGGGGGCTTCCCGGCCGGCCGTAGGGCCCGCTCGCCGCCCCGCCCGGCGTCGTCCCGTAGGGCCCGCTCGCGAACGGCTGCCCCGGCATCGGCGTACCCGGCCGCAGGTACCGGAGCCGGCCGGCCGGGTCCCGGTGCGAACCGGGCGGCCTGAAGGCGGGCGGCGCACTCGGCGTCGCGGCGGCGGTTCACGCGAAGGCGCCGGCGAGGAGCGCCATGCAGGCGGCCCACATGATCCCGCCGGCGAGGAAGGCGCTGTCGCCCCCGGTCTTCACGCCGACGACCAGGCTGCCGACGGTGACGGCGAGCGCGGCCTGCCCCAGCCGCTGCCGCGCGGAGTGCCGGCGGGTGTCAGCGGCCTTCACGGCAGCGCCATCGGGCGGTCTTCACGGCAGCGCCATCGGGCGGTCTTTCACCACAGCACGACGCGGGCCCCCCGGGCCGGCGTCGCGCCTCAGGGCGCGCAGGCCCACCGGTCCGCCTCCGGCAGCCAGGCCCCCTCCGGCACCCGCGACCACCCCTGCTCCTGGCCCACCTCGCCGGCCGCCCGCCGCAGCGCCCCCAGTCCCGGATGCGTCAGCCCCTTCCGCCACACCAGCGACACCGGCGACAGGGGAACGGGGTCCACCAGCGGCCGTCGTACCGTGCCGGGCATGGCCGGGAAGTCCACCACGGCGAGTACCGGGCACCGTGTCCTGGCCATCACCCGCTGGAACTCCTCGTCCCCCACCGCCAGCGGCAGGGGCGCCGCGACCTCGATACCCCGCCCCTCGAACAGCCGCCGGGCGAGGTCGGTCCACTCCGGTGTCCGCGGATTCCCGGCCCCGGCGTACACGGTCTCCCCGGCCAGCGAGGCCAGCGGCACCTGCGCGTGGGACGCCAGCCGATGGTCCTGCGGCAGCACGACCGCCATCGGCTCGTACCGGACGATCCGGTGTTCCAGTTGCCTGCGCAACCCGGGGTCCAGCCCCGCGAACCGCCCGAACGACACGTCGATCCGCCCCGCCAGCAGCTCCCCCACCGCGCCCGTGAGCCCACTCTCGTAGCGGGCCATCAGCTCGCAGTCCGGGGCGAGTTCGCGGGCCCGGTGCAGAACCCGGCGCGGCGTGCCGAGGCCGGGTGAGTTCAGGTCGACGAGCAGGGGCCTGACCTGCCCGAACGCCGCGAGCAACGCCTCCTGCGCCGCGAGCACCTGGCGCGCGTGGGGCACCAGCCGCTCCCCGTCCGCCGTCAGCGTCACCTGCCGCGTGGTCCGGACGAACAGCTCGGTGCCCAACTCCCGCTCCAGCCGCCGCACATCCCGGCTCAGCGCCTGCTGGGCGACGTACAGCCGGGCCGCGGCGCGGGTGAAGTGCAGTTCCTCGGCGACCGTGACGAAGGCGCGCAGGAGACGGGGGTCGAGGTGGGCGGGTGCGGGCATGGCGGAAACTTACAACAGCGGTGCGTGAATCGGTGCGGAGAAGGTGTTGGACCCCTTGATCGGCCACGGGCGACCGTTGCCCCATGCCGCAACCGACCCTCACCCGCCGGCCCGGTCCCTACCGCCGCCTGTTCGCCCACCCCGGCACCCGTGCCTTCACACTGGGCAACCTGGTCGCCCGGCTCCCCATGGGCATGTTCGGTGTGAGCGCCGTCGTGATGATCGCCGGTTCCCGCGGCTCGTACGCCCTCGCCGGTGCCGTCACCGCGACCGGCCTCGCCGCGACCGCGCTGGTCGCCCCCTGGATCGCCCGCCTCGTCGACCGGTACGGCCAGGCCCGCGTCGCCGTTCCCGCCACCCTCACGGCGGCCCTGGGCAGCCTGGCCCTCGTCCTCTGCCTGCACCACGACGCCCCGGACTGGACCCTGTTCGCCGCCTACGCCGCCACCGCGACCACGCCCAACACCGGCGGCATGTCCCGCGCCCGCTGGGCCCACCTCCTCAAGGGCGACTCCGAGGCCCTGCACACCGCCAACTCCTTCGAGCAGGCCGCCGACGAGCTGTGCTTCATGCTGGGCCCGGTGCTCGCGGCCTTCCTCTGCGGGACGTTCTTCCCGGAGGCGGGCACGCTGACCGGGAGCGTCCTGCTGCTCACCGGCATGCTCCTGTTCACCGCCCAGCGCGCCACGGAACCGCCTGTCGCACCGCGCTCGAAGGCCCGCTCACCGCTGCGCTCCCCCGGCATGCCGGCGCTGCTCGCCGCCTTCCTGGCCACGGGCGCGGTGTTCGGCGCGACGGAGGTGGTGACGATCGCGTTCGCGGACGGCCAGGGCCATCGCACGGCGGCGGGTGTCCTGCTCGGACTCCAGGCGGCGGGCTCCTGCGCGGCGGGCCTGCTCTTCGGCACGCTGAAGCTCAAGGCACCGGCCGACCGCCGTCTCCCCTGGTGCATGGCCGCGATGGCGGCCCTGCTGGTCCTCCCGCTGCTGGCCGCCACCCTCGCCTCCTCCCTCCTCGTCCTCGCCCCCGCCCTGCTCGTCGCCGGGATGGCGACCGCACCGACGATGGTCACCGGCATGGCGCTCGTCCAGCAGCGCACCCCCGCCGACCGCCTCAACGAGGGCATGACCCTCGCCGTGACCGCCCTCCTCGCAGGCATCGCGGGCGGCAGCGCGCTCGGCGGCTGGACGGTGGAGCGGGCGTCGGCGGCCACCGGCTTCGGCATACCGGTCGCCGCCGCGGCTCTAGCCCTCCTCATCACGCTGCTCTCCCGCGTGGCGCGCGGTGTGTCTCAGCCGAGCCCCCAGGCGTGCCCCAGCCGGTAGGCGGCGCACAGGTTCACGTCGAGCATGTAGGCCCCAGCGGCCCCGCACTGCTCATCGCCGCTGCCGGGGTCGACGGGCTGCCCGTGCCCCATCCCCGTCAGCGCGTACGTCTCGACGACCGTGCGCCCGCCGGCGTCCCGGAAGACCTGGTGCGGATGGCCGGAGACCGAGTCGGTCACGTCGGCGGTCTGGTCGGTGCCGTGCACATCGGTCCACTGCTTCACGAGATCGGTCATGTTGACGGGCTTGACGGTGTAGTCGGCCGTGCCGTGCAGAACGGTGAGCACCGGCCAGGGCCCGCCGTACCCGGGCCGTGCGGCCCGCACCCGGTCGCCCCACTGCTTCGGGGTCTGCGTGGCTCCGACGTACATGCACACGTACGGCGACCCGGCGGCCTGCGCGCAACCGTGGGGCAGTCCCGCGACGACGCCGCCCGCGGCGAACTTCTCCGGGTAGGCGGCCATCATCACGGCGGTCATCGCCCCGCCCGCGGACAATCCGGTGACGTACACCCGCGCGCGGTCGCCGGAGACGTCGGCGAGCTGCCGGTCCACCATCTGGGCGAGGGAGGCGGCCTCGCCCTGGCCGCGGGCGATGTCGCCGGTCTGGAACCAGTTGAAGCAGGACGAGAGGTTGTTGGCGCTCTGCTGCTGCGGCAGCACGACGGAGAAGCCCCACCGGTCCGCGAGCTGCGTCCAGCCGCTCTGGGTGC
The DNA here is from genome assembly GCF_043204795.1 of Streptomyces sp. NPDC047706. Classification (NCBI taxonomy): domain Bacteria; kingdom Bacillati; phylum Actinomycetota; class Actinomycetes; order Kitasatosporales; family Streptomycetaceae; genus Streptomyces; species Streptomyces sp. NPDC047706. Next base: position 54,309 of record NZ_JBIDCW010000004.1, on the reverse strand, counting down.
CGTATCCGGAGGCGTTCTGCGTGCAGCCGTGCAGCGCGACGACGACGGGCCGCCCGGCGGGCAGTCCGTCGGGCACGTACCGGTACATCTTCAGCGCCCCGGGGTTGCTTCCGAACCCGGTGACCTCCTGGAGCGAGGCGGCCACCGCCCGCCCCGGCGTGAGGACGGCGGCGATCAGGGCGACCAGCAGGGTCACCAGGACTGCGATGCGAGGCTGTGCGGCTCTGGTCTGTGTCATGGGGAGGGACCGTAGAACCGTGAACGACCCCTCGATATGGAGCCGGACACCACAAAAACGACAAGGGCCCGGTGGTCGGACACCACCGGGCCCTTGTCACATGGAGATTGTGGAGATGGCGGGAATCGAACCCGCGTCCAACGGTGTGGAATCAGGGCTTCTCCGTGTGCAGTCCGCTGTGCTTTTCTCGGCCCCGGAGATCACGCGGACAAGTCTCCGACGGGCTCAGTCACTGTTTGGTTTCCCTCTTCACCCCGTGACCGGGATCAAGGTTTAGTCCCCTAGCTGATGCCAGGATCCGGGTCGGGAACAGCCCCGGGCTGACACTTCGCAAGTCGCTACTTAGGCAGCGAGGGCGAAGGAATCGCGCTTGGTGTTGGCGATTATTGGTTTCGGCCTGTGGTTTACGAGATCATGGCCGCTTCCTCGACACGCTTCCCCTGCTTCGACAGCCGCTGTCGAAACCGATCATCCCCATGTTGATTTTTCAACCCCTCCGCGGAGGGGGCGCGCACCCGCTGTGAGGTGCAGTGCCATCGTACGTGACCAACGCAGGTCGGTGCCAGCGGATTCCCGGGCCCCGGCGGGTCTCAGGCCCGCTGCCTGCGCCGCACCGCCGACATGGCGCGCTCGGCCTCACGGCGGTCCTGCTTCTCGCGCAGGGTCTGCCGCTTGTCGTACTCCTTCTTGCCCCTGGCCAGCGCGATCTCCACCTTGGCCCGGCCGTCCTTGAAGTACAGGGCGAGCGGCACGACGGTGTGACCCGTCTCTCCCGACTTGGACTCCAGCTTGTCGATCTCCTCGCGGTGCAGGAGCAGCTTGCGCTTGCGCCGGGCACTGTGGTTGGTCCAGGTGCCCTGGCTGTACTCCGGCACGTGCACGTTGTACAGCCACGCCTCGTTCCCGTCCATCTGGACGAAGCCGTCGACCAGCGAGGCGCGGCCCTGGCGCAGCGACTTCACCTCGGTGCCCGTGAGGACCAGACCGGCCTCGTAGGTGTCGAGGATGTGGTAGTCGTGCCGCGCCTTCTTGTTCTGCGCGATCAGCTTGCGCCCTTTTTCCTTAGCCATAGTGCCGACCATTTTCGCACCACGAAGGGGGTGTGAGGGAAGCCGATTATCGCCGGGAGGCTACCGGCCCAGCCCGGCGAGCACGGTCCGCGCCCGTTCCAGGGCCCGCTCGCCGGCCTCCAGGTCGGGGGTGATGCCGCGGCCGTCGACCCCGCGGCCGGAGGGGGTGCGGTAGTGGCCGACGGTCAGTTCGGCGACGGAGCCGTCCGGCAGCCGGCTGGGCATCTGGACCGAGCCCTTGCCGAAGGTGCGGGAGCCCACGACGACCGCGCGACCGCGGTCCTGCAGAGCGCCGGTGAGCAGCTCGGCCGCGCTCATCGTCGCGCCGTCGACGAGCGCGACCAGGGGTCTGGCGGTGTCGCCACCGGACTCGGCGTGCAGGGCGAGCTGCTCGCGGTCGATGTCGTAGGTGGCGACCAGGCCGCCGTCGAGGAAGGCGGAGGCCGCGGTGACGGCCTCGGCGACCAGGCCGCCCGTGTTGCCGCGCAGGTCGAGGACGACCCCGGAGGCGGCCGGGGCCCGCCGTACGGCCTCCCGGACCACCTTCCCGGAACCCTTGGTGAAGGCGGCGATCCTGATCACGGTGGTGCCGTCGCCGAGTGTGCGCACCGTCACTGAGTCGGTGGACAGCCGGGCCCGGCGCAGGGTCTCGGTCCACGCGCGTGTGCCGCGCTCCATCCCGAGCCGGACGGTCGTACCGGCGTCCGCGTCGGTGGCGTCGCCGCGCAGCAAGGAGACGACCTCGGTGACCGGACGCCCGTCGACCTTCCGTCCGTCGACGCTGCCCAGCCGGTCCCCGGCGCGGATCCCGGCCCGGGCCGCGGGCGAACCGGCGGCCACCGCCGTCACCTCGATACGTCCGTCCCGCTCACGGCGGGCGGACAGGCCGACACCGGTGTACTCGCCGTCGAGGGCCTCCTGGAACTCCTCGTACTCGCCCCGGGAGTAGACGGCGTCCCAGCGGTTGCCGCTGCGGCTCACGGCGCGTTGCGCCGCCTCGATGGGGGACTTGCCCTCGGCCATGGCCTCGGCGGCGGCGCGCGCGACCTCCTGCTGGCTGCCGACGGGGGCCGCGGAGGGCGTCGTACCGGATGCGGCACCGGGCTCGTCGCCCGGCAGCGAGCCGGTGGCGGCACCGGCGACGAGCACGCTCGCGAACACCAACGTCAGGGCGGCCCCGCGGCCGTAGCGGCGGGGCTGACAGAACAGGCCACGACCTGACATGCCGGTGAGTCTAGGACAACGCGAAGGGCCGTACGGTCGGTTGACCGTACGGCCCTCTTGGCATGCGTCACACCTTCAGGTACTTGCGCAACGCGAAGAAGGCGGCCAACGCGGGCATCAGCAGGCTGGTCGCGAGGATGAGCGGCAGCTTCGTCAGAACGGCGTCCCAGCCGATGAAGTTGATCAGGTTCAGCTTCTCGGACAGGGCCAGGCCGTGGTCGATGATGAAGTACCGCCCGAGCAACAGGAAGCCGCACGCGAGCGTGCCGCCGATGAGTCCGGCGACCGCGGCCTCCATGATGAACGGCGCCTGGATGTAGAAGCCCGAGGCGCCGACCAGGCGCATGATGCCGGTCTCGCGCCGCCGGCTGAACGCCGAGACGCGAACGGTGTTGACGATCAGCATCAGCGCCACCACCAGCATCAGTGCCATCACCGCGCGCGCGGCCCAGTTCATGCCGTTCAGCAGCTCGAAGAGGTTGTCCAGGATGCCCTTCTGGTCCTGCACGGACTGCACGCCGTCGCGCCCGTTGAAGGCGGTCGCGATGACCTGGTACTTCTCCGGGTCGGCCAGCTTGATGCGGTACGACTCCTGCATCTGGTCCGGCGTGAGCGAGCTGGCCAGCGGGGAGTCGCCGAACTGCTCCTTGTAGTGCTTGTACGCCTGGTCCTGCGACTCGTACGTCACCGTGTCGACGACCGACATCTTCTTGAGATCGGTGAGGACCTGCTCCTTCTGGTCCTCGGTGACCGCGCCCTTGGCGCAGTTGGGGTCCGACTCTGCGTCGCTCTTGTTGCAGAGGAAGATCGAGACGTTGACCTTGTCGTACCAGTAGCCCTTCATGGTGTTCACCTGGTCGCTCATCAGCAGCGAACCGCCGAACAGGGCCAGGGACAGGGCGACCGAGACGATGACCGCGAAGGTCATCGTCAGATTGCGGCGGAGACCGACACCGATCTCCGACAGAACGAACTGGGCGCGCATGGCGTCTGCTTCAAGCCTTTCCGTGGATCTCGCTGCTGTCTCAGTGCTGGTAGCCGTAGACGCCGCGGGCCTGGTCGCGGACGAGGCGGCCCTTCTCCAGCTCGATGACGCGCTTGCGCATCTGGTCCACGATGTTCTGGTCGTGCGTGGCCATCACCACGGTGGTGCCCGTCCGGTTGATCCGGTCGAGCAGCTTCATGATGCCGACGGAGGTCTGCGGGTCGAGGTTGCCGGTGGGCTCGTCGGCGATCAGCAGCTTGGGCCGGTTGACGAAGGCCCGCGCGATGGCGACGCGCTGCTGCTCACCGCCGGACAGCTCGCCCGGCATCCGGTCCTCCTTGCCGCCGAGCCCGACCAGTTCGAGCACCTGCGGCACGGACTTGCGGATCTCGCCGCGCGACTTGCCGATGACCTCCTGCGCGAAGGCGACGTTCTCACCGACGGTCTTGTTCGGCAGCAGCCGGAAGTCCTGGAAGACCGTCCCCAACTGGCGCCGCATCTGCGGCACCTTCCAGTTGGAGAGGCGCGCGAGGTCCTTGCCCAGAACGTGCACCTGACCGTGGCTGCACCGCTCCTCGCGGAGGATCAGCCGCAGGAAGGTGGACTTTCCGGAGCCGGAGGACCCCACAAGAAAGACGAACTCACCCTTTTCCACCTCAAGGGAGACATCCCTGAGGGCGGGACGGGTCTGCTTGGGGTAGACCTTGGACACGTTGTCGAATCGGATCACGGATGCACCACGGGTCGCCGGGGGTAGATGTGCGTGACCATACGCGAAGCGGGTACGCAAGCGCAGGCACAGGTTGCGATTGAGCAAGGCTTGTGCACTTTTGTCCACCCCGACGTTCTGAGAGCGCCCGCGCCCTTTCCGGAGGAACCTGGCACAGTGGAGGGGGAACGTTTGCGTTCCCCCGGGCGTTGTAGGCATGAACCGGTACCGGTGCAAGGAGGCGAGCACATGACGTACGACCGACTGGTGTGCGCGAACTGTGCCGCGCCCGTGAACGAGGGCCGCTGCCCCGTGTGCCGGGCCAACCGCCAGCGGCTGCAGCAGGAGAACCCCTTCGCGGCCCTCAACCCCATGACCCTGATCGCCCTGCTGGTCATGCTGATCGCGGCGGTCGCGCTCCTCGCGCACCAGACCGCGTAGCGCGCGCGGAGAGTACGCCGAAGGGCCCGGAGCGGTTGCTCCGGGCCCTTCGGCGATCACGCTCGGCCACCGCGTCAGGCGGCGGCACCGCCACGGCCGCCCACCAGACGCGGCAGCACACGGAAGCCGACACCGCCGGCGATCATCGTCGCGGCGCCGATCAGCAGGAACGTGGTCTGCGCGGCACCCGTCTCGGCGAGCTCGTCGCCGCCGCCCTGGGCGGAGGTGTCGGCCGCCGGGATCTCCGAGCCGGTGTCCGTCAGGGACGAGGAACCCTCGTCCTGCGGGGAGGTGCCACCGTCGGTGTCGGTGTTGTCCTCGTCACCGGTGCCGGGGGCGGTGGTCTCGTCGTCCGAGGGGTCCTCGGTGGGCCCCTCGGGCTCGGTGGGCTCCTCCGGCTCCGTGGGCTCCTGGGTCGGGTCGGTCGGCTCACCCGTCGGAACGGTCGGCTCACCCGTCGGAAGGGTGGGCTCACCGGTCGGGATCGTCGGTTCACCGGTCGGGATGGTGGGCTCCGGGCTCGGCGAGCGCTCCTCGCACAGGAGGCCCACGAAGCAGCCGTCGCCCTCGGTGGCGGAAGCGGCACCCGCTGCGGTCAGCGAGGCACCGGCCGCGATCACGGCGCCGGCCGCGAGGCGCGCGACACGTATGCGCGTCTTGTTGGTCATGTGTTTGCTACCCCCAGTAGCTGATCGTCATTAGGCGGCGCTCGGGGCCGTGATCGACGGGGGTGGCTGATGCGATGAAGCCCCCCGGTTCACATGCGCCCCAGAGATACGCATGCCACGCTTCACCCTTCCCATTTTTCAAAGCAACGTCAAGGTCGTTGCGTACGCGATGTCCAGGTACGGGTTCTTTGCCAGGCGTTGAAGCGTGTGAGTGTGATGTAAAACCCAGACATCCAGGCATGGAAAAGGCAACTGCCGCCTCTGCGGCGGCAGTTGCCTTGTCGACAAAACGCTTCTCTTACTTCTCCTGCTGCTTGCGCCAGCGAATTCCGGCCTCCAGGAACCCGTCGATCTCACCGTTGAACACGGCCTCCGGGTTGCCGACTTCGTGCTCGGTGCGCAGGTCCTTGACCATCTGGTACGGGTGCAGGACGTACGAACGCATCTGGTTGCCCCAGGAGTTGCCGCCGTCGCCCTTGAGGGCGTCCATCCTGGCCTGCTCCTCCTGGCGGCGCCGCTCCAGCAGCTTGGCCTGGAGGACGTTCATGGCGGTGGCCTTGTTCTGGATCTGCGAGCGCTCGTTCTGGCAGGAGACGACGATGCCGGTCGGGATGTGCGTGATACGCACGGCGGAGTCGGTCGTGTTGACGCCCTGGCCGCCGGGGCCGGAGGACCGGTAGACGTCGATGCGCAGCTCCGACTCGTCGATCTCGACGTGGTCGGACTGCTCGACGACGGGGAGCACCTCGACACCGGCGAAGGAGGTCTGCCGGCGCCCCTGGTTGTCGAAGGGCGAGATGCGCACCAGGCGGTGCGTGCCCTGTTCGACGGAGAGGGTGCCGTAGGCGTACGGCACCTGCACCGCGAAGGTGGTGGACTTGATGCCCGCCTCCTCCGCGTACGAGGTCTCGTAGACCTCGGTCTTGTAGCCGTGCTGCTCGGCCCAGCGCAGGTACATCCGCTGGAGGCGCTCGGCGAAGTCGGCGGCGTCGACGCCACCGGCCTCGGCGCGGATGTTCACGAGCGCTTCCCGGGAGTCGTACTCACCGCTGAGAAGCGTCCGCACCTCCATCTCGTCCAGTGCCTTGCGGACGGCGGCGAGCTCGGACTCCGCCTCGGAGCGGGTGTCCGGGTCGTCCTCCTCCTCGGCCATCTCGAACAGCACCGCGAGATCGTCGATCCGCCCGCGCAGCGCCTCCGCCTTCCTGACCTCGGCCTGGAGGTGGGAGAGCTTGCTGGTGATCTTCTGCGCCTCGTCCGGGTTGTCCCAGAGGGACGGCGCGGCCGCCTGCTCCTCGAGCACGGCGATGTCTGCCCTCATCCTGTCGAGGTCCAGGACGGCCTCGATCGACTCCATGGTCGAGGAGAGGGACTTGAGCTCTTCGGATACATCGACGACTGCCACGCTCCCAGCGTAACGGCTCCGCCGGGAAGCCAGTGCCGGTGGCGCAGGGCCCCGGCGCACCGGGCGCCGGCGCGTGCCTCGCGCGGGGCTCCGCCCCCGGGCCCCCGCTTCGGCGCTCGCCTCAGGGAGACGCCGGGGCCGTGTTGTTCAGGTCGGGCGGGGTCGTGCCGGCCTCCTCCTGCGACGTCGCGAGCCACGCGCCGGTGCCCGCGGCCGCGGCCAGGGCGACCGCCGCACCGGCCAGGATCAGGCGGCGGCGCCGGGTGGTGGAGCGGTGCCGGGCCGAGCCGGGGCGGGGGGCGCCCGCGGTGCGGGGGGCACGGGCGGTGCCGCGCGCGCCGCCTGCCAGCTCGTCGGGGGCCGGGACCCTCATCGACGTATGGGTGTCACGGTTGGAGTCGGTTTTCGCGCCGGGGACCAGCGGGACCGCGCCCCTGCGGACCCCTGCCGAAGGCTGCGGCTGCCCCCACGACGGCGGCTCGGCGGGCTCCTCGGGCTCCGTGTCCGGTTCGTCCACGTCGAGCGGCGGCATCCCGCGCAGTAGCGGGAGCTGCTCCCGCAGCCGTGCGGCCAGCTCGGACGCCCGCAGCCGCGACGCCGGCGCCTTCGCCAGGCACTGCACCAGCAGCTGCCACAGCTCCTCAGGAATGCCGGGCAGGGGTACGACGGTCTCGGTGACATGGCGGCGCAGGACCGCGCCCGGGTGGCCGCCGCCGAAGGGGGTGAAGCCGGCCAGCAGCTCGTAGAGCACGGTCGCGAGCGCGTAGATGTCCACCGAGGCCCGGGGCGGGAGGCCCTCCACGATCTCCGGCGCCAGATAGTCCGGCGTGCCGATGATCTTCGTGGCCCTGGTCCGGCGCGGGGAGTCGATCAGTTTGGCGATGCCGAAGTCCGTCAGCAGCGCGCGGTGCGAACCGCCGGGGCCGAGCGGGCCCTGCATGTCCAGCAGGACGTTCTCCGGCTTCACGTCCCGGTGCACGACCCCCGCCGCGTGTGCCGCCGCCAGCCCCTCCGCGACGTCCGCCGCGATCGCGACCGCCGCCTCGGGCGCCAGCCGCCGCTCCCGGTCCAGCCGGGTGCGCAGGTCCGTGCCCCGGACCAGGTCCATGACGAGCGCGAGATCGTTGCCGTCCACGACCAGGTCGCGGACGGAGACGACGTTCGGGTGCTCGAGGCCGAGCAGGGCGGTCCGCTCCTGGACGAAGCGCCCGACGAGCTCCTGGTCGGAGGCGAGATCCTCACGCAGCAGCTTGACGGCGACGGGCCCCTCGGGTCCCTCGCCCAGCCACACCGTGCCGGCGCTGCCCCGCCCCAGGATCTGGTGTGCGGTGTACCGGCTGCCGATCTTCCGTGCCAAGGCTGCTCCTACAGACGCGTGTTGTCGCTAAAACTACGCGTCCGGGGAGGCAACCTTCACCGCGGAGGCGGAAATCACCCGCCAGGTGTCGACAAAACAACTCACCCGCTACTGGGTGGACGTACCGGAGCCTCCGGTGCCCCGGAGCCACCGAGGTCCCCGATCCACTCGGTGACCGTGCTGAACCAGTCCGTGAGCTGGTCCCAGTAGCTCTTGCCGGTGCCGATCCACTCCTGCAGCGGGCTCAGTTCCCAGATCAGCCAGCCGGCCACGAACAGGATGAGAATGGTGAACAGACATCCCTTCAGGCAGCCGAGTCCCGGGATCCGCATCGGATTGGCGCTGCGCTGCCGCGGCTGCCTCGGCTCGCGCACCGGCCTCTGGGGCTCGGGCGTGGGCGGCGGGGCGTACCGCTGCGGCTGCGGGCGCTGCGGGGCGTACTGCTGCGGCTGCTGTTGCTGTTGCTGTTGCTGCGGGTAGCCGTAGCCCGGCGGCGGCCCCTGCGGGGGGCGCTGCTGCTGGCGCTGCTGAGCCCGCGGCTGCTGCTGCGGGCGGGCGACCTGCCGCTGCGGGCGGCGGCGCAGCGGGTCCTCGTCGGGGTCGAGGTACTGGACCTGCGTCTGCTCGTTGCGGTCGCGCGCGGCGCGCAGCTGGCTCTGCCAGGGGTGCGGCTGCTCGGGCTGCTGCCCGTGCGGCAGCACCTGGGTCGGGTCGGCACCTGCGGGACCGGTGTTCGGCAGGACGGCGGTGGGGTCGGCGGCGCCCGCCGGGCCCCCGGTGTGCGGCAGCACACTGGTCGCCGCGTTCGGGTCGTACCCGGGCGTGCCGTGCGGCAGCACCTGCGTCGGGTCGGCCGCTCCGGGCGTACCGGGTACGGTCGCCGGAGCCGGGTCGGGCGCGAGGAGCGCGGCGACGCCCTCGGCGGCGGCGATCTGCGCGGAGTTCGCGTGCACGCCGACGCCCTCGGCGACGACCCTCAGCCCGCGCGCGAGGTTCTCGGCGCTGGGCCGCTCCGCGGGGTTCTTGCGCAGACAGCGCTCGATGACCGTCCACAGCGGTTCGGGAACGGTGGAGGGGCGGCGGGGCTCGGCGCTCAGGTGCTGGTGCAGGACCTCCAGGGCCGAGCTGCCGGAGAACGGCGGCCGGCCGGTGACCAGCTCGTACAGCAGGATGCCGGCGCCGTAGATGTCGACGGCGGAGGTCTGCGGGCGGCCCTCGGCGGACTCCGGCGCGACGTACGCGGGCGTGCCCACGAACTCGTGGGTGCGGGTCAGGCCGGGCGAGTCCGCGAGGCGGGCGATGCCGAAGTCGGTCAGCATCGGGTGCATCTGGCCGCCGTCCTGCTTGAGCAGCACGTTCGCCGGCTTGAGGTCGCGGTGCACGACGCCGTCGGCGTGGCTGGCGGCCAGCGCGTCGGCGATCTGCGCCGTGAGCAGCGCGGCGGCGACGGGCGTGAGGGGGCCGTTCTCGCGCAGGTAGCGGTGCAGGTCGGGACCGTTGACGAGGTCCATGACCAGGGCCAGCAGATCGCCCTCCACGACCAGGTCACGGACCCGCACGATGTTCGGATGCGTCAGGCGGAGCAGCACGGACCGCTCGCGCAGGAACCGCATCACGATGTCGGGGTCGCTCGCGAGCTCCTCCTTGAGGACCTTGATCGCGACGGTCTCACCGGGCTGCCCGGGCACGGCCGCCTCGGCCCCTGCCGTCTCCCGCTGGCGGGCTCGCCAGACGGTGCCCGTGGCGCCGCGCCCCAGCGGCTCCTCAAGGAGGTACTTGCTCCCTACCGGCCGCACGTCATGGCTCCCTGCTGCTTGCTTGCATGGTCCGACCCACTGTAGTGCCGCGATGGGCGGGGGCGGGCGGTCGTCCGCTGTGCTTACCGCCTACTTGTTACTGCACGCGTTCGGTACTGGTTCCCGCACGCGTTCGAAGGAAGGACGCTCGCCTGTGTCCTGTGGTTGCCGGAAGCGGACGTGACCGATCTCAACCGATCGCCGGTGCCGCCCTGGGCAGGCACTTTTACGGGCAGAGCCGACCAATCAAGATCACCTTTTCCGGAGCGGCGGGCGCGTTGTCAGTGGCAGGTGCGAGGATGCGTGCAGTACTGGCCGACGTGCTCGTGTGGGGTGGGGGACCTCCGCGCCCGTGCAGAAGGGACCGCTGACGGCGATGCAGATCCGGCTGACCGTCGTAGACCCGCTGGGCCCGCCCGCCCCCGAGCTCTCGGCCTCGCCGGAGCAGGGGGGACCACCGGCGCCGCGCGGCCGGGGAACGGCCCGCGACGTGCTGGTCACGGCGCCCGCCGGCACGGCCCTGTCCGCGGTGGCCTCGGGGCTCGCCGCGGCGGCCTGCGGCGACGTCCCGTCGGGGCCCGTGGTGCTGTACGCCGGTGCGGAGCGCCTCGATGCGCAGCGCTGCACCCTGGGCGAGCCCCCGCTGCTCGACGGCGCGGTGCTGTCCGTGGGCGGCCCGGCGGCCCCGGAGCCCCATCCCGAGCTGGAGGACGCCCCGGCCCGCCTCGACGTGATCGCCGGGCCGGACGCCGGCGGCGTCCATCTGCTGCACGGCGGCGAGATCCGCGTCGGCCGCTCCGCGGAGGCCGACGTCCCGCTCGACGACCCCGATGTCTCCCGCGTCCACTGCGCGGTGACCCTGAGCGCGGACGGCCGGGTCTCGGTCACCGACCTCGAATCCACCAACGGCACGACGCTCGACGGCACCCGGGTGGGCAGCCGTCCGGTGCGCTTCACACCCGGGGCGCTCCTGCGGATCGGGGAGTCCACGCTGCGGCTGGCACCGCCCGGAGGGCCGGGCCGGCGGGTGGGGACCACGCCCGACGGGGAGGGATGCGTGCGGGTCGGGACGAGCGACGGGCCGTCCCCGGCCGGAGCCGCCGGGGTGCCGGCAGGCGGGCCGTCCGCGAGCACCGGGCATGCCTACGGGGCTGCCGGGGGCTGGGGCGTCCCGGGGGGCGGCCCGGCCGGCGTGCGGGGCGCCGCACCGCAGGACCGAGGGGCCGGTGCACCGGGCACGGCTCACGACCTGACTCCCGCGGACCGGGACGCACAACCGGCAGGGACCCCGTCCCCCCACGAACCGCGCCCCGGGGCGCCCGGCCCCGAGCCCCGGGCCAGGGAGCACTCGCCCGTGGCGGCGCCCCTCGTGCCCGAGCAGGGCAAGGCGCCCCGCGTCGAGAGCCGCGACGCCGGTCCGCAGCACCCGGGCCCCGGCCCCGCCGCACCCTGCGGTGACGGGACGCACGGCGGACGGCTCGGCGCCGACCTGCCCGACGCCCCCGCCGGCACCGGTGGCACGGGCCACCGCAAAGGCACGCCGCTGCGCGGCACCGACGTACCGCAGGGGGTGCGCAGGCGCGGTGGGCTCACGGCGTGGGCGCGGCGGCTGGCCGGCGGGCGCGGCGCCGAGCAGGAGCCGGCCGGGCAGGAGGCGTACGGCGACGAGCAGGCCGGCGGCGCCGTGCACTCACCCGTGCGTGCCGACGCCAAGGAGATCTGGCCGGACCCGGCCGCCCTGCTGCTGACAGCGCTGGGTCCCGGTCCCCGGCTGTGGGAGCGCGGGCCGGGTCACCCCGAGGCGCTCACCGTGCGGCTCGGTACGGCCGACCGGGCGGCGCCGGACGGTTCGGGGCTGCTGCCCGCCGTGCCGGTCACCGCCGATCTGCGTGAGGCCGGTGCCCTGGGTCTGGCCGGTCCGCGGCCCCGCCTGGCCGGTCTCGCGCGCGCGGTGGTGGCACAACTCGCCGCGCTGCACTCCCCCGACGTCCTGGAAATCGTCCTGATCAGCACGGACCGCGCCCGCCCTCTGGAGGAGCGCACCGCCGAGTGGTCCTGGCTCGGCTGGCTCCCGCATCTGCGCCCGGCCCACGGCCAGGACTGCCGCCTGCTCCTCGCCCACGACCGCGAACAGGCCGCGGCCCGCACCGACGAGCTCCTGCGCCGCCTGGACGACCACCTCATGGAGCGGGGCGGCGCCACCGCGAAGGCCGGCGCGTCCATGGGCGCACGGCACCCCGAAGACGGCGGGATGCCGGACCCCGCCCCGGCCGCCGCGCCCCGCCGCCCGTCCTGGGCCCGCCCCGACGACTCGCCGGCCGGCTCCGCGGACCCGGCCGGCTTCCCCGGCCCCTTCACCGTCCTCGTCGTCGACGGCGACCCCGGTGGCGCCGGTCTCCGCGAGGCGGTGGCACGGCTGGCCCTGGACGGCCCGCGCGCCGGCATCCATGTCGTCTGCCTCGCCGAGACCGCCTCCGCTTCCCCTGCCTCCCCGGTCGCCGAGACCTTCGAGGCCGCCTGCGCCTCGGCCCCGGCGTTCCGTGAGTGCGGGGCCGTCGCCCTGCTCAGCGGCGATGTGGCGACCGCGCTCCGCCTGCTCCGCATCGCCCGAGCGGGAACCGGAACCGGAGCAGGGACCGGAACCGGAGCAAGAACTGGAACCGAAACAGGGACCGGGACCGGGACCGGGGCCGGGGCCGGAACCCCAGCCGGGTCGCGGTCCGGGTCCGGAAGCAGGACCACCGGTTCCGCGCCCGGATCCGCACCAGGTGCCGTCACCTCCCGCCCCGCCCCCGTCGGCCACGGCACGGTCGGCGCCGTGGACGCCGTGTCCCCCGCCTGGGCCGAGCGGTTCGCCCGCGCCCTCGCCCCGCTGCGCACCGAGGCGTCCGGCACCGGCACCCGGCTCGCGCGCGTCAGCGCCCCCCTCCCCCAAGCCTCCCGCCTGCTCGACGAGTTGGGCCTGGCGCGGGCCACCCCCGCCTCCCTCATGGCTCGTTGGGCGGACGCCGCGGACGACACCGACGCCCTCGGCGGCCGGGCGCACGCCGTCCTCGGCGCCGGCCCCCGCGGTCCGGTCGCCGCCGACCTCGTGGGCGAGGGACCGCACCTGCTGATCGAGGGCCCGCCCGGCAGCGGGCGTACGGAACTGCTGCGGGCCGTCGTCGCCTCGCTCGCCGCCGCCGAGCGGCCCGACCGCCTGAGCCTGGTGCTGATGGACGGCCGGGACAGCGTGGGCGCGGGCAGCGGGCACGGCGACGGGCTGCACCCGTGCATGGACATCCCGCACGTCACGACGCACCTGCTCGCCAACGACCCGGTCCGCATGCGGGAGTTCGCCCAGTCCCTGTCGGCGGAGCTGAAGCGCCGTGCCGAGCTGCTCGGCCGTTCGCACTTCGCCGAGTGGCACACCGGGCGCGAGGTGTCGGGCCGGATGGTCAGCCAGCGCACGGCGCACACCGCCGGTGGCGACGTCGGGGCCGGTGACCTGGACACCCCGCCCAGCGCCACCCTGCGGCTGCGCCCGGCCGCTCCCCGTCGCCCGACGGACGGCGTGCCCCCGTTGCCCCGCCTCGTCGTGGTCGTCGACGACCTCGACGCCCTCGTCTCGCCCCCGCTGGGCTCCCCGGGCCGGCCCGCCGCCGGGTCCGTGACGCGTGCGCTGGACGCGGTGGCCCGCGAGGGTGACCGGCTGGGCGTGCACCTGGTGGCCGCCGCGGGACAGGGGGGCCGTACGGCGCAGACCGAGCCCGTCCGGCGGGCCTCGCTGCGCGTCACCCTCGACGCGCCCACGCCCGGACCCGACGAACCGGCGCCCGGCCGGGGCCGGCTGACGCATCCCGACGGACGGATCACGCCGTTCCAGGGCGGCCGGGTCACCGGTCGGATCCCGCGTACGGCGACCCTGCGGCCCACCGTCGTCCCGCTGGAATGGCACCGCATGGGCGACCCGCCCGCCCGCCGCCAGGTCCGCGAACTGGGCAACGGGCCCACGGACCTGGCCCTCCTGGCGAGCGCGCTGGAGCGGGCGGCCCGGGAGGTGTCCGCCTCTCAGGTGCCGTCGCTGCTGTAGGCGCCGCCCGCAGCGCCCGCCGACAGTCACGACGCGGTCACGATCACCGTCTTGACACGGCAGGCGCTCTTGCCGACCCCACGGACCCGGCGTAGACCAGTCCCACGGGACAGCGCTCGAACGTTCGACGAGGACGAAGAACGGGGCCGTAATGCACAGGAGCATCACCACCAGCCGCACCCGGACACGCAGGACCGCCCGCGCCGCCGCGGCCGCGCTGGCGGGAGCGCTCGCGCTCTCGCTCAGCGCCTGCGGAGGCGACGACGACAGCGGAAACGAAGGCAGCGGCGGTACGGACGAGACCGCCACCACCGTCACACTCCCCAAGCTCGACGGCGAGACCCTGGAGGTCGCCGCCGTCTGGACCGGCCCGGAGCAGGCCAACTTCAAGAAGGTGCTTCAGGAGTTCGAGAAGCGGACCGGCGCCAAGGTGACCTTCGTGCCCGCGCAGGACCCGATCATCAACTTCCTCGGCTCGAAGATCGCGGGCGGCGCGCCGCCGGACATCGCGATGCTCCCGCAGGTCGGCGCCATCCAGCAGGCCGTGGACAAGGGCTGGGCCAAGCCGGTCGGGACCGAGGCCCAGGAGCAGCTCGGCAAGAACTACTCGCAGGGCTGGCAGGACCTCGGCAAGGTCGACGGCAAGCAGTACGGCGTCTACTACAAGGCCGCCAACAAGTCGCTGATCTGGTACAACACCCAGGTCTTCGAGAACGCCGGTGCCGAGGAGCCCAAGACCTGGGAGGACCTGCTCACCACCGCCCAGACGATCTACGACTCCGGTGTCACGCCGTTCTCGGTCGGCGGCGCCGACGGCTGGACGCTGACCGACTGGTTCGAGAACGTCTACCTCTCGCAGGCCGGCCCCGAGAAGTACGACCAGCTGGCCAAGCACGAGATCAAGTGGACGGACCCGTCCGTCACCGAGGCCCTGACGACGCTGGCGCAGATCTGGGGCAAGGCCGACTACATCGCGGGCGGCGCGAACGGCGCGCTCCAGACGGAGTTCCCGGCCTCCGTCACACAGACCTTCACCGGCGGCGACCAGCCGAAGGCCGCCATGGTCTACGAGGGCGACTTCGTCCAGGTCAACATCGCCGAGACGGAAGCGGAAGTGGGCACCGACGCCAAGGTGTTCGCGTTCCCGAGGGTGGGCGACACCGAGCCGGTCGTCTCCGGTGGTGACGCGGCGGTGATCCTGGAGGACTCGAAGGCCGCGCAGGCCCTGGCCACGTTCCTCGCCTCGCCGGACGCGGCGACCATCCAGGCCAGGCTCGGCGGCTATCTGTCGCCGAACAAGAACGTGGACCCGAAGGCGTATCCGAACGCGGTGCAGCAGGAGATGGCGAAGGCACTGGTCGCGGCCGGTGACGACTTCCGCTTCGACATGTCCGACCAGGCCCCGCAGGCCTTCGGCGGCACGCCCGGCAAGGGTGAGTGGAAGGCGTTGCAGGACTTCCTGAAGAACCCGAAGGACATCAAGGGCACCCAGGAACAGCTGGAGGCCGACGCGGCCGCGGCGTACGGAGACTGAGCCGGCCATGGCTCCGGCATCCGCGGGAGGGGTCCCGCCCACCAAGGCCGGGACCCCTCCCCGTAGTCGCAAGAGCGTGACCGGCACCCGCAGGACCGTGGCAGCGCTGTTCCTGCTGCCCGCTCTGGTGCTGCTCGGCGCGCTCGTGGTCTACCCGATCGGGTACTCGGTCGTCCGCAGCTTCTACGACCAGTCCGGCGACGGCTTCGCCGCATTCGACAACTACCAGGCCCTGTTCACCGACGACGGCATCCGTACGGCGCTGAAGAACAACATCATCTGGGTGGTGTTCGCGCCGACGGTGGCGACCGCGCTCGGGCTGATCTTCGCGGTCCTGACCGAACGGGTGCGCTGGGGCACGGCGTTCAAGCTGGTCGTCTTCATGCCGATGGCGATCTCGATGCTCGCGGCGGGCATCATCTTCCGTCTCGTCTACGACCAGGACCCGGACAAGGGCGTCGCGAACGCGGTGTGGGTGGGCGTGCACGACACGTTCGCCCAGTCGTCGGCGTTCCCGAAGGCGCACCCCGGCCGGGATTCGCCGCTGACGGCGGACGACGGCGGTTTCGTCACCAAGGAGCCGGTCCGCCTCGGCGAGCCGGTGGTCCTGCCCCTGGTGGGTGTCGCCCCCGACCAGATGCCCGACGACGCCGCGAAGGCGGTGCCGGCACAGGCCGATCCGGGCAAGGTCACCGGCACCACCTGGCAGGACTTCACGCGCGGTGAGGGCGTCGGCACCCTCGGCGCCCCCGACCCCTCCGAACTGGGCTATCCCGGCATGCGGATCGAGGCGGTCAAGGACGGCGAGGTGGTCGCCACGGCCACCGCGGCCGGCGACGGCACCTTCACGCTTTCGGCCGCCGCCGACGGAGCCCGGCTGCGGCTGCCCGCCGACAACTTCGAGGAGCCGTACAACGGCCTGGACTGGCTCGGCCCGTCGCTGGTCACACCCGCCATCATCGGGTCGTACATCTGGATGTGGGCGGGCTTCGCGATGGTGCTGATCGCCGCCGGGCTGGCGGGGATGCCACGTGAGCTGCTGGAGGCGGCGCGGGTCGACGGGGCCAACGAGTGGCAGGTGTTCCGGCGGGTCACCGTGCCGCTGCTCGCGCCCGTCCTCGCGGTCGTCGCCGTCACCTTGATGATCAATGTGCTGAAGGTCTTCGACCTGGTCTTCATCATCGCTCCGGGCTCCTCCCAGGACGACGCGAACGTCCTCGCGCTGGAGCTCTACCGCAAGGGCTTCTCCGAGGACCAGCCGGGTGTCGCGAGCGCCATCGCGGTCTTCCTGCTGCTCCTGGTGATTCCGGTGATGTGGTTCAACATCCGCAGGCTCAGGCGGGAGGTGCGGCGATGACCACACACCTCGGCAAGCGCACGGAACCGGGGCCGCGCAAGGCGTCCCTCGGCGCGCGCCTGGCGGAGGGCGTCGGCGGCGGTCTGATGCGGGTCTTCCTGATCGTCGTCGGCCTGTTCTGGCTGGTGCCGACCATCGGTCTGCTGCTCTCGTCCCTGCGCACCCCTGCGGACATGAACGAGAGCGGCTGGTGGACGGTGTTCACCGCGCCGGCCCAGCTCACCTTCGAGAGCTACGACAAGCTGCTGAGCAACGGCGACATCACCGACTCGCTGCTGAACACGGTCCTGATCACGGTCCCGGCGACCGTGCTGGTGGTGGTCATCGGCTCGCTCGCCGGGTACGCCTTCGCGTGGATGGAGTTCCCGGGCCGGGACTGGTGGTTCCTTGGCGTGGTCGGCCTGCTGGTCGTCCCGGTGCAGGTGGCGCTGATCCCGATCGCCGAACTCTTCGGGAACATCGGGCTGTTCGGCTCGATGCTCGGCGTGATCCTGTTCCACGTCGGCTTCGGACTGCCCTTCGCGGTGTTCCTGCTGCGGAACTTCTTCGCGGAGATCCCGCGCGAGCTGCTGGAGGCGGCGCGGCTGGACGGCGCCGGTGAACTGCGGCTGTTCGCCCGGGTGGTGATGCCGCTCGGCGGGCCGGCGATCGCGAGCCTGGGCATCTTCCAGTTCCTGTGGGTGTGGAACGACATGCTGGTGGCGCTGGTGTTCACCGACTCCGGCAGCCAGCCGATCACGGTGGCGCTGCAGACGCAGGTACGGCAGTTCGGGAACAACATCGACGTGCTCGCGCCCGGTGCGTTCATCTCGATGGTGATTCCGCTGGCCGTCTTCTTCGCGTTCCAGCGGCAGTTCGTGTCCGGCGTGATGGCGGGCGCGGTGAAGTAGCGGCACATTCATCGATCTTGGGGCGGGCCGGACAACGGCCCGCCCCACCGCGTTCCCGGCGAAATCGCCCGGATGCTGTACACAAAGTAACCAATTCGGCTCATCGGCCGTTCCCGGGCAGAACGCCCGCGCAGACCCGCCGCCCCATGGACGCCCCCTTGCCCAGGTCCAGTGCTGTCGACCCGCGTACCAGGTGCGGGCGCACCGCGTACGACGACGGGCACGCCGCCGGGCGCGTCGTACGCCGTGTCGGGCGCGGGGAGGCCGAGGCGGACCCGCCGCCGGTGGTGCCGCTGGAGGCGCGGCGGCCCGTGCAGTCCGCCGCCGCATCTCGGACCCATCGCCCGGCAGCCACCGTTCCGCAACCTTCTGGCCACCTGGCCGTCACTGAAAGCCACTGACGGCCGTTTCACCTACCGGGAGTCCCTGTGCCCAGCAGTTCGTCGCGACCCACCCCGTCGCGGCCGTCCACCCGGCCGCCGTCGGGGCGGCCCGGACGTTTCGCGCCCGGTCCGCGGCGGGCCGCCCGACGGGACCTCCACGGCCCGAGGCGCGCGCCTCCCGCCGAGCAAGGATGACGAAAACGGAAAGAGTTGCATGCCCCGTTTCAGCATCATCGTTCCCTCGCACGGAGTCGGGAGCCTGCTGGCCCGGGCCCTGGAGTCGGTTCTGGACCAGTCCTTCGGCGACTTCGAACTGATCACGGTGTGCGACGAGCCGGAGGCTCCCGCGGCGGACATGACCGCCGGGTACGCCGCGCGGGACCGCCGGCTGAGACCGGCGTACTCACCGCCCTCGGCCGGTCTGGGCGCGGCCCGCACGACCGGACTGCGGGCGGCGTCGGGCTCCTATGTGCTGTTCCTCGACGGCGACGACGTCCTCGTCCCGGGGGCGCTCGCGGCGCTGGACGCCCGGCTGCGGCAGACGGGGCCGGTGGACGTACTGCACTTCGCGCACGAGCGGGTGACCGGGCGGGCGGTGCGGGAACGGATGACCGGGCGGACCGCACAGGAACCGCCTGCCGCCGCCACTCAAGCGGGGCGGGCGGTGCGGGAACAGTGGGCCGGGCGGGCCGGGCGGGAACGGTGGGCCGTCCGGCTCGTCGCCCTGCCGCCCGCCCCCGCAGGAACCTTCCACCCCGACGCGGCGCCCTGGCTCACGGTGGTGAACCGGCCGGTGTGGAGCGCCGCCTATCGGCGCGGGTTCCTGGCCGTGCACCAACTCGCCTTCCCCTACGGCCACTTCACCGACCTCGGCTGGGGCGGCGTGGTGACGGTACTGGCGGAGCGGGTGGCCGTGCTGCCGTCGGTGGTCGTGCGGCATCTGGTGCGGGCGCGCGGGAGCCTGCTCGACACCCCTGGCGAGCGCCGGCTCGATCTGCTGGACCAGATCGAGCCGGCGCTGTTCCAGGCGGGCGCAGCGCGGGTGTCGGCGGCGCGGTCCCGGGCGCTTTTCGACCAGCTCTTCGCCGTGGTGGTGGAGGTGGCCGCCGATGCGCGGCGGCTGCCTCCGCGCCGGCGGCGGGCCTTCTTCCGGCAGGCGGGTGTGCTGTACCGGCGGTACCGGCCCGCCGGGCACCGGCCTCCTGGGCTGCGGATGCGGCTGCTGGGGGCCGGCGCCTACACGGCGTTCCTCGCGGTGCGGGCGCTGCCCGCCCCGACGCTCCGCGGCCGGCCACTACTCGACGACGAGCTCGACCGGGATGTTGCCGCGGGTGGCGTTGGAGTAGGGGCAGACCTGGTGGGCCTGCTCGACGAGCTTGCGGCCGGTCGCGGCGTCCACGGCGTCGGGCAGCTCGACGCGGAGGGTGACGGCGAGCCCGAAGCCCTCGCCCTGCTTGCCGATGCCGACCTCGGCGGTGACGGCGGCGTCGCTCAGGTCGACCTTGGCCATCCGGCCGACCACGCCGAGGGCGCCGGCGAAACAGGCGGAGTACCCGGCCGCGAAGAGCTGCTCGGGGTTGGTGCCCTGGCCGTTGCCCCCCATCTCCGTCGGTACGGCCATCTGGAGGTCGAGCCTGCCGTCGGAGGAGACGGAACGCCCCTCGCGGCCGTGGGTGGAGGTGGCGACAGCGGTGTACAGCACGTCCATGGAAAGGACCATCCCTGTTAGGTGATGTACCGGCGATCCGTCCTGCCGGTCCGACACCAGGAAGTAGAGCACACAATTCAATTGCCCACAACTAAGTGACGGGCCGGGCTACCCTGGAAGCATGACCACCACGTCCGCTGCGGAGTGGCTCCGCCTCGACCGACAGATCTGCTTCACCCTGAACGCGGCCTCGCGCGCCTTCGGCGGCATGTACCGCGTGGTCCTGAAGGACCTCGGACTCACCTATCCGCAGTACCTGGTGATGCTGGTGCTCTGGGAGGACGGAGAGGTGCCGGTGAAGAGGCTGGGCGAGCGCCTGCGCCTCGACTCCGGCACCCTGTCGCCGCTGCTCAAGCGACTGGAGGCGGCCGGCCTGGTACGGCGCGAGCGCAGCGTGCGTGACGAGCGCTCGGTCCAGGTGCGGCTGACCGGGGAGGGGGACGCGCTGCGGGAGCGGGCACTTCAGGTGCCGCAGCGGATCGCGGCGGCGACCGGGTTCGATGTGGACGAGATCCGCGACCTGGGGGCCCGCCTGGACCGGCTGACAGCGGCGCTCGACGCGGCGGCGGAGGCCGAGTCGGACGCGTAGGCCACGCAGTCCCGCCACGCCGGCCGGATGCCCGTGCCGGCTGTGTCACCTTCGCGCGAAAGGTGACACGCGTGCGGCGGACGTCGGGTCACCTGCTTCACTGTGGGGCGGACGGACACGGGGCAACGGACGAGGGGACGGCCGCGGATGACCTGGCTGATCACCGGCGGCGCCGGTTACATCGGTGCACACGTGGTACGGGCGATGACGGAGGCGGGCGAGCGGGCGGTCGTGTACGACGACCTGTCCACCGGCATCGCGGAACGCGTCCCGGACGACGTCCCCCTGGTGACCGGCTCCACCCTGGACGGTGCGCTGCTGAGCCGCGTCCTGGCGGACCACCAGATCACCGGGGTCGTCCACCTGGCGGCGAAGAAGCAGGTGGGGGAGTCGGTGGAGCGGCCCCTGCACTACTACCGGGAGAACGTCGAGGGCCTGCGCGTCCTGCTGGAAGCGGTCACCGCGGCGGGCGTCGCCTCCTTCGTCTTCTCCTCCTCGGCGGCGGTCTACGGCATGCCGGACGTGGACCTCGTCACGGAGGAGACACCGTGCCTGCCGATGAGCCCGTACGGCGAGACGAAGCTGGCCGGTGAGTGGCTGGTGAGGGCCACGGGCCGGGCGACGGGCCTTGCCACGGCTTCCCTGCGCTACTTCAACGTGGCGGGCACGGCGAGCCCGGAACTCGCGGACGTGGGCGTCTTCAACCTCGTGCCCATGGTCTTCGAGAAGCTCACCGAGGGCGCGGCCCCGCGCGTCTTCGGCGACGACTACCCGACCCCCGACGGCACCTGCGTCCGTGACTACATCCACGTGGCCGACCTGGCGGAGGCCCATGTGACCGTCGCCCGCGCCCTCCAGGCCGCCCCCGGCCGCGAACTCACCCTCAACATCGGCCGCGGCGAGGGCGTCTCGGTCCGCGACATGATCACCCGCATCAACGAGACCACCGGCCACCACCGCCCCCCGACGATCGCCCCCCGCCGCCCCGGCGACCCCGCCCGCGTCGTCGCCTCCGCCGACCGCATCACCACGGAGCTGGGCTGGAAGGCCCGCCACGACGTCCAGGACATGATCACGACGGCCTGGGAGGGCTGGCTGCACCGCCATCCGGAGGCGGCGCAGGGCAGCCCGCGGGGATGAACGACGCTCGTCGCCTGAACCGTGCACTGGGCGCCGTCGTCGGCTCGGCCGTCGGCGACGCCCTGGGCGCGCCCTTCGAGTTCGGCCCCGAAGGCGCCTTCTCCGCCCGCTTCCCGGCGCCCGGGCAGGGCGAGATGTGCGGGGGCGGCGGCTGGGATCCGGGCGAGGCGACCGACGACACACAGATGGCCGTGCTCACCGGCGAGTCCCTGCTGCTACGCGGCGGACTGGACCTGCCGGACGTCTACAACCGGTTCCAGCGGTGGGCCGCCGCCGGGCCGAAGGACATCGGCCTGCAGACCGAGGCCGTGCTGACCAGCGGCGACCCCTGGGACACGGCCGCCGCGCTGCACTTCCAGGTGAACCAGCGGGCCGCGGGCAACGGCGCGCTGATGCGGGCCGCCACGTCCGCGGTGTACTTCGCGCCCCACGGCAGGGAAACCACCATGGACGCCGCCCGCCGGCTGGCCGCCCTGACGCACGGAGACCGGGCGGCATGGGAGGGCACGGCGGTCTTCCACGAGCTGGTGCGGATCGCGCTCAATGGCGGCGACCCGCTGAAGGCCGTACCTGAGGCTCTCGCGCACGTCCGTCCCGGGCATCGCGAGCGGTTCGCGGTCGTGTGCGACTGCGACTGGCATCCCGGCCTGGCGACCGAGTTCAACGGAGCCGTGTGGCCCTGCCTCGGCTCCGCCCTGTGGGCCGTGCGGACCACGGCGTCGTACGAGGACGCCGTGCGCGCGGCGATCGACCTCGGCGGCGACACGGACACGGTCGCGGCCGTCACGGGTGGGCTCGCCGGGGCGGTGTACGGCGCCGACACGATCCCCGGCCGCTGGACCGATGGCCTGCACGTGCCGCTGCCCGGCTTCGGCGAGCGGGTGCTACGGGCGCCGGAGCTGACGGAACTGGCTCGGCGGCTGGCGAGCTGAGTCGTGGCGCGCGGGGCGTGGGGGCACAGGGCGTGGGGCATGGGGCGTAGAGCGTGGGCGCAGGGCGTTGGCGTGGGGCGCAGGGCGTGGGCGTAGGGCGTAGGGCGTGGGGCCCTCGCGGTCACAGTGCCTTGAGCGCCGCCGCCGTCGAGCGGGCCAGGGAAGCCAGGTAGCCCTTGGGGAGTCTGGGGCTGCGGATGACCACCGAGCGCCAGTACAGCGGGCCGGAGATCAGGTCGAGGGCGAGGTTCGGGTCGTAGCCCGCGCCCACCTCGCCGCGCTTCTCCGCCGCGGCCACGATCTTGCTGGCGACGCCCTCCTGCCCCTCGCGCAAGGCCTTCTGGAGGGCTTCGGCGATCTCGGGGTTGCGGGCCGCCTCCGCCTGGAGGTCGGGGATGATCTGCGAGGCCACGGGGTGCCGCAGCGCCCGGGACGTCACCTCGTACAGCAGCCGGAGGTCCGCCTCCAGGGAGCCGGTGTCCGGGACGGGCAGCCCCTGCACGGCGATCGCCGAGACGACGTCCAGCACGAGGTGCAGTTTGGAGCGCCAGCGCCGGTACACCGCGGTCTTGCCGACTCCGGCCCGGCGGGCGATGCCCTCGATCGACATCCGCGCGTAGCCGGCGGCCGCGAGTTCCTCGAAGACCGCCGCCCGGATGGCTTCCGTGACGTCCGCCCGGAGCACGGCCGCCCCGGCCGGCGTCCGGCGGCGCGTTCGCGGCTGGGGCCCGTCGGCGTTCGTCGTCATGCGGACAGCATAGGGGCGTCACGACGAAACGGTTGCGTTCCGACGCACGAAAGGCCTACGCTCGCGTTGCGACGATACGGTCCCGTCCCGACGTAAGAGAACGTCATGGGACGCGCAGGCAAACGCCGGGGGGCGCTTGCCCGGATCGCCCGTCGCACCCCCACCCTCTCCACCGAAAGCAGCGGATGTGAGCCAGGTCCTCGACGCACCGCCCCCGGCGACGGCCCGCACCACGGCCCCGGCCGACGACGACTTCGCGGCCCTCGCCGCCCGCCACGGCCTCACGGTCAGCGGCGCCCGCCCCTCCCTGCCCCAGTACGTCCGCCGGCTGTGGGCCCGCCGCCACTTCATCGCGGCGTTCTCGACGGCCAAGCTCACCGCCCAGTACAGCCAGGCGAAGCTCGGCCAGGTCTGGCAGGTCATGACCCCGCTGCTGAACGCGGCCGTCTACTACCTGATCTTCGGTGTGCTGCTGCAGACCAAGGAGGGCGTGCCGGACTACGTCCCGTTCCTGGTCACGGGCGTGTTCATCTGGACCTTCTCGCAGAGCTCGATCCTGGCCGGCACCCGTGCCATCTCCGGCAACCTCGGCCTGGTGCGCGCCCTGCACTTCCCGCGCGCGGCCCTGCCGATCTCCTTCTGCCTCCAGCAGCTCCAGCAGCTGCTGTTCTCGATGGCCGCCCTGGTCGTCATCCTCCTCGTCTTCGGCGTCCCGGTCGCCGTCTCCTGGGTGCTGGCGATCCCTGCCCTGATCCTGCAGTTCACGTTCAACGCGGGCGTCTCGATGATCATGGCCCGGCTGGGCGCCAGGACACCGGACATCGCCCAGCTGATGCCGTTCGTGCTGCGCACCTGGATGTACGTGTCCGGCGTGATGTGGAGCATCGACCACCTGCTCAGCCGGCACGACGACCTCCCGGGCTGGGTCGGCCCGGTGCTCCAGGCCAACCCCGCTGCCATCTACATCGACCTGATGCGCTTCGCGCTGATCGACAGCTTCCAGGCGAGCCAGCTGCCCGACCATGTCTGGATGCTCGCCACGGGCTGGGCCCTGCTCGCCGGCATCGGCGGCTTCATCTACTTCTGGAAGGCTGAGGAGACCTACGGCCGTGGCTGAGAACCCCACCGGGACCGCTCCCGACCAGATCCCCACCGTCATCGCCGACCATGTCGACATCGTCTACCGGGTCAACGGCACCGGAGGCGGCCGGGGCTCCGCCACCGCCGCCCTCAACCGCATGCTGCGCCGTCAGAAGGCCGAGAAGGCGGCCGGCGTCCGCACCGTGCACGCGGTCCGAGACGTCTCCTTCGTCGCGTACCGCGGCGAGGCCATCGGCCTGATCGGCACCAACGGCTCCGGCAAGTCGACCCTGCTCAAGGCCGTCGCCGGCCTGCTCCCCGTGGAGAGGGGCCGGATCTACACGGGCGGCCAGCCCTCCCTCCTCGGCGTCAACGCCGCCCTGATGAACGACCTCACCGGCGAGCGCAACGTCCACCTCGGCGGCCTCGCGATGGGCATGACACGCGAGCAGGTCAAGGAGCGCTACCAGGAGATCGTCGACTTCTCCGGCATCAACGAGAAGGGCGACTTCATCACCCTGCCCATGCGGACGTACTCCTCCGGCATGGCCGCCCGCCTGCGGTTCTCCATCGCCGCCGCCAAGGACCACGACGTCCTGCTCATCGACGAGGCCCTCGCCACCGGCGACCGCTCCTTCCAGAAGCGCTCCGAGGCCCGTATCCGCGAGCTGCGCAAGCACGCGGGCACGGTCTTCCTGGTCAGCCACAACAACAAGTCCATCCGCGACACCTGCGAGCGGGTGCTGTGGCTGGAACGCGGTGAACTGCGCAGGGACGGACCCACGGAGGAGGTCATGAAGGAGTACGAGGCCTTCACCGGGGACAAGAAGCCCAGGCCCAAGCCGAAGCCCAAGGCGCCGGCACCACAGGTGCCCCAGCCGTCCTGACACCCGACCCGAGCGAGGGCGCCCCGAGCCGTTCCCGGCCCGGGGCGCCCTCACCTGTCGTACCGAGACCTACGAGTGCGTCCGCAGCAGCGTCCGCATCGTCCGCATCGCCACCGACAGGTTCGCCAGGTCGAACGAGTCGGAGCCCTGGATCTCCTCCAGCGTGGTGCGCGCCCGGCTCAGGATCGCCGCGTTCTTCTGCTCCCACACCTTGAACCGCTGCTCCGGCGTCGCCGCGCCGTCGCCCACCGCCAAAACGTCCGCCGTGACCGCCGCGTGGGCCGCGTACAGGTCCTCGCGGATGGCCGCACGGGCCATGGACTGCCAGCGGTCGGCGCGGGGCAGCTCGATGATGCGGTCCATGAGCTGGGTGATGCCCAGCCGGTCGGCGAGGTCGTAGTAGACCTCGGCGACGTCCAGCGGCTCCTTGCCCGTACGGTCGGCCACCGAGACGATGTCGAGCGTCGGGAAGGCGGAGGAGAAACCGGCCACCGGGGTGGCGAGTTCGTCCGGCACACCGGCGGCGGTCAGCTCGTCGTAGATCTTCTGCCACCACTCCAGGTCCGCGCCGCGCATCAGCTTGGGCAGCTGCGACCAGACCTGCTCGACGCGCTCGGCGAAGAAGTCGACCGTCTCGGCGAGCTGGAGCGGCTGCGGCCGGTTGTTCAGCAGCCAGCGCGTGCCACGCTCCACCAGACGGCGGGAGTGCAGCCGGATCCGGGTCTGGACGGTCGCGTCGACCTTGTTGTCGAGGGCCTCGACCCCGTCCCACACCGGCGACGAACGGAAGATCGCGCGGGCCGCGGTCTGCGCCCGGACGATCTCCTCCAGCGACGCACCGGTCTCCTCGCGCAGCCGGTGCAGATACGTCGTGCCACCGGTGTTGACCGTGTCGTTGACCAGCACGGTCGTGGTGATCTCGCGGCGCAGCGGGTGGCTCTCGATGTGCTCCGGGAACTGGTCGCGCAGCGCGCTCGGGAAGTACGCGTAGAGCAGGCCGTGCAAGTACGCGTCGTCGGGCAGCGAGGTGTGCAGCAGCTCCTCGGCGACCGTGATCTTCGTGTACGCCAGCAGGACGGCCGTCTCCGGGCTGGTCAGGCCCTGTCCCTGGGCGAGCCGCTCGCGGATCTGGCGGTCGGTGGGCAGGAACTCCAGCGCCCGGTCGAGGTGGCCCTCGCGCGCCAGGTGGCGCATGAAGCGCTGCTGGGCGTGGAGCATGTCCTTGGACTGGGCGAGGGCGTTCGCGATCGCCGTGTTCTGCGCGTAGTTGTTGCGCAGGACCAGGTGGCCGACCTCGCCGGTCATCTCGGCGAGCAGCCGGTTGCGCTGCTTGACGGTCATGTCGCCGTCGGTGACCAGGCTGTTCAGCAGGATCTTGATGTTCACCTCGTGGTCCGAGGTGTCCACGCCCGCGCTGTTGTCGATGGCGTCGGTGTTGATCCGCCCGCCGTGCAGCGCGAACTCGATCCGGCCCAGCTGGGTCAGGCCCAGGTTGCCGCCCTCGCCGACGACCTTGACCCGCAGGTCCGCGCCGTCGACGCGGATGGCGTCGTTGGCCTTGTCGCCGACGTCCGCGTGCGTCTCGGTGGAGGCCTTGACGTACGTACCGATGCCGCCGTTCCACAGCAGGTCCACCGGCGCCTTGAGGATCGCCCGCATCAGGTCGGCCGGGGTCAGCTTGGTGACCTTCTCCTCGATGCCGAGGGCCGCGCGGATGTGCGCGTTGACCGGGATGGCCTTGGCGCTGCGCGGGAAGATGCCACCGCCCGCCGACAGCAGGCCGGTGTTGTAGTCCTCCCAGGACGAGCGCGGCAGCTCGAACAGACGGCGGCGCTCCGCGTACGAGGTCGCCGCGTCCGGGTCCGGGTCGAGGAAGATGTGCCGGTGGTCGAAGGCGGCGACCAGGCGGATGTGCTCGCTCAGCAGCATGCCGTTGCCGAAGACGTCACCCGACATGTCGCCGATGCCGACGACCGTGAAGTCCTCGGTCTGCGTGTCGACGCCGAGTTCCCGGAAGTGCCGCTTGACGGACTCCCAGGCGCCGCGGGCGGTGATGCCCATGCCCTTGTGGTCGTAGCCCGCGCTGCCGCCGGAGGCGAAGGCGTCGCCGAGCCAGAAGTTGTACTGCTGGGCGACCTCGTTGGCGATGTCCGAGAACGTCGCGGTGCCCTTGTCGGCGGCGACCACGAGGTACGTGTCGTCCTCGTCGTGCCGGACGACGTCGGCGGGCGGGACGACCTCGCCGGCCACCATGTTGTCGGTGATGTCGAGCAGCGCCGAGATGAACGTCCGGTAGCTGGCGATGCCCTCCGCCATCCACGCGTCGCGGTCCACCGACGGGTCCGGCAGCTGCTTGGCGACGAAGCCGCCCTTGGCGCCCACCGGCACGATGACGGTGTTCTTCACCATCTGCGCCTTGACCAGGCCGAGGATCTCGGTGCGGAAGTCCTCACGGCGGTCCGACCAGCGCAGGCCACCGCGCGCGACCTTGCCGAAGCGCAGGTGCACGCCCTCGACGCGCGGCGAGTACACCCAGATCTCGAACGCCGGGCGCGGCGCCGGCAGGTCCGGGATGACCTGCGGGTCGAACTTCATCGACACGTACTCGTGCGGCCGGCCGCCCCACGCCTCCTGGAAGAAGTTCGTGCGCAGGGTCGCCTTGATCACGGTGAGGAAGGACCGCAGGATCCGGTCCTCGTCCAGGCTCGCGACCTGGTCGAGGGCGGCCTCCAGCTCCTCCAGCAGGGCGTCCACGATCTCGTGCCCGGCGCGCTGCCGCTCCGGCGACATCCGCGCCTCGAACAGGGAGACGAGCAGCCGGGTGGTGTGGACGTTGTTGCGGAGGGTGTCCTCCATGTAGTCCTGGCTGAACGTCGAGCCCGCCTGGCGCAGGTACTTCGCGTACGCCCGCAGCACCATCGCCTGCCGCCAGGTCAGCCCGGCGCTCAGCACGAGGGCGTTGAAGCCGTCGTTCTCCGCCTTGCCGGTCCAGCTGGCGGCGAACGCCTCCTGGAACCGCTCGCGCGCGTCGTCGCCGTGGTAGTCCGCGCCGGTCTGCGCCTTGGGCATGCGCAGACCGAAGTCGTAGATCCAGGCGACGCTGCGGTCCGCGCAGCGCAGCTCGTAGGGCCGCTCGTCCATCACCTCGACGCCGAGCCGGTTGAGCACCGGCAGGACGCGGGACAGGGAGACGGCGTCGCCCTTGCGGTAGATCTTGAAACGACGCTCGTCGGGGCCGGCGCCCACCGGCTCGTACAGGCTGAGCGCGAAGTTGTTCTCCTCGTCCAGCCGGTCGAGATGGCCCAGGTCGGCGACCGCGGCGCGCGGGCTGTGGTCGGCCTTGTAGCCCTCGGGGAAGGCGTTGTGGTAGCTGCGCAGCATCTCGGCCGCGCGCTCCTCGCCGACCTCGGCGTTCAGCGCCTCCGAGAAGCCGTCCAGCCAGGAGCGGGCGGCCTCGACCAGGCGGGCCTCGATGCGCTCCTTGTCGGCGTCGGACAGCTGCGGCAGCTCGGTGCCCTGCGGGACACGGATGACGAAGTGCAGCCGGGAGAGGATCGACTCGGTGTTCCAGGCGGTGAAGTCGACACTGGTGCCGCCGAGCTCCTCCTTCAGGATGTCGATGATCCGCAGCCGGACGCCGGTGGTGTAGCGGTCGCGGGGGAGGTAGACGAGGGCCGAGTAGTAGCGGCCGTACTCGTCCTGGCGCAGGTACAGCCGCAGCCGGCGCCGCTCCTGGAGATACAGCACCGAGGTGACGATGGCCTGCAGCTCGTCGACCGGGGTCTGGAACAGCTCGTCGCGCGGGTACGTCTCCAGGATCTGCAGCAGGTCGCGTCCGTCGTGGCTGTTGGGCGAGAACCCGGCCCGGCTCAGGACCTCTTCGACCTTGCGGCGGATGACCGGCACCCGGCGGACGGACTCGGTGTAGGCGGCGGAGGAGAACAGGCCCAGGAAGCGCCGCTCACCGACGACGTTGCCCCGCTCGTCGAACTTCTTGACGCCGATGTAGTCCAGGTACGACGGCCGGTGCACGGTCGCCCGGCTGTTCGCCTTGGTCAGGACGAGCAGCTTGTGCTCCCGGGCCTTGGCGCGGGCGTCGGCGGGCAGCCGCTCGAAGGACGGGCTGACCGGGTGGCTCTCGCCTGCCTCGTGGTGCGGGTCCGCACGCAGTATGCCGAGGCCCGTGCCGGGGACGGCGCCGAGCGAGTCGTCGCGCAGCTCGTACTCGCGGTAGCCGAGGAACGTGAAGTGATCGGCGGCCAGCCAGCGCAGCAGCTCGCGGGCCTCCTCGATCTCCTGCGGCGGCAGATCACCGGCGACGGGCTCGTCGGGCAGCCCCTCGGCGATCCGCAGCGCGCCGTCCCGCATCTTGCCCCAGTCCTCGACGGCCTCACGGACGTCGGACAGGACGCGCACCAGGTCGGTGGTGATCTGCTTCAGGTCCGAGCGGTCGGTCTCGCGGTCGATCTCGACGTGGATCCAGGACTCGACGTGCGCGTCGTGCGGGAGGTCACCGGTGGGCGTGGTGGTGAGCACCTCGATGAGCCGGCCGGTGACATCGCGGCGCACCACCATCTGCGGGTGGATCACCACGTGGATGCCTCGGCCCTGCCGGGTCAGCTCGTTGGTGACGGAGTCGACCAGGAACGGCATGTCGTCGGTGACGACCTCGACCACGGAGTGGCTGCACGTCCAGCCGTTCTCCTCGACCGTCGGGGTGTGCACCCGGACGTTCGCCGTGCCCTGAGGGCGGTTCTCGGCCAGTCGGTAGTGCGAGTAGGCGCCTCCGAAGACGTCGACCGGGTCGCGGTCGGAAAGGTCCTCCGGGGCGGTGTGCAGGTAGTAGCGCTGGAGGAACGCGAGTACGGCGGCCCGGTCCGGGGTGCCGTGCTCCGTCGTCCCAGTCGGTAGGTGCCCCCCGACCGGGCTGTTCTCAGCTACCCGGGCGGCCCGATCGAGCAGCTCGGCCTTGGCTTCGTCCAGCTTGGTCTGCATTGTCCTCTGGCTCCTGTCGCGCGCCGTTGCGTGACGTAGAAGGAAGTACGGTCTCCGGCCCTCCGACGCGACGTCGTGACGCGGGGTGTCCGGTCCGTTCCGACGCTATGCCGCAAGGTGAGATGAGCGGGGGGATATCAGCCATTTCCCACGCGCCCGGGGCATGTGGTGCCGCTGTCGACGGCAGCCGCTCCCGGTGTGTGCGCGAAACCGCGGGGCCCTCGAAAGCCCCGCCCCGCCCGCGAGGACCAGCGACCGCCGCCCGGACACGGATGTCTTCCATGCTCTCCGGGCGCAGGGCAGGGACACGGAGGCCCCCGCGAACTATCGCGCTGATCACGCCACAAGGCTATCGCTCCTTACCCGGGGTCCGTCATGAGCCGTATGTGTACAAAACCGGGGGTGGAACTTTGACAGTCTGCACAGGGGCGGGGCGCGGGGAGTCGTCGTATCCGGCGCAATTCCTCCACTCCGGCGTACTCCACTGCGCTCCGGCACCGCCGCCGCAGCGGGACGGACGGGACCGGAAACCGGCGCGTCCCCTAGGCAAGCCGCCGCATGCGAGGCACGTTGGCAGTGAGTCCGCACGCACAGCCACCTCACAGGGGAGCAACCCCCATGACCGCCAAGATCCTCATCCTCACGGGCGACGCTGCAGAGTCCCTCGAAGTCCTCTACCCCTATCAGCGCCTCCGCGAAGAAGGCTACGAGGTCCACATCGCCGCCCCCACCCGCAAGAAGCTCCAGTTCGTCGTCCACGACTTCGCACCCGGCTTCGACACCTACACCGAGAAGCCCGGCTACACCTGGGACGCCGATCTCGCCTTCTCCGAGGTCGACCCCGGCCAGTACGCCGCCGTGGTCATCCCCGGCGGCCGCGCCCCGGAGTACCTCCGCAACGACCCCGAACTCCGCAAGATCCTCAAGTCCTTCTTCGACGCCGACAAGCCCGTGGCGCAGATCTGCCACGGCCCCCTCCTCACCGCCGCGGTCGACAGTCTCCGCGGCCGACGCGTCACCGCGTACCCCGCGCTGGAACTCGACATGCAGGCGGCGGGCGCCACCTTCCAGGACGCCGAGGCCGTCGTCGACGGCACGCTCGTGTCGTCCCGTGCGTGGCCGGACCACCCGGCCTGGATGCGCGAGTTCCTCACGGTGCTCCGCGCCAAGGCGCCGGTGACCTGACGCGGGGGCCGCCGGGTACCCCGCCGTCGGGGACTCCGCGCCGTCGGAGCGGGCGGCGCCACGCCGGACGCCGTACCGCTCCGTCCGTCCTCGCTCCGGCTGCCGTCGCCTGCCCGGCTAGGCGGCTATCTCCTGTGCCAGCGCGACGGCCTCCACCAGCGAATCCACCACCGGCACCCCCGCCCCCTCAAGGCTGGCCCGGCCATGGGAGCCCCCGGTGTAGAGCACGGCCTTCGCCCCCACATGCAGCGCCGCCACCGCGTCGTCCGCGGCGTCCCCGATCACGACGGTGCGGGATGGGTCCACTCCCGCCAGCGCGGCCAGATGCCGCACCATGTGCTCGGCCTTGCTGCCCCCGGACGGACCGGTCCGTCCGTCGACCCGTACGAAGTGGGCCTCGATACCGAACCCCCGGACCAACGGCACGAGTTCCTCGTGCCCGTACATGCTCAGGATCGACTGGCTGCGACCGCCCGCCACCCACTCCACGAGCAGTCGCTCGGCTCCCTCGGTGAGCGCGCACCGCACCCGGTGCTCGGCGTAGTACCGGTGGAAGGTCTCGTCCATCACCAGCCACTCGGCGTCGTTCGGCAGGCGCCCTATCAGGCGCTCGTAGAACTTCGGAACCGGCACGCAGTAAAGCGACCGGTACTGCTCCATCGTGATCGGTTCCAGCCCCAGCTCGGCGAACGCCGCGTTCGTCGCCCCGATGATCGCGTCATTGTCGTGGAACAGCGTGCCGTTCCAGTCCCACACAATGTGCGAAGCTCCCTGCATCCCCATGCCCGAAAACGTTACCCGCCCCCACTGACAATCGGGAGATCCGCAGGTCAGGGGCGGCGAGAGGGGGATGTTCGGCAGGGGAGGGAGATCCACAGGCCCGCGCCGGCAGGACGGACACCCCCGGCAAGGGGCGGCGGGGCCGGCCGGTGAGCGTGAGCGTGCGGCGTACGGCTCCTCAGTCCCCCGGCCCCACCAGATTCGGGATCTCCTGCGTCGCGTACCACAGCAGTTCGTGGTCCTCGGCCCCGTCCACGACGAACTGAGCGTCGTCGTCCCCGCCGTCCGCCGCCTGCAACGCCCCTGCCGCCGCGGCCACGTCCTGCTCCGCGTCGGCCGAGTCGACGTGCACCGACGCGACCTTGGCCAGCGCCACGGCCCCGGCGACCCGCACCTCACCCGGCGTCCCCGGACCGGGCATCCGCCCTGCACCGCCGCTCACCTGCCCGTCGGGCACGTCGACGGCGACCACGACCCGCCGTCGCGGCGCGCCCGGGTCCCGCGCGAGCAATCGCAGCGAGGCCAGCGACGCCCGGCCCAGCGCCGCGTACTCCAGCTCCTCCACGTCCTCGGAGAGGTACCACTCGCGCAGCGCGGGCGTGACGGCGTACGCGACGAGCGGCCCGGCCCCCACCTCGCCCGCCTTGTACGCCTCGGCGAGACCGGGGAGGGTCAGGGGGACGTAGACGCGCATGGCTGGCCGCTTTCTGTTCGAAGGGGCGTCTCAAGGAGGCGGAGGGGCGTCTCGAAGAGGCGGAGAGGCTCCGCAAGCCCGCGTAAAGGGCCTTCAGGATACGTGCGGGGTCCCCTTTCGAGTCCCTTCCCGCACCTCGGAGGGCGTCCACCCCGCGCCGGAAATTCACCCGGCCCACCCCCGTACCGACGGGCTTCCGCCCCCTTTCATCACCCGGATAAGTGAAGCTCCCGGGCCTCCGAGGCCCCGCCCCCACCGGCTTGCCGCCCCTCGAACCAGCGCCGTACAAGATCCTCGACAGAAAAGTTACCGCCTGGTACGAACAGTTCCGCCGGGCCGACCGAACAGGGATCCCCATGAACAAGGTCATGACCAGGACCGTCCAGCGCCACCCCGCCTCCCGTCCCCCCATCCGGCGCGACACACGCCGTCCGGGTGGCAGCCCACCCCGCTCCCCGGCCGCCGGCCCGACCCGCACCGCGCCCTCCCCCACGCGGCATCCGGCCGTCCCGCAACCCCGCCCCACCGACCTCTTCGCCGACCGCCTGCTGCTCGTCCTCAGCGGCCGGCGCCCCGTCCACGCCATGCTCCGCCACACCGTGGGCCCCGCCTACGACGAACTGGCCCACCTCGCCGAACACGGCCCCTTGCGCGCCCGCGGCCTGCGGCCCGTCATCCGCGACATCGGCTACTGCGAGCCCCGCCCCGGCGCCATCGAGGCCTTCGTCCGCATCGCCACCGGCGACCGCCTGCGCGCCATGGCCTTCCGACTGGAACTGGGCCGCGACCACCGCTGGCGCTGCACGGCTGTGGAACTCGGCGGCGCCCGCACCCGGCCCTCACGCCAGGACTAGGCCGCCTGCCTGACAGCTCCGCCCATGCCGAAGGGCCGGGCACCCCTCCCGGATGCTCCGGCCCTTCTCCCGACTGCGAGACCACGAAGGCTACGAGGCCCCGCGCGCCGTCACTTCTTCCGGCGCCGCCCGGCCTTGGCCTGCTTGCGGCGCTCCGCGCGCGTCAGGCCGTCGGCCTCCGAGCGCACGGGCTCACCGTCCTCGCTGAAGTCACCCTCGATGGTGCCGCCCTCGCCGTCCACGGTCGGCGCGGTGAAGTGCAGGTTCCGTCGCTGCGGGGCCTCCAGGCCCTTGGCGCGGATCTCGGGGCGGGGCCCGGCCTGCGCGGGCACCGCGTCCTGCTTCTCCAGGGTCGGCTTGGCGTCCTCGACGGGGACCTCCTCGACCTGCTGCTCGACCTGGACCTCCAGGTTGAACAGGTAGCCGACGGACTCCTCCTTGATGCCCTCCATCATGGCGGTGAACATGTCGAAGCCCTCGCGCTGGTACTCGACCAGCGGGTCCTTCTGCGCCATGGCGCGCAGGCCGATGCCCTCCTGGAGGTAGTCCATCTCGTAGAGGTGCTCGCGCCACTTGCGGTCGAGGACCGACAGCACGACCCGGCGCTCCAGCTCACGCATGATCTCGGAGCCGAGCTGCGTCTCCCGCGCCTCGTACTGCTCGTGGATGTCGTCCTTGATGGACTCCGAGATGAAGTCGGCGGTGAGTCCGGCGCGGTCGCCGGCCGCCTCCTCCAGCTCCTCGATGGTGATCTTCACCGGGTAGAGCTGCTTGAAGGCGCCCCACAGCCGGTCCAGGTCCCACTCCTCGGCGAAGCCCTCGGCGGTCTCCGCGGCGATGTAGGCGTCGATCGTGTCGTCCATGAAGTGCTGGACCTGCTCGTGCAGGTCCTCGCCCTCCAGGACGCGGCGCCGCTCGCCGTAGATGACCTCGCGCTGCCGGTTGAGGACCTCGTCGTACTTCAGGACGTTCTTACGGGTCTCGAAGTTCTGCTGCTCGACCTGCGACTGGGCGGACGCGATCGCGCGCGTGACCATCTTGTTCTCGATCGGCACGTCGTCCGGGACGTTCGCCATCGACATCACGCGCTCGACCATCTGCGCCTTGAACAGCCGCATCAGGTCGTCACCGAGGGACAGGTAGAAGCGGGACTCGCCCGGGTCGCCCTGACGGCCGGAACGACCGCGCAACTGGTTGTCGATACGGCGGGACTCGTGCCGCTCGGTGCCCAGCACGTACAGCCCGCCGAGGTCCTTGACCTCCTCGAACTCGGTCCGCACCGCCTTCTCCGCCCGCTCCAGCGCGGCGGGCAGCGCGGCGGCCCACTCCTCGATGTGCTCCTCGGGGTCGAGACCGCGCTGGCGAAGCTCGGCCTCGGCGAGGTCGTCGGGGTTGCCACCGAGCTTGATGTCCGTACCACGGCCGGCCATGTTGGTCGCCACGGTCACGGCGCCCTTGCGGCCGGCCTGGGCGACGATCTGCGCCTCCCGGTCGTGCTGCTTGGCGTTGAGCACTTCGTGCTGGATGCCGCGCTTGCTGAG
Source organism: Streptomyces sp. NPDC047706 (assembly GCF_043204795.1). Lineage (NCBI taxonomy): Bacteria > Bacillati > Actinomycetota > Actinomycetes > Kitasatosporales > Streptomycetaceae > Streptomyces > Streptomyces sp. NPDC047706. Next base: position 19,047 of record NZ_JBIDCW010000004.1, on the reverse strand, counting down.
CTGCTGCGAGAGGTACTCGGACTTCTCGACCGAGGTGGTGCCGACCAGGATCGGCTGCCCCTTCTCGTGCTTCTCGGCGATGTCGTCGACGACCGCGTCGAACTTGGCGACCTCGGTGCGGTAGATCAGGTCCGACTGGTCCTTGCGGACCATCGGCCTGTTGGTCGGGATCGGGACCACGCCGAGCTTGTAGATCTGGTGGAACTCGGCGGCCTCGGTCATCGCCGTACCGGTCATGCCGGAGAGCTTGCCGTAGAGGCGGAAGAAGTTCTGGAGGGTGATCGTGGCGAGCGTCTGGTTCTCGTCCTTGATCGGCACCCCTTCCTTCGCCTCGATCGCCTGGTGCATGCCCTCGTTGTAACGGCGGCCGGCGAGGATACGGCCGGTGTGCTCGTCGACGATCATGACTTCGCCGTCGATGACGACGTAGTCCTTGTCCTTCTTGAAGAGCTCCTTCGCCTTGATGGCGTTGTTCAGGTAGCCCACCAGCGGCGTGTTCACCGACTCGTAGAGGTTGTCGATGCCCAGCCAGTCCTCGACCTTGGAGACACCGGCCTCGTGGATGGCGACCGTGCGCTTCTTCTCGTCGACGTCGTAGTCGCCGGTCTCCTCGATGCCCTTGAGCGGCTGGCCGGCCTCACCGCGCTTGAGGCGCACGACGAGCTTGGCGAAGTCGCCGTACCACTTGGTGGCCTGGTCGGCCGGGCCGGAGATGATCAGCGGCGTCCGGGCCTCGTCGATGAGGATGGAGTCGACCTCGTCGACGATGGCGAAGTTGTGGCCGCGCTGAACGAGCTCCTCCTTCGACCACGCCATGTTGTCGCGCAGGTAGTCGAAGCCGAACTCGTTGTTCGTGCCGTAGGTGATGTCGCAGCCGTACTGCTCGCGGCGCTGGGCCGGCGTCATGTTGGCCAGGATGCAGCCGACGGACAGACCCAGGAACTTGTGGACGCGCCCCATCATCTCGGAGTCGCGCTCGGCCAGGTAGTCGTTGACCGTGATCAGGTGGACGCCGTCGCCGGACAGCGCGTTCAGATAGGCGGGGAGCGTGCCCACCAGGGTCTTGCCCTCACCGGTCTTCATCTCGGCGACATAACCGAGGTGCAGGGCGGCACCGCCCATGATCTGCACGTCGTAGTGCCGCTGGCCGAGGACGCGCTTGGCGGCCTCACGCACCGTGGCGAACGCTTCGGGCAGCAGGTCGTCCAGGCTCTCACCATCGGCGTACCGCTGCTTGTACTCATCGGTGAGGGCCCGCAGCTCGGCGTCGGAGAGGTCGACGAAGTCCTCTTCGATGGAGTTGACCTGGTCCGCGATGCGGTGCAGCTTGCGCAGGATCTTGCCTTCGCCTGCACGCATGATCTTCGAGAGGACGGACACGGGGGTTGGTCTCCTTGCCGGTCGGGCCTGGGACGGTCGGTTTTCCTTCTACGTACTGAGCAACGGCCATCGTATGCGAGGACCCGCCCACGCCGGGAGGCCTGCCGGACCAAGACGGTCCGCCGTCGCGCATCGGTGGCGAGTCCGCCGTCGGACTCCTACGAAAAGATGCCTTCGGTCTGTCTTCGGATCCCGCTTCGAATCTGCCTTCATCCGGGACAACGGACGGGGGTCCCGGATGGTGCCGCGGCAGACCGACGAATTGTGCGAATCGTGATCGCACGCTCACGAAGGGCGAAAGCCTTGGCGTTCCGCCCGCTCCCACGAGCAGAATCGGCCGATGGAGCCCGTCACGATTCCCACCGCCCGCCTCCGGCTGCGCGCCGTCGGTCCGGACGACACCGACGCCGTGTACGCCGCGTGCCAGGACCCCGACATCCAGCGCTGGACGACGATCCCCACGCCGTACCTCCCCGAGCACGCCCGGAACTTCACCGAGCACGACGTCCCCGAGGGCTGGGCGAACGGCTCGATGTTCACCTTCGGCCTCTTCCTGCCCGGCAGGGAACTGACCGGCATGCTCGGCATCAGCATGCGCTCCCTCGGCGTCGGCGAGATCGGCTTCTGGACGACCCCGCGCCATCGCGGCAACGGCTACATGACGGAGGCCACCCGCGCGGCCGCCCGCTGGGCGTTCCACCACCAGTGCATCGACCGCCTGGAATGGCGCGCCGAGGTGGGCAACACCGCCTCCCGCGCGGTGGCCGAGGGCGCCGGCTTCACGCTGGAGGGCACCCTGAGAGCGGCCCTGAACAACAACGGTGTACGCCGCGACTGCTGGGTGGGCTCCCTGCTGCCCTCGGACCTCGGACTGCCTTCGACGGCGCCGTACCTGCCGGCCCGGGCGCCGTCCACCTGAGCCCACCCGGCGCTCCCGCCACAAATCCCCAGCTCAGCCCGGACTGTCAGTGCCACCCCCTATCGTTCGAAGACATGACGACCCCGCGCCCCGCGGAACTCTCCGCAGCCGAAGCCCGCCGCATCGCCCTTCGCGCCCAGGGCTTCCTCGGCACGCCCGACCGCAAGGCCGGCGTCCGCGGCATACTCCGCCACCTGGGCGCGGTCCAGCTCGACACCATCTCGGTCCTCGCCCGCTCCCACGAGCTCGTCCCGTACGCACGTCTGGGCGCGGTCGGCCGCAGGACCGTGGAGGACGCCTACTGGAAGCCCGCGGCCTCAGGCCCGGCTCCGGCACAGCCCCACGCCTTCGAGTACTGGTCGCACGCCGCGTGCATCCTCCCCATCGAGGAGTGGCCCCACTTCGCCTTCCGCCGCCGCGCCTACCGCGGCCGCCCTCACTGGAACCACGAACTCCCCGACGGCGCCTACGACCAGGTCATCAAGCAGCTCCGCGCCGAGGGCCCGCTCACCGCCACGGAACTGGGCGGCGCCAAGCACACCAGCGAGTGGTGGGACTGGTCGGGCACGAAGGTCGCCGTCGAACGCGCCCTGATGTACGGCGAGGTGGTCTGTGTGGAGCGCCGCGGCTGGAAGCGCGTCTACGACCTCGCCGAGCGCGCGGTTCCCGAGGACCTGCTGCACGACGAACTCGACGACACCGAGTGCCTGCGCCGCCTGGTCCGGCTGGCCGGCCAGTCGCTCGGCGTCGGCACGCGCGCCGACATCGCCGACTACCACCGCCTCAAGGGCGAGCAGGTCGACTCGGTGATCGCCGACTCGGGCCTCGTCCCGGTCACCGTCGAGGGCTGGGGCAAGCCGGCCTGGGCGGACCCGGCAGCCCTTCAGACGCCCCCGCGCGGCCGTCACCGCACCACACTGCTCTCCCCTTTCGACTCCTTGATCTGGGAGCGGGCCCGCACCGAGCGCCTCTTCGGCTTCACCCACCGTCTGGAGGCCTACGTCCCCAAGCCGAAGCGGGTGCACGGCTATTTCGCGATGCCCGTCCTCGCCGGTGGCCGCCTCGTGGGCCGCGTCGATCCGGCCCGCGAGGGCCGCACGCTCGTGGCCAGGCAGGTCACCCTGGACGGCCCGAAGGCGGTCCCGGCGGTGGCGCAGGCACTGATCGAGGCGGCCGGCTGGGTGGACTGCACGAACGTGCGCGTCGAACGCGTCGACGCGCCCGGCCTGCGCGAGCCCCTCGCCATGGAACTCACCCGCGCACTGGCCTGAACCGCTCAGCGCGTAAGCGCGCGTACACGTATACGGGTCAGCGGGTCAGCGGATCTCGAGGATCTTCTCCCGCATCGCGTAGACCACCGCCTCCATCCTGGAGTGCAGTTGCAGCTTCTCCAGGATGTTGCGTACGTGGTTCTTCACGGTGTTCTCGGAGATGAACAACTCCTTGGCGATGTCCCGGTTGTTCATCCCCGTGGCGACAAGCTTGAGCACCTCCAGCTCACGGTCGGTCAGCCGCGGCGCGGGCACCAGGCGCCGTTCGTCCGTGCGCTGGATCATCGACTTGAACTCGGTGAGCAGCTTCGACGCCATGGACGGACTGATCTGCGACTGCCCGTCGGCCACCGCGCGAATCGCCGTGGCCACCTCGTCCGTGGAGATCTCCTTGAGGAGATATCCGGTCGCGCCGGCCTTGATGGCGTCGTAGAGGTCCGCTTCCTCGTCGCTGATCGTCAGCATGATGATCTTGGCGCTGGGGGCCACCTCCTTGATGGAGGTGCAGGCTTCGATCCCGCCCCGCTTCGGCATCCGCACGTCCATCAGGATGATGTCGGGCAGCAGATCGGCGGCCTTCTCCACGGCCTCGGCCCCGTCGCCCGCCTCACCCACGACCTGGATGTCCTCCTCGGCCGCGAGCACGATCTCCAGGCCACGACGGAAGAGGGCGTGGTCGTCCACCACCAGGACACGAATCGGTTCTTGGCGTGAGGAGCCCTCGTCCGGGCCCATGCCGACGACGCCGTCGTCGGCGTCCTCGTCCTGCATCGGTCCGAAGCTGTGCGCCATCGTTCCTCCCCCTGAAGGCTGTGGCCTGGATCCTGTGCCATCGCCAACCCAAGGCAACGGTCCACCGGTTGGGCCGTTGCGGCCATGATTCCATGCCCGGACGACACTCCGGTGACGAAGCGGTGGGTCAAGTGGTCGCACACAGGTGCCCCTGGGAGCGCACACGCGCGCTCCAGGGGCACCCGGATCAGCTGTCGTCCGGATCAGGTCAGCCGCCCAGCGGACCTCCCGCGTCGGGAGAGGGCGTCTGGGTGACCATGGTGTCCGTGCTGAGGTGGATCACGCCGTAGTCGTATGCGTGCCGCCGGTAGACGACACTGGGTTCCTTCGTCTCGGAGTCGACGAACAGATAGAAGTCGTGCCCGACCAGTTCCATCTCGTAGAGCGCCTGGTCGAGGGTCATGGGTGCTGCGACGTGAGTCTTCTCGCGGACCACGAGGGGGCCGTCGCCCTGTACTTCCAGCGAGCCGATCTTCTTGGTGGGCACCGAGTCCGGCTCGTCCGCCTCGAAGGCGCTGCCGTTGCCGTTGAGCGTCGCCGCGCCCGGAACGTGATCCGCGACCTCGGCCGCCGTCAGCCGGCGTACGCCCCGGCGCGTGTGACGCTTGTCGTGCTGCCTGCGCAGCCGGGCGTCCAGCTTCTCCGCGGCGAGGTCGAGTGCCGCGTACGGGTCGCTGGCCGCCGCCTCCGCCCGGATCACCGGACCGCGGGAGCGAAGAGTGATCTCCACCCGGTCACAGCGGTCGGCCTGTCGGGGGTTGGGCTCCTTGGACACCTCGACGTCGAGGCTGATCACCTTGCCGTCGAGCTTCTGGATCTTGTCCAGCTTCAGCTTCTCGGCCACGTGCTTTCGGAACCGCTCGGGCACCTCGGTCTTGCGGCCCTTGACGACGATGTCCACGCAGAACTCCGTTCCCGGATCGCTCCGCTTCACTGGCGGAGCATCTCCCTTGTGCACCAGGTCCCGGTGAGCCCCGGGACCGCGGACTCGGTGACGTCCACCTCCTCCCCCATGGCAGATCTCCACCCGGCCGGCCCGGGTGATTGCGGAAAACCCGTGGCACGGCATTCGGATAACCGAGGTGTGGCCTGCGGCCTTTCCCTCACAACCGAACATATCTCGCCCGGACGGATGCCGTCACCCTCTACTGCCGCGTACCTCCATTCCGGTGAATTGACCCTCTCACTACCTGCAACGATGCAACTTCGCAGTCAGTTCCGGCTTATTTCGAAAGAATCCGGCGGCGCAGCGACCACCGCGGCGCAGATCGTTTCCTGGACGCTCTTCGTCTTTCCCTGCACGGCCCCCTCACGGTCCGTGCTCCCTTCCATTGATCCCGTCATCCGTTCTCCACTCCTTTCCCCGATCACTCCCCCGTACACGGCCATCGCCACATCCGCACGCGTCGCCGATGCCGCACCCCTGTCACCTGCCGTTTCCCCCGCCAACGCCACCCGGACGGCCCGAGCGGCCTCGGACAGTGAGGCGCCCGTCGTCATCACGTCGTCCACCACCACCACCCGTCCCTCCCGCAGCAGCCCGGCGCCACCGGCGGCCACCGACAGCGCCCCGGCGAGGTTCTCCAGGCGCTGCTGGCCGTCGAGCCCCGCCTGGTCGGCGACCGGCCGCCGCTGCCGCAGTACGGCTAGCACGCGCACGGGCGTCCCGGTGCTGCGCAGCTCGGCCGCCGCCGCGAGAGCGATCCGCCGGGCCGGATCATGCCCCCGCGCCCGCACGGTACCGCGCCCGGACGGCACCGGAACGAGCAGCGCCGCCCTGTCGAGCGCCCCCGGCAACGCCGCGCGCACGGCCCCGGCGAGAGCCGCGCCCAGCGGCCGGGCGAGTGGCAGCGCGCCCCGCTCCTTGTGGGCCAGGAGCGCGGCCCGCACCGCGTCCGCGTACGGTGCCGCCGCGTGTACGGACGGCAGCCCCGGCGGCTCCGGCACGGGGCGAACCCGGCTTGGCACGGCCCCGCCCAGGGCGGCACGGCACTCCGCGCAGAGCACCGTGCGAGGCCTGCCGCAGCCCCCGCACTCGGCCGGCAGCACCAGGTCGGTGAGGTCCTGCCACCACCCCCGCATGCCCACTACTGTGCCCACGCCGCCCCGGCCTCACCACCCCTGTGGACAACCGCCTGTGGACAACTCCATGCAGGCCCATGACAAGCAGAAACGGCCTCCCCGCCAAGACTTACGCCGGGCGAATGCGGCCCGTCCGAAGCGGCCGTCCGAAGCGACCGTCCGGACAGCAGCGGCCCACAGAGAGGCGGCAGTTGCCCGTCGGGGGCTCAGGAGCGGTCGGCCGCAGGGGAGCGCCGGTCGAGGGCCGTCTGCCTGGACCGCGAGGTCACAGCGGTTGCCGTACGGCGTAGGGCCGGCGGCGAACAGCCGTGCCGCAAGCCCACATTTTCGCCACGCGGCGGCACGCGGCAAACACCCCCAGCCTCAGGCGGCACGCGGCGAACAGCCGTCCCCCAGCCCACGGTGAACCCCGTCCCTCACCGCTCCACGAGGCCGAGGGCCCTGCCCTCACTCACCCCGGATAGACCGGCGCAGACCCGTCCTTCACGACCGTCTGCCACTGCGCCCCGTCCGGCAGCCGCACGATCCCGTCCACCGAGTACGCCACCAGCGGCAACCCGGCGTCCTCCGAGGCGGCGATCTCCTTCACGCCGGTCAGCGCGTCGGGCGCCGGCACCTCCGGCATGGAGCCGTCGACCTGGACGAACCGCATCTGCTGCACGCCCCCCTCCTCGCGCCCGACCACCACGAGCCGGCCGTCACCGGCCCAGGACATCGTGGTGACCTCCTCCAACTGCGGCGCGGCGGCGCGCAGTTCCAGAACCGAGGTCCCCGTCGCGCCGGTCACCTGGTCCCTGTCGCCCCGCTCGATGCGCCCGACCTGCAAGGACTGCTTGCCGTCCTTCTCCACGACCAGCGCGATCCGGACGCCGTCCGCCGCGACCCGCACGGACTGGATCCGCCCGTCCAGCCGCGGCACCTCCACCTCCACCGGCTCCCCCTTGCCCTCCGGGAACACGAGCAGCCGCGAGTCGTCCGGGTTGCGGTCGGCCACCCACAGATCGCCTCGCGCGTCCCAACTGGGCGTGGTCAACCGGTCCTTCTCGGTCCGGCCCGTACTGCGCACCAGCGGCTCCCCGAGCGAACCACCCGACGCGAGCGAACCGACGTACAGCGCCTTGCCGTCCAGGGCGACACCGGCCGCGGTGTCCTCCTCGCGCGACACCGCCGCCGAGCGCAGTGCCCGCACGCCCTCGCCCAGCTCTCCCGGTACCGGTTCGGCACTGGCGCTCCGGCTGCCGGCCGGGATCCGGACGAGCCGGTGCTCGGCATCGACGAAGTACAGATAATCGGTGCGCCCGGCGGACCCGCGCGCGGCGACGGTGGCGGCCCCGTCCTCGTTGAGCACGCACAACTGTGTGTCACCCGCCTGCAGCTCGATCTCGTCCACCGCGGGTGTGAGGTTCTGCAGCGTGAACAGCAACTGGGCGGCCATCTCGTTGCACTTGGCAGGCCCGACCCGGGCCGCCTTGTCGTTGAGCGGCACGGTCAGCCGGTTCTGGTCGTCGGGCGTCAGCGCGCCGACGCCCTTACGCAACGTCGTACCGGTGGGAAAACTCGATCTGACGACCGGACCCAGCCAGGTCGTCGGTCCGTTGAGCAGGGAGCGCACGACCTGCGTCATGGGGTCCACGCGCCGGCGCACGTAGACGGGGTCGGCGACCGCCGCGGGCTGGGAGGCCGCGCCCACCGCCGCGTCCGAGGAGAAGTAGTACTTGTTGACGGACATGTAGTTGCGCTGGAAGTCCGACTGGCCCATGACGACGCCCTGCGGGAGCCCGTCGATGCGCCACTGCCCGCTCTTCTTGTCCCGCGTGAGGTGCACCGGCCTGCTGTAGGAGCCCTCGGTCGGCGTGTACGACTGCTGCGCGTCCACCAGGGCGACCTTGGCGCCGGTCAGCCTGAACGAGAAGTCGACCCCGTCGTCCCGGGTTCCCGCGGAGTTCGCCTCGGTGTCCGGCCCGCCCGCGAGCACCGTGGTGGACAGCTCGGGCTGCCACGTCTTGGCGGCCGCCGCCGTCAGGTACTGCTTCGCCGTCGCATAGTGCGGATCATCGCTGGTCAGCGCCTCCAGAAAACCCTGCACGATCTCCGAGGGCGTCGCGTCCTCGCGCGGCGGCATCGGGAAGACCCGCACCTGCGTCTCCTGGCGCGGAGTCGACTCCACCCCCCTCAGATCCCCGCCGTCGGGCATCGAGGCGCACCCCGTCAGCAGTACGGCGCCGCACGCGACGTACGCCACCGCGCGTCCCGGCGTGCGCCGGGAGGCCCCCTCGCGGTCAGCGCCCACGAAATGCCTCCCCTTGATCGTTCAACTCCTCCGGACCGACGTCCACGCCACCGGTCGGGGCCGTACTGCGTGCCGTCTCCACGACCGGCTGTTCGCCCGGCCCCCGCGCCCCTCCCGAGGGCCGGGGCACGACGCGCGCGCCGCTGCCGGGCAGCGCCGTCGGATCAGCCGTCGGGGCCACGGCGGCGAGCCGGGCTGCGATCGGGTCGCGCGCGGTCATCTGGCCGCTGCCCGTGGGCTGGGCCGGCACGGTGGCGGTCTTCTCCCCGCCGCGCGGCAGCCCGGCATCGTCGAGGCCCCGGTTTCGCCGGGAGTCCTTGGGCTCCAGCGGTATGGGCGAGCCTCTGAGCGGCTCGTCCGCGGTGCGCGGCAACGTCAGCCGGAACTGCGAGCCGCCCCCAGGCTCACCCCACGCCTGCAGCCAGCCCCCGTGCAGGCGGGCGTCCTCCAGAGCGATGGACAACCCCAGGCCGGTACCGCCGGTGGTACGCGCGCGTGCCGGGTCCGCGCGCCAGAAACGGCTGAAGACACGGGTCGCCTCACCGGGCTTGAGCCCGACACCGTAGTCACGCACCGCGACCGCGACCGCCCCGCCCGCCGCGGCGAGCTTGACGACGACGTCCTTGCCCTCGCCGTGCTCCACCGCGTTGACGACGAGATTGCGCAGCACCCGTTCCAACCGCCGGGCGTCGGCCTCGGCGACGACGGGCTGCTGATCACCCACCACGCGTATGTGCGTGCCCTTGCGCTCGGCGAGCGGCTCGGCCCCGCTGACCACCCGCCGGACGACCTCCCTGAGATCTATCGGCTCGGCCTCCAGCGCCGCCGCACCCGCGTCGAAGCGGCTGATCTCCAGCAGATCCGCCAGCAGTGACTCGAACCGGTCGAGCTGGTCGGCGAGCAGCTCCGCCGAGCGCGCGGTCACCGGGTCGAAGTCCTCACGCGCCTCATGGATGACGTCGGCGGCCATCCGGACGGTCGTCAGCGGCGTCCGCAGTTCGTGCGACACGTCGGACACGAACCGCCGCTGCATCCGCGACAGGTCCTCCAGCTGCTGGATCTTCAGCTGAAGGTTCTGCGCCATCTTGTTGAAGGCCTCGCCGAGCCGCGCGATGTCGTCCTCGCCGGTGACCTTCATCCGCTCCTGCAGCCGCCCGGCGGACAGCCGCTCGGCGATTCCGGCCGCCATCCGCACCGGCGTCACGACCTGCCGCACCACCAGCCAGGCGATGGCCCCGAGGAGTACGACGACGAAGAGGCCGGCCGTCGCGAGGGTGCCCTTGACCAGGCTCAGCGACTTCTCCTCCTGCGTGAGCGGGAAGAGGTAGTACAGCTGGTAGGGGTCACCGTTGGGGTCGTTGACCTCCTTGCCGATGACCAGTGCGGGCTGGGAGCCCTTGTCGCCGCTGTAGACGATGCGGGTGTAGCTCTGCGCGGCCGTCGTACTGCTGTCGACCCTCTCGCGCAGGTCCTCCGGCACGCTCGTGTTGGGGTCGACGCCGCCGGAGGCACGCGGACCGCGCCCACTGCCGCTGTTGTCGCCCGCGGGCAGCGTCACCACGTCGAACGCGCCCTGACCACCGCTGGAGAGCGAGGAGACGAGGTCGCTCATCCACTGGATGACGTTCTGCGAGGACCCGTCCACCGTGGACGGGTCCTCGCCGGTGCCGCTCGCGGCCTCGTCGGCCCGCTGCTTGGCCACCGCGAACCCGCCCGTGGCCTGGCTCTGCGACGCCTTCACCTTGGCGTCCAGCAGTCCGTTGCGCACCTGGCCGATCACGACGAAGCCGAGCAGCAGCACGACACCCAGCGACATCAGCAGGGTCGTGACCACGACCTTGAGCTGGATGTTGCGCCGCCAAAGCCGCATGACGGGCAGCAGCGGACGCCGCACCCAGCGTATGAACAGTCGAAGGACGGGGCTGCCCTGGACTCCGCCCTGGAGCAGCCCGCTCTCCAGAAACCGTCCCCAGCGGGAGCCCGCCGCCTTCCGGCCGACAGGCCGCCCCGCGCGGGCCCCGGACCTGCCGGGCGCCGAAGCGGCACTGTCCCTGGACATGTCAGCTCGGCCCGGCCTTGTAACCGACGCCGCGGACGGTCACCACGATCTCCGGCCGCTCCGGATCCTTCTCGACCTTGGAGCGCAGCCGCTGCACATGGACGTTGACCAGGCGCGTGTCCGCCGCGTGCCGGTAACCCCACACCTGCTCCAGGAGCACCTCGCGGGTGAACACCTGCCACGGCTTGCGGGCCAGCGCGACCAGCAGGTCGAACTCCAGCGGCGTCAGCGCGATCGACTGCCCCTCGCGCTTCACCGAGTGCCCCGCCACATCGATGACCAGGTCACCGATGGCGAGCTGCTCGGGCGCGGGCTCCTCCGACCGGCGAAGCCGTGCCCGGATCCGGGCCACGAGCTCCTTCGGCTTGAACGGCTTGACGATGTAGTCGTCGGCTCCGGACTCGAGCCCCACGACGACGTCGACCGTGTCGCTCTTCGCGGTGAGCATCACGATCGGCACTCCGGACTCCGCCCGGATCAGCCTGCAGACCTCGATGCCGTCCCGTCCGGGCAGCATCAGATCGAGCAGCACCAGGTCGGGTTTGGCCTCCCGGAACGCGGCCAGCGCCTTGTCGCCGTCGGCTACGAAAGACGGCTCAAAACCTTCACCACGCAGCACAATGCCGAGCATCTCGGCCAGTGCGGTGTCGTCGTCGACGACAAGGACTCGTCCCTTCATAAACGACATCATCCCATTCTCATAACGGTGAAGGAGGCGCAGGTGAGCAGGCTCACTGGCCTGTGACGATAGTCGTACGGGGTCACTACTGTCTGCCCTCGGTCAGATGTCACCGGCCCCTCCGGCCCCGGAGCGCCGGAACGAGGGGGCCGAGCCCGCAGCCCGGGCGAGATCAAGCCGACCGCATCGCCCGGGACCACGCAGACCTCGCCGTCCGAGATCCGACAGGCCACCATCGCCCACCCATCCCCCATCCCCTCAACCGACGGCCGCGCCCCGCGACCTCTCACACATCTCCTCCAGCGCCTCAGCAGTCACAGGCGACACCACACCCTCCTCCGTCACAATCGCCGTGATCAGCTCCGGCGGCGTCACGTCGAACGCCGGGTTGTACGCCTGCGTCCCCAGGGGCGCCACCGGCACGCCACCGCCCGCGCCCGTCACCGGCACATTGGGTGCCGCGACCTCCGTCACCTCGTACCCCGGCCGCTGCTCGACCTCGATGGACGCCCCGTCCGGGGTCTCCGGGTCCACCGTCGTCACCGGAGCCACCACGATGAACGGCACATGGTGATAGCGCGCCAGAACGGCGAGCGGATAGCTCCCCACCTTGTTCGCCACCGAGCCGTCGGCCGCGATGCGGTCCGCCCCGATCAGCACCGCGTCCACCTCCCCCGCCGCGAACAGCGAACCCGCCGCGCTGTCCGTGAGCAGCGTGTACGCCATGCCGCTGCGGGCCGCCTCGTACGCCGTGAGCCGGGCCCCCTGCAACAGAGGGCGCGTCTCGTCCACCCACAGCCGCCGCAGCCGTCCCACCCGATGAGCGGCGAGCGCCACGGCGAACGCCGTGCCCTCCCCGCCCGACACCAGCGACCCGCTGTTGCAGTGGGTGAGAATGCGGTGCCCACCGCCCGGGAGCAGCTCGTCCAGCAGTGCCAGCCCGTGCTCGGCCATCCGCGCACTGGCCTCGGCGTCCTCCCGGTGCAGCTGCCGGGCAGCCGCCAGCGCGGCCGCGGCGGCCTGCTCGGTGCCGGCCCCGCGGGCGAGCGCGGCGTCGTACGCGGCCCGTGCCCGGCGTACCCCCGCGGAGAGGTTCACCGCGGTGGGCCGGGCGCCGGCCAGCGCGACCGCGGCCTCCTCCACGTCGAAGCCGCGCGCGGCGGCGAGCGCGACGCCGTACGCGCCCGCGATGCCGAGCAGCGGCGCTCCCCGCACGGCGAGCGAATTGATCGCCTCCACCAGGGCGGGGGCGTCCGTACAGACCAGTTCGACCTCCTCTGCGGGCAACCGCGTCTGATCGAGCAGGACCACGACAGGTCCCTCGGGGGGTTCGTCCCAGCGGATCGCCGGACTACCGGTGGACTTGTCCTCGCCGGATTGCGCGTACTGATCAGCCATGCGGTCAGTCTGCCCGCTCCACGACGGACAATTGAAGGTGTGCCACCCATACCTCGGCCGGTCCCTGGGTGAACGCCCCATGGCACGATGTCTGCCAACCTGCCGCCGCGACAGCGGTCGGGCACCGTGAAGGAGCCACGATGAACGACACTCCGGGCTGGGCCTCGCCCGGATCCGCCCCGTCCGACGGGCAGGAGCCCGGCACGTCCGGCCCTGCCGAGCCGGCCGACCGGCCCCGCACCGCGCAGCCCTCGCAGCCGTCGCAGCCCGAGGACCAGCCAGGCCTCCAAACGCCTGACTCCGGTGCGAAATGGTCCAAGGAGCAGCCGCCACCCGCCCAGTGGTCCGCCCCCACCGGCTCGCCGCCCCCCGGCCAGGCTCCCCCGCCCCCACCGCCCGGCCCGGGCTGGGGCGGCAACCAGCCCCCCGGCGGCCACGGCGGCGGATACGGCAACTGGCAAGGCCCCGGCGGCGGTTGGGGCGGCCAGTGGGGCGGCCCGCCGCCCGCGGCCAAGCCCGGCGTGATCCCGCTCCGCCCGCTCGGCGTCGGCGAGATCCTCGACGGTGCCGTCTCCACGATGCGCACCTACTGGCGCACCGTGCTCGGCATCGCCCTCACCGTCGCGATCGCCACGGAGGTCGTCGTCATCCTGCTCCAGGGCCTCGTCCTGGAGCAGCAGGCCGGCACCGACGCCCTCGAAGACCCCGACGCCACCCTTGACGAACTCACCCGCGCCCTCGGCAACGCACTGCTCAGCTCCGGGGTCCTCTTCCTGATCTCGCTGATCGGCACCGTCGTGGCGACCGCGCTGCTCACCACCGTCACCAGCCGCGCCGTCCTCGGCAAGTCCGTCACCACCGGTGAGGCCTGGCACGACGCCCGTCCGCGCGTGCTGAAGCTGTTCGGCCTGATCTTCCTGCTGCTCCTGATCGCCCTGGGCGTCGCCTTCGCGGGCGCCGTGCCCGGCATCCTGGTGACCCTGGCGGGCGGTGGCGCCGCCGGCGCCGCACTCATCGTCCTGGGCAGCCTGTGCACCGCCGTCGTCGCCCTGTGGCTGATGGTCCGATTCTCCCTGGCCTCCCCGGCGCTGATGCTGGAGAAGCAGGGCATCCGCAAGTCGATGAGCCGCTCCGCCAAACTCGTCCGCGGCTCCTGGTGGCGCGTCTTCGGTATCCAGCTGCTCGCCACGATCATCGCGAACATCGTCGCGGCGATCGTCGTCATCCCCTTCACCTTCCTCGCCGCGGCCTTCGGCGGGGACGGCATCAGCGGATTCCTCAACGGCACCGGCGACTTCGGCTGGACCTTCCTGATCATCAGCGGTGTCGGCTCCGTGATCGGATCCATGATCACGTTCCCCATCTCGGCCGGTGTCACCGTGCTCCTCTACGTCGACCAGCGCATCCGCCGCGAGGCCCTCGACCTCGACCTGGCCCGCGCCGCCGGCGTCCAGGGCTGCGGTCCCGGCACCTCCAACCCCTCGCCCGGGAGCTGATGCGGTGAGCCTGGCCGGGGGAGTCCTCACAGCCGTGCCACTGCCGCGCGCCCACGAAACCGTCGTACGCGCCTGGTCGCGCGCCGGCGACCTCACCGCACGACCGCCGCACCGCACCGGCGGCACCTCCGTGCTGTCGCTGCCCGGCTCCGACGACGAGCCGCCGCTGACGATCCCCCGCGACCCGGCGAGGGAGGCGGCCCGCCGCGAGCTGTCCAAGCGCATGTACCACGAGGACGACCCCGGCCTCTTCCAGCGCCTCCTCGACACCTTCTGGGAGTGGCTCGGCAAGCTGCTCCGCCTCGCGTCCGACGCGACCCCCGGCGGCACGCTCGGCCTCCTGGTCGTCATCATCGCCGTCCTCGCGGTCCTGGGCGCCCTGTGGTGGCGCCTGGGCACCCCGCGACGCCGCCCCACCTCCGCCGCCGCCCTGTTCGACGACCGCCCCCGCAGCGCCGCCGAACACCGCGCGGCCGCCGAGGCCCACGCAGCCCAGGGCCACTGGAGCCAAGCCCTCCAGGAACGCATGCGCGCCATCGTCCGCTCGCTGGAAGAACGCGCGCTCCTCGACGTCCGCCCCGGCCGCACCGCCGACGAGGCCGCAGCCGAAGCCGGCCGCACCCTTCCCTCCCACGCGGACCGACTGCGCGCCGCCGCCCGGGACTTCGACGACATCACGTACGGCGGACGCGCCGCCGCCGAGCCGTCGTACCGCCGCATCGCCGAACTCGACCACGACCTGGAACGCGCCAAACCACAGCTCACCAGCAGCGCCCACAGCGCGGACCACATCAGCCGCCAGGGAGCCGCCGGATGACCACGGAGGCCACGCTCCCCACCACCTCGGCCTCGCCCACCCCCCGCCAGGTGTGGACCCGCACGCGAGGCATCGCGCTCGCCCTCGTCCTCCTCCTGGCCGGGGCCGTCCTGATCGCCCTGGTCCGCTCCGACGCGCACCGCGGCAGCCTCGACCCGCGCTCCACCACTCCCGAAGGCAGCCGCGCCGTCGCCGAGCTGCTCGCCGACCGCGGCGTGTCCACCCGCGTGGTCACCACCCTGGCGGCAGCGCGCGCCGCAGCCGCCCCCGACACCACACTCCTGGTCGCCGTCCCCGACCTGCTGACGGGACCTCAGAAGACGCAGTTGCGCTCCACGATGGCCGAATCCGGCGGCCGCACCATCCTCGTCGCCGCCGGCAGCGCCTCCGTCGAGCAGCTCGCCCCCGGCGTCACCGCGGCCCCCGCAACCAGCCTCCGGTCCACGCTCGAACCGGACTGCGACTTCCTCCCCGCCCGCCGCGCCGGCGCCGCCGACATGGGCGGCCTGCGCTACACCGCCCTGCACCCGGAAGCCGACGAGTGCTACCCGAGCCAGCGCCTGGCCAGCCTGATCCGCCTTCCCGAGGCTCCCGGAGGCGGCGACACCGTCGTCCTCGGCGCACCCGACATCCTCTTCAACGACCGCCTTGGCGAGCAGGGCAACGCCTCGCTCGCCCTCCAACTGCTCGGCTCCCGCCCCCATCTGGTCTGGTACCTCCCCTCGCTGGCCGACACCTCCGCCCCGGACGAGGAACGCAGCTTCCTCGACCTGCTCCCCTCGGGCTGGCTCTGGGGCACCCTGCAGCTCTTCGTCGCCGCAGCCCTCGCCGCCCTGTGGAGGGCACGCCGACTGGGCCCCCTCGTGCCCGAAGAGCTCCCCGTGGCGATCCGCGCCTCCGAAACCGTCGAAGGACGTGCACGCCTCTACCGCAAGGCCAACGCCCGCGACCGCGCGGCCGCCGCTCTTCGCTCCACCACCCGCACCCGCCTCGCCCCCCTCGTAGGCGTCCCCGTCGCCCAGGCACACGCGCCCGAAGCCCTGCTCCCCGCGCTGTCCGCCCACCTCCACGGCGACGGACAGTCCCTGCGACCTCTCCTCTTCGGCCCGCCGCCAGGCGACGACGCAGCCCTCATCTCCCTCGCCGACCAACTCGACGCCCTCGAAAGAGAGGTACGCCGTCCATGATGGACCCGACCACTGACAACGCCGGGCAGACCGGGGACCCGGGCACCGCCCGAGCCGCCCTGGAGGCCCTGCGCGCCGAGATCGCCAAGGCCGTGGTCGGCCAGGATCCCGCCGTGACCGGCCTCGTCGTCGCCCTGCTCTGCCGCGGACACGTCCTCCTCGAAGGAGTCCCCGGAGTCGCCAAGACGCTGCTCGTCCGCGCCCTCGCCTCCGCACTCGAGCTCGACACCAAGCGCGTCCAGTTCACCCCCGACCTCATGCCGAGCGACGTCACCGGCTCCCTGGTCTACGACGCCCGCACCGCCGAGTTCTCCTTCCAGCCCGGCCCGGTCTTCACGAACCTCCTCCTCGCGGACGAGATCAACCGCACGCCCCCGAAGACCCAGTCGTCCCTCCTGGAAGCAATGGAGGAACGCCAGGTCACGGTGGACGGCACCCCCCGCCCGCTCCCGGAGCCGTTCCTGGTCGCCGCGACCCAGAACCCGGTCGAGTACGAAGGCACCTACCCCCTCCCCGAAGCCCAGCTGGACCGTTTCCTCCTCAAGCTCACCATCCCTCTCCCCTCCCGCGAGGACGAGATCAACGTCCTCACCCGCCACGCCGAAGGGTTCAATCCCCGCGACCTGCGCGCCGCCGGCGTACGCCCCGTAGCGGGCGCCGCCGTCCTGGAGGCCGCCCGCACGGCCGTCGCCGAGACCACGGTCTCCCCCGAGATCACTGCCTACGTCGTCGACATCTGCCGGGCCACCCGCGAATCGCCGTCCCTCACCCTGGGCGTGTCCCCGCGCGGCGCCACCGCCCTGCTCGCCACCTCCCGAGCCTGGGCATGGCTCACCGGCCGCGACTACGTCACTCCCGACGACGTCAAGGCCCTGGCCCTGCCAACCCTCCGCCACCGGGTCCAGCTCCGCCCGGAGGCCGAAATGGAGGGCGTGACGGCCGACTCCGTCATCAACGCCGTCCTCACCCACGTCTCCGTCCCCCGCTGATGGCACTCACCGGACGCGCCGCACTCCTCGCGGCCCTCGGAGCACTCCCCGTAGGACTGTGGGAGCCCAGCTGGACAGGAATCCTGGCCGTCAACGGTCCCCTGGCCCTCGCCTGCGCCTGCGACTACGCCCTCGCGGCGCCCGTGCGGCACCTGGGCCTGACCCGTTCCGGCGACACCTCCGCACGTCTGGGCGAAACAGCGGACGTCACGCTCACCGTCACCAACCCCTCCCGTCGCACCCTCCGCGCCCAGCTGCGCGACGCGTGGCCCCCCAGCGCCTGGCAGCCGGGCACCGAGGTCATGGCCTCCCGTCACCGCCTGACGGTCCCCGCCGGCGAACGCCGCCGCCTCACCACCCGTCTGCGCCCCACCCGCCGCGGCGACCGTCAAGCCGACCGCGTGTCGATTCGCTCATACGGCCCACTGGGCCTCCTCACCCGCCAAGGCACCCACAAGGTGCCCTGGACGGTACGCGTCCTGCCCCCCTTCACCAGCCGCAGGCACCTCCCCTCGAAACTCGCCCGCCTCCGCGAACTCGACGGGCGCACTAGCGTGCTGCAGCGAGGCGAGGGCACCGAATTCGACAGCCTGCGCGAGTACGTCCCCGGCGACGACATCCGCTCGATCGACTGGCGCGCCACAGCCCGCCAGACCACGGTCGCCGTGCGGACCTGGCGCCCCGAACGCGACCGTCACATCCTGCTGGTGCTCGACACCGGCCGCACCTCCGCCGGCCGTGTGGGGGACGTACCCCGCCTCGACGCCTCCATGGACGCCGCCCTGCTCCTGGCCGCCCTGGCCTCCCGCGCCGGCGACCGCGTCGATCTCATCGCCTACGACCGCCGAGTACGCACGTCGGTCCAGGGCCGCACAGCGGGCGACGTACTGCCCGCCCTGGTGAACGCAATGGCGACTCTCGAACCGGAACTCATCGAGACGGATGCCCGCGGACTCGCTGCCACAGCGCTCCGAACGGCTCCGCGCCGCTCCCTGATCGTCCTGCTCACGAGCCTCGACGCGGCCCCGGTGGAAGAGGGCCTGCTCCCGGTCCTCCCCCAGCTCACGCAACGCCACTCCGTCCTGGTGGCCTCGGTGGCTGACCCGCACATCGCCGGCATGGCAACCTCCCGCGGAGACGCGGAGGCGGTGTACGACGCCGCAGCCGCGGCTCAGGCCCAGTCCGAACGCCACCGCACCGCCGAACAACTGCGCCGACACGGCGTTACGGTGGTGGACGCTACGCCGGACGAATTGGCGCCGGCGCTGGCAGACGCGTATCTGGCGCTCAAGACAACGGGCCGCCTCTGATCTGCCGGAGCCTTCAGGTGATGCCACTGAAGGCCTTTCCCTTTCCAACCCCTGAACGCAGAAAACCCCGCATCCGAAGATGCGGGGTTTCCCTCAATAATTGTTCGGCGGCGTCCTACTCTCCCACAGGGTCCCCCCTGCAGTACCATCGGCGCTGTAAGGCTTAGCTTCCGGGTTCGAAATGTAACCGGGCGTTTCCCTCACGCTATGACCACCGAAACACTATGAAACACAACCGGAACCGCAGCAACGGCTACGACGATTGTTCGTGGTTTCAGAACCAACACAGTGGACGCGAGCAACTGAGGACAAGCCCTCGGCCTATTAGTACCGGTCAACTCCACACGTTACCGTGCTTCCATATCCGGCCTATCAACC